>DINP01000036.1:0-955 GCA_002426025.1 Bacteroidales bacterium UBA5537 | reverse complement strand
TCCTTACTCCTTACTCCTTACTCACTTCTCACTTCTCACTATTAGTTCTTCACTATTAACTATTAGCTTCTTTTTCACTTCCAGAAAGAAGGCTTAGGAGGCAGATCTTTGAAAAACCTGAACACCCACTGATTTTCTGGAAATATAATTACAACTGCGGTAAGAAAGATAATTAAAAAATCTGTTCTGAAGCTAAGATGATCGCGGTACCATAATTCGAGAGCACCTTTGTATGGAGCCAGATGCAGACGGTCAAATTCATGGGGGTCTATCCCTGATTCGGAATGGAGTTTCTCTTCATCCCTGAAAACAATGGATGCAATTCCTGTTAAACCAGGCTTGCAATCATAAAACCGAGCCTTTACATCATCTGAAAACTTAACAAAATCAGCTTCCATCAATGGCCTGGGACCAACCAGCGACATGTCGCCCTTTAAGATATTTACAAGTTGCGGAATCTCATTGATTTTACTTCCACGCAAATATTTCCCCATAGGAGTCAACCGCCAGTCATTCCTCACTGTTATACTTCCCGTTCCAAGTCCCGGACTGGCTTTTAGCATAGTAGCAAATTTCCATATTTTAAAAACCTTGTTTTTATACCCCCGTCTTTCCTGAAGGTAAAATACATATCCTTCTCCGGTAAGCAATAAGGCTATAGAGAGAGGTATAAAAAATGGAAGGAAAATCAATATCCCGACCAATGCAAACAGGATATCCCCTGCCCGTTTGATTGCTTTATAGTTCATAGTTATGGTTAAAATCCTGTTTTGACATATTTCCAGTTAATTATGAGTGAGAGAAAGAGAGCTGGAGTGAAAGAGTGAAAAGGGAGCTGGGATTAAAAGGTCCAGTTTTCAGGTTTTAAACCCATATTGACCAGCATACCAATTATATGATCATACCTTAAATTCAATCGCGTATGAGTTGAACCCTCAATATAATTGCAATTAAA
>DINP01000134.1 GCA_002426025.1 Bacteroidales bacterium UBA5537 | reverse complement strand
TTTCTTAAGAGCAAAAGGTACAGAAAGCAAAGATGAGGCTAATGTAAAAATTAAGCAATACCATCCCTCAGAGCAACGACCTCGCTTCTCTCAATCAAAAAGAAATCTAAGCCCCAACGCCTTATAAAATCAAATCACCCGGCAATCTGCAAAATAAACACTGTTTAATTCCCTTTTAAACTTCCTTTAAATGCTTTAAATACAAAAACATACCCTTCTCTCTTCGGAATTATTAACAAAATGTTGAAAAGTTTCTATAAAAACGGAGATCAAATGTGTTTAAATAAACTATATTTGCATCAAATGAACACATAAAAATAAAACCTCACACCTATGAAAGAAATATTTGGACAACGACTGCTCAACGCCCGCAAGCAGGCTGGATTTTCGCAGGATGAACTGGTTGAAAAAATAGAGGGTCTGGTTAAGAAAACAGCAATTGCCAAATACGAACGCGGTGAAATGATGCCAAAACCAAAAGTAATAGAGATGCTTGCAAAGGTACTCAAACAACCGATGGATTATTTTTTTAAGCCCATTTCACTATCCATTACAAAAGTAGAGTTCAGGGCTAAATCGTCTATGGGTGCCCGTCTCGAAGAGCAATTGCGCCAAACTATTGCAAATGGCACCGAGCGCTACCTCGAACTGGAAGAGTTACTGGGCCTAAATTCTGTTTTTGTTAATCCATTCGAGGGTGTGGTAATAAGCAGTAGCGAACAGATTGAGCATTATGCTGCAGAATTGCACAACATATGGCATTTGGGTAAAAATCCACTTGGCAGTATTATGGGCATACTCGAAGATCAGGGGATTAAGGTGATAGAAATTGAATCGACCAATCACTTTGAAGGATTCTCGGCACTTGCCAACAACAAATACCCTGTAATTGTAGTACGCAAAAATGCAACAACCGAACGCCGGCGTTTTACTGCCCTGCATGAACTGGCCCACACGCTGTTCCTGTTCGACGAAGGCTTGCCAGCTTCAAAGGTCGAAAAACTATGCCATCAGTTTGCTGGCGCAGTTCTAATTCCCCGCGAAGTTTTCTTCAGGGAATTTGGAAGCTATCGCACCGACTTTTCACGTCGCGAACTGGGTATTATAAAGGATAAATATGGCATATCAGCCATTGCCTTTGTAAAACGCGCATCTGACCTTGGGGTAATTTCACAGCCCAGGCTCATTCCGCTTTACAGCATGCTGCGCAAAGATCCACTCGAAAAGCATATTGGAAGCAACAACAGTACCGACAATGCTACCCGCTTCGACCAATTGCTCGTAAGGGCACTCACCGAAGGTTATATCTCACTTGCAAAAGCAGCCGAACTTGCTCAACTCGAACTCGACACTTTCATTCAAAATTACACCGACAATGACTAAACACTTGATTGTTGATGCCAGCGCATTGAGGGACTTGCGCAGATTACGGCTCTTTTATCCTCTGTCCCGAATGGGTTACACCCTGCACACCACCACTCCCGCGCTAACTACAGCGGGTGTTACAACTGGTTTCATTACCAATGTCACCGGTGATTCCGGCACCTTCATTATCGAAGAAATCACCGAAACTGAACTCTCAGGATTGATCGCTTATCGTGTTCAACATCCGGGTATAACACTTTCCGATTGTTCGGTTTTGCTTAAATCAGGAAATTATGGCTATACGATACTTACATCCGACCCGGCAGTCGTTAGCATTGCTTCGCTGAACAATATTGCTGTCCTTAACTATGTCGGTCTGTTTCAGATTATGGTACATAATAAATTGCTATCTATAGCCGAAGCTACAGAAAAGTACCTCGAACTGACTACCAGGGTAAATATACTTGCCGATACTGATCCTCCTGATGCACAGCATATACGTTTCCATAGCAATGGCATCAATTGTAAAACAGCCGGTTAATATTGTTATTATGGGAAGGAAAAATAAAACAAAAACCCCTGTCATAGTAACGCAGGAAGAACTTGAGGCATTTTGGAAACAACATGTTGAGATACAGTTAACAAATGAGCACGCCCTTTGCGAACTCATAGATTTAAAGTGTACCGATTATAAATATATCCCTTATATAAAGCTTTCCGGATTGCTTCCGGTTGATGATAAAGCACTTAACCCTCCGCGCAGGTATCCCTTTATACCCGATCAGCGCATTTTTACCTTCCGTTTACTGAGCAAAGACTCTCCTGGTCTCTCACCCCCTTCTTTCCTTTTTACTTAAGCCTGCCGGTTATAGGCATACTAACTCAGCTACCTGATCTTGTGTAAAAAAAATGCACCTGATCATTTTGCAGGATATCTATGCCCATGCCTACCTGTTTCTCAATACAGAAACAGCAGCAGGCAACCGAATTCTTACCACAGTATGGTTTGTATATCTGTATGGTAAGTCTCTTTTTACAAACTTTAATACTCAATACCACAATGAAAAACACAATAACTCGTCACCAGAAATACAAAACCCTTCACAGGATTTTAACCGAAAACCCACAAGCCTTTGAAGGTAAGCCAGAAGCAATGGCCATGTTAGCATCACTAGGCGATTGCAACGATCAGCTATCACAACTGATTTCAAAACTGATAAGGCCGGTTTCTACAGTTTATCAACCAAGGCAGAACCTGCGTATCAATTTTATAGAATCGCTCAAAACGATGAACGGTGCCTGTATCCTTATTGCTACCCGAATCAACAACAATACATTAAAGGCAATAATGAAACAATACCGCGTGCAAATCAGTCGTGTTGCCGATTATACTTTATACGAAATGGCAGTTCACATTGCGGAGGAATTAAAACCTTATGCTGGTCAGGCAGAGGATATTGGCCTCGACACTGTAAAACTGACTGAATTTACAAGGCTGACCAACGACTTTCTATCCATACTCGATGATACAGGTATGGCTTTAAACACCCGTAGAGTTGGCCGCAGTGAAATACACAGCCTGCTTAAGGCTTGTAACCAGCTTATTGTAAACCAGGTTGACCATTTTGTAATTATGAATGGTCCTGCATTTCCCGAAATGAAACTGGCCTACATGTCTGTCCGTAAGCCTCGGCGATCACGCAAATCCGATCCAGAAATCGAAGCAAACGGCGATATTTCCGGCACAGTAACAAACTCCATCACTGGCGTTTCTATCGGGAATGCCAGTATAACGCTGCTTCAGCATGCTTTCGTAAACGAAACCGATATTGATGGCTACTACTTGTTTGAAGAACTCGAAGAGGGCACTTACACGGTAGGCTGTTTCGCTCATGGTTATCAGGTGCCTGAAGCGGTTGAAGTTACCATTCAAAACAACGAAAGTCTGGTTGTTGACTTTAATCTCATACCGGTAGATCCCGTATTGAATTAAATGCAATTCAGATTGTAGTATTCTCAAAACCGGTTCCGTTTGAGCCGGTTTTTTTGTTTTTCAGCCTGCCTTCAAAAAAGAGGTTGGTCCTACATATCACCCTCTGGTAATAGAACCCAGGATTAAAAGAAGTAAATAACAGAAACCATTACATTATCAGGTAGCGATAGCATTTTTAAAGCGCATTCATCCGAAACCTGAATTTTTGTAAAAAGCCTAACTAAATCTAAGTTGCATCGCACCGTAACCTTTGTAGTATAGGGAAATAATAAGAAAATAGAGGTGCATCGCACCGTTTCATGATATTAGAACGAATCGTTTTTTAGATCATCATTTGTGGTTACCACCAAAATTACTTTTTGACAACATGAAATCCTCCATCTGCTCCCTTAAGCAATCAGCAATCGAAAATCCGAAATCTAAAATCTGCAATCCGAAATTAATACAACTTATTCCTCTGTTCTTTCAGCTTTTCATCACTAATGTAATCATCATAATCCATCAGCTTATCTATCATGCCTTTGGGGCCGATTTCGATAATGCGGTTACAAACTGTTTGTATAAACTCGTGGTCGTGCGACGACATCAGAATATTGCCTTTGAACTTAATCAGCGTATTGTTGAAAGCCTGGATAGATTCAAGGTCGAGGTGGTTGGTGGGGGTGTCGAGCAGCATTACATTGGCATTTCGGGTCATCATACGGGCAATCATGCAGCGCACCTTTTCGCCTCCCGAAAGGACATTGGCTTTTTTATAAATTTCGTCGCCCGAAAAAAGCATTTTGCCGAGAAAGCCCCTGAGATACAATTCAGTAGTATCATCAGAAAACTGCGCCAGCCAGTCGGTAATGCTGATATCCGTATTAAAAAGATGCTCATATTCAAGTGGGAGATAGGCTTTCAGAATGGTTTGCCCCCAATCAAAACTACCGCTGTCTGGCTCTTCATGGCCTTTCAGAATCTCAAAAAGCATGGTCATGGCACGGGTGTCACGCGAAAGGAAAACAATTTTGTCATCCTTCATCATTGTAAAACTCACATCCTTAAAGAGTTTCACACCATTCAGGCTTTTGCTCAGGTTTTTAACTTCGAGGATGTTATTTCCCGGTTCACGCTCAGGCGTAAAGATAATGCCCGGGTATTTACGTGTGGAAGGCTTTATCTCCTCAATATTCAGCTTCTCAATCATTTTCTTGCGACTGGTCGTCTGTTTCGATTTTGAAGCATTAGCACTGAAGCGGGCAATAAACTCCTGCAACTCCTTTTTACGCTCCTCGGCTTTTTTGTTTTGTGTCTGCATCTGTCTCAAAGCCAGTTGACTCGACTCATACCAGAATGAATAATTCCCGGGGAAAAGCTGAATCCTGTTAAAGTCAATATCAACAATGTGAGTGCAGATTGAATCAAGGAAGTGCCTGTCGTGTGATACAACCAGCACGGTATTATCAAAATTGGAAAGATAGTTTTCGAGCCAGTTTACGGTTTCAAGGTCAAGGTCGTTGGTCGGCTCATCGAGCAGGAGATTGTCGGGTTTGCCAAACAGGGCCTGGGCCAGCAGCACCTTCACTTTAACTTTTCCGTCCAGTTCGCTCATTAGTTTCTGGTGCAGATCTTCTGCAATTCCGAGTCCACTTAACAGGCTGGCGGCATCACTTTCTGCATTCCAGCCATTCATTCCGGCAAATACCTCTTCGAGTTCTGCGGCCTTAATGCCATCGCTTTCCGAGAAATCGGCTTTGGCATAAATCACATCTTTTTCGTGCATCACCGACCACAATTTTGTGTGGCCCATCAAAACGGTGTTGAGTACGGTATGATCGTCAAACTCAGAGTGGTTCTGCTTGAGCACCGACATGCGCTCGCCCGGGGCCATGCTCACATTGCCCTTGGTATAATCCATTTCGCCCGAAAGCATTTTAAGAAAAGTAGATTTACCAGCACCATTGGCGCCAATAATACCATAGCAGTTGCCTGGGTTGAATTTTAAATTTACATCCTGAAACAATATCCTTTTACCAAACTGAATTCCCAGGTCCGAAACTGTAATCATTTAATTATGTGTTAATTATGGGCAAAAATGCCTGCTCCCTAAAGGGGCTGCAAAGGTAGGCTTTTTTTAATTGCGGATTTCAGATTGTGGATTGTGGATTGTAGATTGCAGATTTCGGATTTTCAACGGTGGATTGTTGATTGCGGAAGAATATCTTTTACTTTAGACTTTTNNGGGCGTTCCGATCGAAAAGAGGAAGCAGAAAATTACAGCGTACGCCCTTTGTACATTACTTTTTACTTTAGACTTTTTACTTTGAGCTTTCCAGTTGCGATGTGGCGTTCCGGTCGAAAAGAGGAAGCAGAAAATTACAGCGTACGCCCTTTGTACATTACTTTTTACTTTAGACTTTTTACTTTGAGCTTTAAGCTTTGAGCTTTAAACTTAAAGCTCAAAGCTTCTCCTACTCATCACTACTGCCCGATGATTTTAAACCCGTGAAGTCAAATTGTTTCGATTTTTCAACAATATGACTTATCATTTCTTTGGCTTTTGCAGGTTTACATGCCCAGTCAATGTCAATTTGAAAGATAGCTGAACCTTGGAACAAGAAGTACCTGGCAAAAGTATGATAAGCTGTCACACCGGTTGGTCCTGTAATCTCATTAATACATTCATCCTGATTGGCAATAGTCCAGAGAGTGCCCCCGATAAACTCCTCTTCCTTAGCTTCTTCTACTTCCATTCCCGATGAATGTTTAAAAGCCTCCTTCATCTGTTCAATGCCGTTCAGATCCTTCAACACCTGCAACATAAACTTGCCTGTTTCATCGTTGGTATTGTACCAGGTAAGTTCCATGTCGAGCCTTCCGGCTGGTTCTGGCCCGTTATGGCATGAGTTGTAGCTATTCAGGTCGGCATTTACCTCAATCCGCACCATCATACCCAAATCCGATACCATTTGCTGGACTTTTCGGAATTTCTGGTTTATATCCTGCATTGGAAGTAAGGATTCTGCATTTGAACCGTTTTGAGCAGAACAACACAGTGAAGTAACGGAAGTCAGTATAGCAATAATCAATGTTCTCATATAAGTGAGGTTAAAGATTGTAATTTGTTGATAAGAAATGTATTACGATGTTAAAGCTTTAGAAACTCAACCCTGCGGTTCAAGGCTTTGTTTGATGGTGTATCGTTTGGTGCAACCGGCTGGCTTTCGCCCAA
>DINP01000085.1 GCA_002426025.1 Bacteroidales bacterium UBA5537 | reverse complement strand
ATCACCGAAGTTACAAGTTGAAATGCCAGGGTGTTAACATAGATAACAAAGGGTGTTTGTAGATACGCCAGGCATGGCGTATCTACCGTGATTCAAATACGGCCTGGTGTATCTGCTATATTGCAAATTATGCATGGCGTATCTAACATATTATTTCAAAAACGGACTGGTGATTCTACAACTTAAAAATATCTGAATTCTGCAACTTTTTTCCGGCTACAACTGTTTTATGGTTTTTAGAAAAAAAACGATGAAAAGAATTCTCATCCTTTTAGTGGTCCTTATTGCAGGTATAATAGCGTTCTTTATGTATGAAAATCGTTCATTTGAAACCTACATTTCAAAACCTCATTCATCCGAAATGAATATTCCAATAAATTCAGAAGCCCCTGTTAAATCGGAGTACATGCTTGAAATTGACGCACCGCTTGATACTGTTTGGCAAATCTTGACCGATATAGAAAACTGGCCGGCTTGGCAAAAGAGTGTGACCAAAGCCACCATAGCCGGAAAAGTTGAGGAAGGAGCACGGTTTGATTGGAAAGCCGGCGGGCTTTCATTTAAATCAAGGATACACACAATGAAGCCAATGGCAATGCTTGGCTGGACCGGAACAACCTTTGGTGCAATTGCTGTGCATAACTGGAAATTTGAAGAGTATAACAACAAAACAAAAGTCACAGTAGAAGAGAGCCTGCAGGGTGTTTTCCCCCGGCTTTTTCGCAAATATTTTCAGGCCAATCTTGATGCTGGGGTGAAGCTCAATCTCGAAGAACTTAAAATGGCTGCTGAAATGAATTTAATGTAGATACTCCACGCATGGCGTATCTACATTATAATAATACTCGTATCGAAGTCAACAACAAATCTGTCGTTTCTCCTGTTTCACATTTTAACCCTATTTTTGCCGCTGTATATCAAACCTTATGGCTGAGTGTGTGCACTGCGGGCAGGACTGCGGTAAAAACCCTGTAATTTTCGACGATAAGCCTTTTTGCTGCAATGGCTGCAGCATGGTTTACCAGATACTTCAGGACCGTAAGCTGAATCGTTATTACGAAATGATGCCCACACCCGGTATCCGCCTTGATCAGGATAATACTTCAGGCACCCGCTATGCTTATCTCGATAATGAAGAAATTCGTTCCGGTTTGCTCGAATTTTCTGATGGTGGCATATCGAGGGTTAACCTCTTTATCCCAGCCATACATTGCAGCAGTTGTATCTGGTTGCTCGAAAATCTGCATACGCTGCATCCAGGTATTATGCATTCGCATGTAAATTTTGTCCGCAAAGAAGTCAGTATCACTTTCCGCGATCAGGAAATAAGCCTGAGACAGGTAGTTGAAATGTTGCATACCATTCATTATATCCCTGATATCACCTATAACCGCGGGAAAAAAGACGATCATCAGAAAGCCAATCGTCGCATGATAATGAAAATTGGTGTGGCAGGTTTTGCTTTTGGCAATATAATGCTGCTCAGTTTTCCCGATTATCTGCCTGGAGGCGAAGCCATTGACCGTTTGATGTCGGGCACTTTCGGAATCGTATCCTTTATACTCGCTTTGCCTGTAATAACCTATTGCGCAAGCGATTTCTTCCTTTCGGCATTCAAAAGCCTTCGCAAAAAAATAATCAACATTGATCTGCCACTATCACTGGGGATATTGTCATTATTTCTCGAAAGCAGTTACGAAATCTTCAGCGGAAGCGGAACCGGTTATATGGATTCGTTGGCCGGACTGCTTTTCTTTATGTTGATTGGCCGCTGGTATCAAAACCGCACCTATCAGTCGCTTTCGTTCGATCGCGACTATAAATCCTATTTCCCAATAGCTGTAACACGTTTAAATGATGGTACTGAGGAATTTGTGCAACTGAGCGAAGTTAAAACCAACGATCTTATCCTGGTGCGAAACGGAGAACTCATTCCGGTAGATTCGGTGCTTATGGAAGGGGAGGGGAGTATAGATTATAGTTTTGTTACAGGCGAATCAATGCCGGTGGCGAAGCAAAGCGGTGATTTTGTTTTTGCAGGTGGCAAGCAAACCGGTGCAGCCATTAAACTTCAGGTTGTAAAAGAAGTAGCCCAGAGTTACCTCACCCAGCTATGGAACGAAGACCGGCTTGGTGACGATTCTGGCATTCACATGCAAACAGTGGTAAACAAAGTCAGTCATTACTTTACCATCACTATTCTGGCTATTGCTACTTCGGCCTTTGTTTACTGGTCGTTTCACGATCTGGGCAAGGCGGTGTATATATTTGCTTCCATCCTGATTGTTGCTTGTCCTTGTGCCCTGGCTTTGACCATACCATTCACCTTTGGAAATGTAATGCGCATCTTTGGCCGCAACGGGTTCTACATAAAAAATACCGATGTAATAGAAAATCTGACAAAGGCCGATACGGTGGTTTTCGACAAAACCGGAACCCTTACCCATGCCCGCTCAATGAACGTAAGCTGGGAAGGCCAAAGTCTGCAGGAAAAAGAAATGCAGTGTATTCGTTCGCTTGCGCGAAATTCAACCCATCCGCTGTCGGTGATAGTTGGTGAATGGTTGCCGGTAAGCCCCTTGTTGCCAGTTGATAACTACCGCGAAATTGCCGGCATGGGAATTGTAGGCAATATTGATGGCCTTAAGATAATGTTGGGGTCAAGAAGTTTTGTTGCCGGCAGCCAGTCGGATGATGAAGGNNGCGCTTCATTTCAAACAGTCACCGCTCGATAAGCTGGAGTTTATCAAGACATTGAAATCGCAAAACCGGAATGTAATTATGATAGGTGATGGCCTGAATGATGCAGGAGCTTTGCTTAAAGCGGATATTGGCATTACGATAGCCGATGATATTTACCACTTTTCACCCGCCTGCGACGCCATTCTCAAATCTTCTGAATTCAGCCGCCTTCATCGCTTTCTGATGTTTTCGCGCCGATCCCTGAAAATAGTCTATGTAAGCTATGGTATTTCGTTCCTGTATAATATTGTAGGTTTGTCATTTGCTGTACAGGGTTTGCTTTCGCCTGTGGTTGCAGCTATTCTGATGCCGTTAAGCTCTATTTCAGTAGTTACTTTTGCAAGTCTTTCAGTTTCATTAATGGCCAAAGGTAGTGGCCTGGCTGTAACGCGATAACGCACCCTTGTTTGGCTGCATGTTAGGCGGAGGCTCAGCCTGCAACTCGCTTATCTTTAGATTTACCCCAACTCTTTCCCCTTGTATTCAATATAATTAATGTGCATAAATACATTTATCCTGACAAAAAATTCTGCCTTAAGTCAACAAATGCAATTAATGAATTATGGACATATGTTCATAATTGTTGTAAAAATAACACAATCAAAGCCATACGAATTTATTTAGATTTATTCTATATTAATTCTGACCGATCACGAAACTTAGTGATTTAATATCTTTGGGTAAATCAAATACTTAGAAATTAAGATGAGTGTAATCGTTGTTCTGATAGGTTTCAGTATTTTGGTAGCTGCCGGCTTTCTGCTGGCTTTTTTGTGGGCTGTAAGATCGGGCCAGTACGACGACGATGTGTCGCCTTCGGTAAGAATTCTTTTCGATAATAAGAGTGATAAATCCACTGATTCAGAAACGATTGAAAACAATGTTTAGTTAAACCAACAACTTATGGAATTACAAAAGTTTTACTACGACAACAAGATTGTAAAGTTGTTTGCCTATGCCACTTTGTTCTGGGGCATTGTAGGCATGTTGGTCGGGTTGCTGATTGCACTTCAGCTTGTGTATCCGGCGCTGAACTTCAATTTTGCCTACACCACCTTCGGCCGTGTTCGACCGGTTCACACCAACGCCATAATTTTTGCTTTTGTGGGGAATGGTATTTTCACAGGCTATTACTACTCAATTCAGCGCTTGCTCAAAACAGGCATGGCCAGTCAGTGGATGTCGAAGGTTCATTTCTGGGGATGGCAGTTGATTATTGTTCTGGCTGCTGTTACCCTGCTTGCCGGTTATACTTCCGGAAAGGAATATGCAGAGCTTGAATGGCCGATTGATATTCTGATTGCCATTATCTGGGTAATTTTCGGATGGAACATGATGTGGACCATCCTGAAAAGAAGGGTTAAACACATTTATGTAGCCATTTGGTTTTACATTGCGACNNAACGCGGTAGCATTCTTCCTTACCACGCCTTACCTGGGTTTGATGTATTACTTTATGCCCAAGGCGGCCAACCGTCCGGTTTATTCCTATAAACTGAGTATCATCCATTTCTGGGCGTTGATCTTCCTTTATATATGGGCAGGGCCGCACCATTTGCTTTATCAGTCAATTCCCAACTGGGCGCAATCGCTCGGAACTGTATTTTCTATTATGCTTATCGCACCTTCGTGGGGAGGTATGATCAATGGATTGTTAACGTTAAGAGGTGCCTGGGACAAAGTTCGCGAAGATCCCGTTTTAAAATTCTTCGTGGTTGCCGTTACCGCTTATGGTATGTCAACTTTCGAAGGGCCAATGCTCTCGCTCAAAAGCATCAACGCCATCAGCCACTTTACCAACTGGACTGTAGGTCACGTGCACATCGGCGCCTTAGGCTGGAACGGATTCCTTACATTTGGTATGGTTTACTGGCTGTTTCCCAGGATGTTCAATACAAAACTTTATTCTGTAAAGCTGGCAAATCTCCATTTCTGGATGGGAACCCTTGCCATCCTTTTCTACTCAATTCCATTGTACTGGGCAGGTTGGACCGAAGCCTCCATGTGGAAGCAGTTTAACGAAGCCGGCGACCTGGTTTACCCCAATTTCCTGCAGATAGTTTCGCAGATCATGCCAATGTACGTAATGCGGGTAGTCGGAGGCACACTCTATTTTATTGGTGCCTTGCTGATGATTTTCAATATCGCCAAAACGGTTAAAGCCGGTTCGTTTGTTGCTATGGAAGCTGCCGAAGCACCTGCGCTTGCCAAAGAAGGCGGCATGAAATCAGGCGAAAGCATTCACCGTTTCCTCGAGCGTAAACCAGTCAGGTTTATGATTCTGGCAATTATTGCGATTCTTATCGGTGGTATTGTCGAAATTGTTCCTACTTATCTCATAAAATCAAATATTCCAACCATCTCCAGTGTGAAGCCCTATACTCCGCTCGAATTGCAGGGACGCGATATTTATGTGAAAGAGGGTTGTTATAACTGCCACTCACAAATGATTCGCCCGTTCAGGTCAGAAACCGAACGTTATGGTGAATATTCAAAAGCCGGCGAATATGTTTATGACCATCCATTCCAGTGGGGCTCAAAACGCACCGGGCCCGATTTGTGGCGCGAAGGTGTTAAAACCGGCCGCAACTATAAGCCTGATTCATGGCATTACAACCACTTTATGGATCCTCAAAAAATGAATGCTACCTCTATTATGCCGAAGTATTCATGGCTTGCCGATCTTGAAATTGATACTGAGTCAACACCCAGAAAAATCAGGGTAATGCAGACACTCGGTGTTCCTTATCCCGAAGGCTATGACTTAGTTGCCAACGATGATCTGAAGGCGCAGGCCGATAAGATTGCTGCCGGACTGAAAGCTCAGGGTATTGATGTTGAAAGCAACAAGCAGGTAATCGCCCTCATTGCTTATATCCAGCGCATCGGAACCGATATTGTAGTAAACGCTGAAGATTCTGAAAACAAATAAAACAGGGCAATATGGGTATTGTAACACGATTATTTGACAAAGTTGATGGCGTTTATTGGTTTCCGATAATTGCACTGCTGTTGTTCGTTGCGCTTTTTGTTGCGATTGTAATTCATACTCTCACCATCAAGAAAAGCCGCGACCGCGAATTGGCCAATATGCCACTCGACAACGACAATCAGAATGAATTCATGAATCGAAAACACTGAAAAATAAGGATTATGAGCAATATAGATGACAAAAAACTGCCTCATGGTGAACCTGAAATTGATGAGTTAACCAACGACAGATATCTCGAAGACCATGAATACGATGGCATTCGTGAGCTTGATAATAAGCTTCCTCAGTGGTGGCTATACCTCTTTTATGGAACCATAATTTTTGCATTGGTCTATTTGGTAGGCTATCATCTGGCAGAGTGGTGGCCCCTGCAGGAAGGGGAATATAAAACCGAAATGGCTGCTGCCCATGAAGTTAAGCAAGCTACCCCCGAAGTCACCATTGATCTTGAGAATATGGTTCCCATGATTGCGGCTGCCGACCTGGCTTCCGGTAAGGAAATCTACGATAAGATTTGTGTTACCTGCCATGCCCCTGAAGCGCAAGGCCTTGTTGGACCGAATATGACCGATAATTACTGGATTCACGGCGATTCGATCAACAACCGTATCACCATCAAAAACCTTTACGATGTGGTTATTAATGGTGTGATTGAAAAGGGGATGATTTCTTATAAAGATCAGTTGACGCCTGTGCAGATACAGCAGGTATTAAGTTACATACTGAGCCTGCAAGGCACAAAACCGGTAAATGCAAAAGCCCCTCAGGGAAAGAAATACGATACTTTCGGATAATTCTCCTATGCGCATGCTTATTTAATGACCTTTTTTAAAGATTACCGGATTAAAAACCAGTGGCTGAGGAATAACCCCAACGCCATTGGTTTTGCGTTTAATTAAACATTACTAAAATGGATGAACCAGAAGAAAATAATTCCTTTCGCGACAGGGTTTCAACGATAGCCGAAGACGGTAAACGCTTGTGGGTGTATCCCAAACGTCCCAAGGGCCGGTTGTTTAATTACCGCGTCCTGGTTTCTTATGCTTTGTTGCTGATTTTTTTTACGCTGCCTTTCATCAAAGTCAATGGTGAACCACTGTTGCTTTTTAATTTTCTGGAACGCAAATTCATTGTTTTTGGGGTAATGTTTTTCCCCCAGGATTTTTATCTCTTCGTCCTGTCCATGATCGCATTTATTGTGTTTGTGGTGCTGTTTACAGTAATTTTCGGCCGGATTTTCTGTGGATGGATTTGTCCGCAGACCATCTTTATGGAATTTGTCTTCAGGCAGATTGAATACCTGATTGAAGGTAACAACAGCATGCAGAGGAAACTGGATGAGCGCGCCATGGATTTCGACAAATTCTGGCGAAAATCGTTAAAACACCTGATTTTCTATCTAATATCGCTGGTAACAGTCTATTTCTTCCTTGCCTATGTAATAGGTATGGATAGGGTAAAGGAGCTGATCGCAGCCGGTCCGGCCGGGAATATTGCCGGTTTTATTGGAATGCTGATTTTCGCAGCTGCTCATTACCTGGTTTTTGCCAAACTCAGAGAGCAGGTTTGCGTTATCATCTGCCCTTATGGAAGGCTGCAGGGCGTTCTTCTCGACAGAAACTCTATCATTGTTAGTTACGATTACAAGCGCGGTGAACCAAGGGGAAAATACAATCCATTGGAAGATCGTGAAAAAGTTGGAAAGGGTGATTGCATCGAATGTAACAGTTGTGTACTTGTTTGTCCAACCGGGATTGATATCCGGAACGGCACACAGCTCGAATGTATCAATTGCACGGCCTGCATTGATGCCTGCAATCAGGTGATGGACAGGGTGCACAAACCACGGGGCCTCATAAGATATGCCTCAGAGCGCACAATAGCCGAAGGGACCAAACTCAGCTTTAATGTCAGGATTCTGTTCTATTCGGTGGTACTTTCGGCTTTGCTTATCCTTATCGGATATCTTTTTTCGATCCGAACTGATATTGAATCAACCATACTGCGTTTGCCCGGTTCAATGTACCAGGAATACGATTCACTGCATTACAGCAACATCTACACTATACAACTGATCAATAAAACCCGCAAGGATCTGCCTGTTGATCTTACAATTGATGAAGCTGTTGGCTCGATTAAAATGATGGGAGATCCATTGGTTGTTAAAAAAGAGGATGTTGGTAAGGCAACTTTCCTGTTGGTTATGGAGAAGGCTAAAGTAAAAACATCCTTAACCGAGATTGAATTTAAAGTAATGAGCGAAGGTCGTGTAATGGATGAAATTGAGGCTACCTTTGTAGGTCCGAATGAACTTGACACTAAGAAATAATTTAACCTGACAGGAAATCTATAAAATAAACTGCTATGTCGTTCAAATTTAATTGGGGCACCGGAATTTTTATGTTTATCGGACTGTTTCTGTTAAGCATGGTTGCCCTCATCTATTTCAGTTCTCAACAGCGATTCGATCTTGTTGAAACAGAATACTATCCGCAAAGTCTTGAATATCAGCAGCAGATTGACCGTATAGCGAATGCAAGGGCATTGTCGGGTAAAATTATGATTGAGCAACAACAGAACGAGATAGTGTTTACCTATCCTGATGATTTAAAAGGGAAGGCAATCAAAGGCACCGTTCATATGTTCCGTCCTTCAGATCAGTATGCTGATTTTACTGATAGTCTCAGATTTGACACAACCATGGTTCAACGGATTTCAACCGAAAGGATGGATGCCGGCAAATACATCGCTAAAATCACCTGGAAAATGGACGGAAAAGAATACTATCACGAAGAAAATCTGCGGATTGTGAAATAGTGATTCTTACCTGTCTGCCTCTGGCAAACAGGCAGGCTTTTTACTTTGAGCTTAAAACTTTTTACTTTTTACTTTAAACTTTTTACTTCCTATGTATCTCTGGACAGCATTTTTAATAGGATTGGTTGGTAGCGCCCATTGTGCAGGAATGTGCGGGCCAATTGCACTTGCATTACCATTGCGCAGCGATAATTGGTTCAGGCGTATCGCTGGCGGGCTAACCTACAACTCAGGACGTATTCTTACCTATATGTTGCTGGGTGCACTTTTCGGACTTCTTGGCAAAGGCCTTCACATGGCTGGGTTTCAGCTTTGGGCTTCTGTAATTGTTGGGGCACTGATGATTGCTTTTGTGGTTGTCCCCTTATTGTTCAGGCAATTGCCATCGGTAAATACCATTTTCGAAGGCTATTCGGCCCGGCTGATGGGTGGCTTCAGGCGATTGTTCCGCAACAGTTCCTATCCATCACTGTTTGGGATTGGTTTGCTGAATGGCATTTTACCCTGCGGTCTGGTTTATGTGGCTGTTGCCGGTGCGATCAACACCAGCGGAGTTTTTGAAGGAATGATGTATATGGCCTTGTTTGGCATTGGCACCGTGCCCGTTATGCTTGCAGTTTCCCTTGCCGGAACTATGATCAGCCTGAAGCTTAGGGTATTTATTAACAAGCTTTCTCCCTATGTAATTGTGCTGTTGGGGGTTCTGATAATTATGCGGGGCCTTTCACTTGGCATTCCGTATATAAGTCCGAAAGCAGAAGCGTTAACACCGGTTGTCGAAAAAGCACATTCTTGTTGTAAACCAAAATAAATTTACCTTTTTGTTCTTAATTTAAAATGATTATTAATAATTTTACCACAACCAAAAACTCAATTATGAAAACCAGAAACTACTTTACTTTCGCAGCAGCAGGCTTTTTAGGGCTTGTAATGATGACTTCATGCGGTGGCGGTACAAAAACCGGAACCGAATCAACTGATAATGCTCAGGTTAGTGAGCAGCCAGCCGAAGCGGCCGGTCCAAGTGCCGAACAAATGGCGCGCGGTGAGGAGATATTCAAGACTAAGTGTTTCGCCTGTCATCAGGCAAACGGACAGGGGATAGCCAATGTTTTCCCTTCACTGGTCGGATCAGATTTTCTACTGAATCATAAGGTTCAGGCCGTTTCCCAGGTGTTAAACGGATCAGAAAAAGTTGCAGCTGACAGAACCATTAAATATCCGGCTCCCATGCCTCCTCAGGTTGATACCAAGGAAGATGCGGTCGCTGTTATTAACTATGTGCTGAATAACTTTGGCAACAATGG
>DINP01000014.1 GCA_002426025.1 Bacteroidales bacterium UBA5537 | reverse complement strand
ATAGGCCATTTTCTTGATGAAGAGAATGAACGGCTTTATGCACGTTTTAAGAGTGAAGGGTTCAATAAACGTGAAATTACCAATAAAATAATCGAGACAATAAGTATTTCCGATATACTCCGGAATGCTTCTTCAAGCTGGGATGGAGGATATGCAATTGCAGGAATGTTTGGCCATGGTGATGCGTTCGTTTTCCGCGATCCATCGGGAATCAGACCGGCATTTTATTACCAGGATGATGAGGTGGTAGTTGCCGCTTCCGAGCGACCGGTAATTCAAACCGCGCTTAACCTGCACCACAGTAAGGTAAAAGAAATTGAACCGGGACATGCCCTGGTAATTAAGCGTAATGGCAAGGTCAGTATGGAACCAATACTGGAGCCACTTAAGCTACAAGCCTGCTCGTTTGAGCGTATTTACTTTAGCCGTGGCACCGATGTGGATATCTATCGCGAGCGGAAAAAGCTAGGAAAACTGCTCACTTCATCCTTGCTCAGAGCAGTCAATCATGATATCGGGAATACCGTATTCTCATACATTCCCAATACTGCGGCTGTTGCATTTTATGGGCTGGTTGAAGAATTGGGTGTTTTTTGTGAGAATATCCGCAAGGATCTGCTTCTGAAAGAGGCCGGCGATCTTACTGCTTCAAAGATTGAAGAGATTATGAAGTTGAAGCCCAGGGTAGAGAAAGTTGCGGTAAAGGATATAAAACTCAGAACTTTTATAACTCAGGACAACGACCGCGATGACCTGGTAGCGCACGTTTACGATGTTACCTATGGTGTTGTTAATGAAGGTGTTGACAATCTGGTTGTGCTCGATGATTCCATTGTAAGGGGAACTACCTTACGCAGAAGCATCATCAGAATACTTGATAGGCTGGGGCCGGTTAAGATTGTAGTTGCCTCTTCGGCGCCGCAAATCCGTTATCCGGATTGTTATGGTATTGACATGACCAAACTTGGTGATTTTATCGCCTTTAACGCGGCTATTGAATTGCTGAAAGAGACCAAGCAGACGCACATTATCAATGAAGTTTACCAGAAATGCAAGTCACAGGAAAATCTGCCCAAAGAGCAGGTGGTAAATTATGTAAAAGATATATACCGACCGTTTACCGCGGTTCAGATTTCTGATAAAATTTCGCAGCTTGTAACCCCGGCAGGTTGCAAAGCACAGGTGCAGGTAGTCTATCAAACCATTGAAGACCTTCATGAAGCCATTCCCAACCATACCGGCGACTGGTACTTTACCGGCAACTATCCTACCCCGGGAGGTAATAAGGTGGTAAACCGATCATTTATCAATTACATAGAGGGTAGAAACGAGAGGGCGTATTAAATCAGGAAATTTCCGGAAGTTATCGCGATCGCAATAAATCGGCAGAAAGGCAGGAATGAACGGGTATTACTGCAACAAGATCACCAGCAGATAAAGACTTTGCCCAAGTACTTTCAGTTTTGAAAATGCCGTGCTCCTGAGAAAGTGAAACAAGCCAATCGTCTCCCATAGGGCTTTGCCAGCGGCCATCAACAAACGGGATTATCAGCCCGTAATTCCGGCTTCCATCTGCATTTATGATGGCCTCCTTCGACAAATGAACAGCACCACCGTAAATCAGCGCTTCATTCCTTTCGGGATAAACCGAAACCACCGGACAAACCACAGCAGCCGCTATTTCATTAAATTTACAGGAGCCAATCCTGAGTTGCATAAGGTCGTAAAATACGAAGTTACCTGGTCTTATTTCATCAATTCCGCTGAAATCTTCGGCCAAACTGCAAGAAGGAGTGTCGCCGCACGAAACGATGATGCCGGGATTATCTGACTGATACTTTCGTTTCAGTTTGGATAATTCCTGGGAAGCACTTTCGTGGATGGCAATAATTTCCTGTTTGCCTGATGCCTGATAGGTATTTCCTGAGTGGGTAAGAAAACCTTTAAAGGTTAATTGGCCGGATTTTGAATAGCCGATAATTCTTTCAATTAATTCAGTATTGGCTGGTTCTATCCCGGCCCGGTGATAGCCGAGATCAATCTTAATGTAAAAGCCTACCGGATGCTTTAGGCTGGTTGAAAGGGCTGAAATCTGCTCAGGCATATCAATCAAAACATTGAGGCTGACTTTGCCTGCCAATTGGTTGATTTCATCAATTTCCCTGATGTTTAAAGGGAAAGCTATGGTTATGTCTCCCCAGCCGGCATCAGCAAATTTATGGGCCATGCTTACCGAAGAAACGGTAATTGCATTAACCCCCTCCGCACGAAACCATTCACCAATCTCAACAGATTGATGGGTTTTGAAATGCGGCCTGAAAATCAGCTTATTCAATCTGGCTTTTTCAGCCATCCGGCTGATATTCGACCGGCAGATTTGTTCATTTACAATAAAGGCAGGAGAATGTATATTGCCGGATTCAACAGGGGTTTTCAATATCACAAGTTTAGGTGGCCTGACCATTATTTATGCTTTTGCTCCCAAACCCAGGTTGCATCGAGTTTCAGCATTTCCCGATAGGAAATACCTTTTGCTGCTGCCTTTTTTTCAATTGAAATTTTCCAATCGGGGCTGCTGTCAATGAATTGCATTATCTCGTTTATTTCAGCGTCTTTTTGCTGACTGTTTACTACCGGTGCTTCCGACGACTTCACGTTGACCGAAGCAAGCAATGCATCGTAAAGCCGGTCAATAAATCCATAAGGAAACCTGTACAGGTTGGCTTCAGTTGCCATAATGATTATTACATCCGTATTGCCAACGGCTTCAAGTATATCTATCTCTTCTGTTTTTTTGACCGATTGCCATGTAGGATTGTGCGCTTCGGTATTGTAATACCAGAAATTGTTATCATTAAAAATACGGCTTGAATAACCTTTTCCAAAAATATTCCAGTAATAGCTATCAGCAACCACAATAGAGTTGGGTTTTACTTTGCCGTCTTCACTTCCAAACCACACTTTTGGGTAGGCCATTGGATAATGTGGGATGGTAAAGAGCAGGTTCATGCCTTCGGCGAT
>DINP01000128.1 GCA_002426025.1 Bacteroidales bacterium UBA5537 | reverse complement strand
ATAACGGATTTCTCTGTAGAAAAGTATAAGTTCGGCTTCAATGTTAATGCATAATCGTAGTTTTTAAGGATTAAATATATCCGGCTTCGTTTACAGTCTATTTCCCCTACCTGTAACAGGCGAAAACACTGCTGTTTCAAACCCCTTTCAAAAATAATTCAATAATTATTTAGAATAATTCTAAATAGTAGCAAATAATTGATTATCTTTACATTAGTATTAACTAAAAATTAACATTATGAAAAGGTTTATTGCTCTTGCAATTATTGTTTCATTTGCTTTTGTTAGTGTGGTTGCGCAACCCGCTGATGAAAAACCCAAAACGGTTACAGAAACCCTTTACATTCTTCCAAAACGGGGAATGGAAGATAAATTTGAAGCCGGTGTTAAAGCACACAACCAGAAATTTCATCCCGATGGGCCCAACAGGGCAGGACTTCGTAAGGTGGAATACGGTGAGAAAGCTGGTTGGTATGTCTGGGTTTTTGGACCAACAACTTATGCAGCCCTCGATTCACGTCCGGGAAAAGCTAATGGGCACGACGAAGACTGGTCGAAAATGGTAGATCCGTTTGTTGATCAATATGGAGATGTTATGCTATGGGAATTTAATTCCGATCTGTCGTATGGTGCGGATATTCTGAAAAATTCAAAATACTATGAGGCCTGGGCGATTGATTTGAAAAGGGGAGAATATTATCGCTTCAAAGCGATGATTGAAAAAATGAAGAAAGTGTATGAATCAAAAGCAACTAAAGGTTTCCTGATTTTTGAAAACCCTATTCACACTACCAATAGTCCTGATGTCGCCATTTTATGGTCGTTTAACTCTTACGACGAATGGTCGAAAGATATGGGTGTTAAGGACGATTACGAAAAGATGTTCGGAGCCGGAACCTGGCAACTGCTGCTTAATGAATGGAAGGATATTTCAGTTAATTATTCATCCGAGATNNAACTTATTGCCTCACTTGGCATTCTTTATCCCTTTTTCAATACTTTTCAGCAAATCAATCTGTTTGGCATGACTTTCAAATAGTGTCTTTATCTGTTCTTCGAGCAATAAATCCATTTTCTGGTGCAAACTTCTGATTTCCAACTCAGATTTCAGGTTGATCAGATAATCGTTCTCACTTCTTTTCCGGTCCTTTTCTTCCTGCCGGTTTTGGCTCATCATAATTATTGGAGCCTGCATAGCTGCAATACATGATAAAACCAGGTTCATCAGAATGAACGGATAGGGATCAAATCTTTCACTCTGGTAGGAAAGTGTATTGAATAAAATCCATATAAAAAGGATAATTGAAAAGATGATTATAAATTTCCAGCTACCTCCGAAACTTGCTACTTTGTCAGAAATACTCTGTCCTTTGGTTAACATTTCAGCTGGCTCATGAAGCAGATTATCAACGATAAGTTTCTCTTCATCAATCGTTTGCTGGACAATCTCCTTGATTCTTGCCAATTGCTTTTCTTCTGATTTGATCAGGTTTTTTTTAGATATACTCATTTTATTTATGGATAAAGTTTAACGAAATAAGCAGAATAACAACCAAAATTCCGACAAGGGAAAGAATGAATATGTAATCCGCAACTGTTTCAAAAAGCTTTTCTCTTCTACTGTTTTTGGTCCGTATTGATGTAAAAGAAAAGAAGCATGAAAATGACAATAGTACTGCCACTATTGAGGTTAGTTCATCAATTATGATCGTTTCCGCGAGGTTGGCAATATGAAGTGATGTAATAACAAAAAGGCAGAAACCCAATAGATTGGCTGCTGTGTTTAAGATGTGCTGAGAAGTGTTGTTTGCCATTTCTGGATGGTTTTAAAGGATAATTTTTGATTGATAAAACAGATTTGATCTTACTTGGTTTGCCGGGTCCTTAGCTACATTTTTACAAAAACAGATGAAAAGAGCCCGCTTTTTTTTACTTCAGCGAAAGCCTAATCAACTATCTGGCCAATAAAATTAAACTATTTCGGATGACTGAATTCATAAAGGCAGATCAATAATCATTTCAGGAAGCTGCTTTGCGAACACGAGGCTCCCGCCGAAAAGCGGGACAGGCTTTACGGCCTGAGCATTTGACCTTAGGATATGGAGAGTGTTTGGTATTCAAAAAAAACTGAAATTCTAAAGTGATTTAAATCTTACTTTATTTGCTCTACTTCATTGATACTCATGGGCAATTACTTGTTTTTGCCTTCAATTTAGCTTCCTGTACCTTTTCCTTGATGAAAAGGTACCCAACTTAGCGAAGCGATCTCAAGCGCACCAATAAAATCAATAAATCGGCGCTTAAAAATCAAGGCTTCGTAAAAATTGGCTAAAAACAGGCAGCGATTTTAGCTGGAAGAAATGAGCCTGCCTGTATGCCACAGGCAGACAGGGTTGAAACAGCCTCCCTCTGCTTTATTTTTATGTACACTAATCACCTGTTCTCTGCTATACTTCACCGGTTGCATTTCTTCTTTTTCTTTATGCTGCCTGTTTTCTTAACGCCATTTTTACAAGGCCGGTCCCAGTATAACTTAACCTATTAATATTGAAGAGTGTAAATGTCAATGATTAAACCTGACTGTGTTAAAGAGAAAAAGCTGGAAAAATTCAAGTATTTTTTATTGAGATATAAAATATTTCTTCCCCGGCATATCAAATACTGAATAACCCAGCCTTTTGAATTAAAACTTTTTTAATTTCGGCAAATAATAATTTACTGCAATGAAATACACTACCTCCTTTGTATTACTGATTCTGACTATTTTAACTGCTTGTAAGCAAAATAACGATCAACACCTGATCGCCGATAATTCTTATCGGGAACTGGTTCAGCAGCAATTTACCAATCAGAAGGAACTTGCCAAAGGCCGTGATTCTGTCTTATTCTCAGTTTTTGACCAGAATCTTACTACCGCTGAAACCGAAGGGCTTGAGTTTCTATACGCATTTATGCCTTTGAGTGATCTGGCAATGAACGATGGAGAATATAATCTGGCACAGGTGCGCACAGCCCTTGAAGCAAAGACTGCTTTTGAATGGGGAAAGGATATTCCGGANNGCTTTTGGCCGTTGTGGTGAGGAATCAACCTTTACAACAGCAGCCTTGCGTTCAGTTTGCATCCCGGCAAGGCAGGTATATACCCCACGCTGGGCACACACCGACGATAACCATGCCTGGGTTGAAGTTTGGATTAACGGCCAATGGCATTTTATCGGAGCATGTGAACCCGAACCGGCGCTCGATATGGCCTGGTTTGCCGAACCGGTAAAACGCGCCATGATGACGCATACCTTCGTATATGGACAGTATCAGGGCAGCGAAGAGGTGCTTGAGAAAACCCAATTGTTTACCCGCCTCAACCTGCTCAGCAATTATACAAACACCAAAAACCTTCCGGTAAAAGTGCTGGCTGCTGATGGAAAACCTGCCACGAATGTTAAAGTTGAGTATTCGCTGTACAATTATGCAGAGTTTTATCCGATTGCAACCAAATATACCGATGCAAACGGTGCCTGTGCTGCAACAACCGGGTTTGGCGATCTGATTATTGTGGCATCAAAAGATAGGTTGTTTGACCAGAAAATTGCTGCCGCCAAATCGGAAGATACATTGATGCTTCAATTAGGCAGGTTGAATGTCCCTTTGCAGGATGAGGAATTTACNNTACATAGCTTCGTTTATTGATTCGGTTGAAGTGGTTAAACTGGCATCCGAAAAGGGAATTGAGGTTCCGCTGTTGTGGGGCTTTGTAGAGCGTAGCCGGGGTAACTGGCCACAAATTGTTGAATTTATTAACGGGCTTTCTGCTGCAGATCGTGAAACAGGTATGCAGCTTCTGGCTGGTATTTCTGAGAAAGACCTTCACGATATACAGGCTGCCACGCTCAACGACCACCTGAAAGCTTTCAACTTATTTCCTGCCCTGGAAAGCTACAACGATAAGTCAATAATTAGCAGCTATATACTTTCGCCACGCATTGGCCGCGAGTTTGTTACTAAATGGCGGAGTTATATTCAGCAGTATTTCTCAGCCACCCAGGCTGAATTATTCCGGGATAATCCGGCAGATATTGTTGGCTGGATCAGTTCAAACATTGTGTTGGATACCATCGGCAACTATTACAATGTGCCGCTTAGCCCCGAAGGTATGTTGCAACTGAAGCGTGCTGATAAATATTCGCGTGATTTGTTGTTTGTGGCAATTTGCCGCAGTTTTTTAATTCCTGCCCGCCTCGAACCAGCCACGCGGGTACCTCAGTTTATGTGGAACGGCATTTGGAATGATGTGTATTTCGGTAGCAGAATGATTGCTTCAGGTGCGAAAGGAGAAATACTACTCGAAAATAATACAGAGGATAAAACATTTGTGCCTCAGTATTACAGCCATTATACCATTGCCCGTTTTGACAAAGGCCGGTTTGTAACACTCGATTATGAATCTGATGAATCCTTGAAACACTTTCCCTGTCGGTTGATGGTTGACACCGGCTACTACCGTATGGTGACCGGCAACCGGCAGGCCGATGGATCGGTGATATGCCGTATTAACTATTTCAGAGTAAATCAGCAACAGACTAGTAAGGTGGCAATCAGCCTGGCAGTCGCAAAACAGCAATCGGGTATTTTGGGCAAAGCCGATCTGCAGGCTGGGTTTTTTAATCTGAGTATGCAGAAACCAGCTAAATTGCTCGATTATGTCAGCCCCAAAGGAATGATTGTCGCATTGATTGATCCCGGCAAGGAGCCGACCAAACATCTGATGGAAGATATTAAATCGGTGAAACAGGGCCTCGATCAATGGGGTGGGGCCTTGATTTTTATTGTGGCAAAAGATAAATTGAGCCCGGGCTTTAACCCGTTAATTTATAAAGGAATTCCGGCTAATTCATCTTTTGGATCGGATGGTTCGGCAATGGTAGCTGCTTCGATAAATCCTTTGTGTGGTATTGATGGCGAAGCGCAATTGCCGGTTGTGGTGATAATTAATCCGAAAGGTGAAATAAGCTGGCATTCTGAAGGCTACAGCATTGGGCTGGGCGATCAGTTGCTGAAACAGCTAAAAGCAGCGGAGTAACAACACTTAAAATGTTATTGTATTCAAAAAATATCCGACGTGGGTAAAAACCACACAGGCACTACCTGTCCC
Organism: Bacteroidales bacterium UBA5537; assembly: GCA_002426025.1. Classification (GTDB taxonomy): domain Bacteria; phylum Bacteroidota; class Bacteroidia; order Bacteroidales; family Lentimicrobiaceae; genus Lentimicrobium. Next base: position 3,601 of record DINP01000128.1, on the reverse strand, counting down.
GTTTTCTCGGGAATAGGGCACAATAGTAAGGCACATAGAAAAGTTGGTATATAAAATGTTTTGTATTCAACTAAATATCCTAAGTGGGTAAAAACCACATAAGCACAATAGGCAAAATAGGAAGGAACATAGAAAATGAAGGAATAGCGGCAGGCCGTATTTTTAAGTGCAACTCAAATCCTTATTTTACCTGTTTTGCGGTTTTGATAATGAAATACCCGACCAATCCGGCAAAGAGAGAGGCCAGTAATATTCCCATTTTTGCTTCTTCCACAAAGACCTTGTTCGCGAAGGCAAGTTGCGAAATAAACAACGACATGGTGAAGCCAATCCCGGCCAGGAACCCGACCCCAAGCAAATGCTGTCGGGTAAAATCCTTTGGCAGAGAGGCCAGTTTAAGTCGTGTTACAACAGAAACAAAACCAACAACTCCAATCACTTTTCCCAGCACAAGCCCAAAGAAAACCCCGAGCGTTACACTGCTGGTGAGGTTTGTAATGCTATCTCCCGATAAGGTGATACCTGCATTGGCAAGCGCGAAAAGCGGCATAATAACAAATGCTACCAGCGGGTGCATGGCATGTTCGAGACGTTGCAGGGGGGTAAGCGCGTTTTTGGAGATGTACCGTATCTTTTCGAGAATATGCAGTTGTTCTGATGTAACAGTGGGCGAATTATTGGGATCGGCTCTTCTGAACTGATCCATCAGGCTGGTGAGTTTGCGGTCAAATGCAGTTTCTGAATACTTTACCCTTGCCGGGATGGTAAAGGCAGCAAGCACAGCAGCAATGGTAGCATGTACGCCCGACATAAGAAAAGCGAGCCAGAGTCCACCAATGCCGATAATGCCATAGAAAATGGTCGAGCGCACTCCAATACGGTTGGCAACAAACAAAACGAATAAAAATACTGCACCGGTTAATAAACTTATCATGTTGATATCGGAAGTATAGAAGAAGGCAATTACAAGCACAGCACCTAAATCGTCGGCAATAGCGAGGGCTGTCAGAAATATCTTAAGCGAAACCGGAACCTTATCGCCAAGCAGATAGAGGATACCCAGCGCAAAAGCGATATCGGTGGCCATGGGGGTTCCCCACCCGCCCTGGACTTCGCCTGAAGGGTTGAATAAAAGATAGATGAGCGCGGGAACAATCATTCCGCCTATGGCGGCAGCTATGGGCAATATTGCATTGCGGGGATTGCTGAGTTCACCGCTGATAATTTCGCGTTTTAGTTCAAGTCCCACAACAAAGAAAAACACCGCCATCAGGCCATCGTTAATCCAGTGATGAAAGGTTTTTGAAAGTTGCCAGTCGCTAAACCCAATGGAAATTTTTGTTTCCCAGATATGGTGAAAAGCATCAGACCAGGGTGAATTAGATAAAATAATTGCAAGCAGAGCGGCTGAGAACAACACAATGCCACTCATTGTGCTGTTGTTCAGGAACCGGCTCATCGGATCAATAATGTAGCGGTCAACCGGCTCTTTCCTTATTCTTTGTTTTACCATCTGATTAATAAACAGGTTTTGGTTTCTTATTCTATTCAGGATTCTGTTTTCCTGTTTTTATTCATATTTAGTGAATCGCTTATCAGTAAGTTAAGAGTTTCCAGGTCTATGTCGGTCAGCTTGTTTATGTAGAGACTTGATTTCCCGGTTTTATATTTCCCGGGTGTTGAGAGCAGTTTTGAATGTCTTTCCAATCCATTCATCAAATATAGGGTTAGATTTTGTTTGCGTGGCGAAAATCCCANNGCGTTTGGTTTTGTTTTAAGCTCTGCCATCTTAGTTTTTTTATGATTAACAATATTCTGAGCTTTCTGTTTGGCTTAAGCTGGAATGTCGGATTATAGAATATTGGCAGTGTTTCACTTTTCAATTTAAACGTCAGACTTTGAGCTAATAACTTTTAAGCCTTTCTGTCTAATGTGTTGTTTTTACAGATATCAGGGCTGTATTTTGAATCCTTCATATAACAAATATTATTCTCATTCCAAAGCTTTGCACTGGTGGTAAGTGGAAATAGCCCGTTATAGCAATTGACAAAGTGTGTTGATATTAAGTTTGTTGCATTTGAAATGTTGCATGTAAGAAAGTATCAAACCGGGTATTGTTTAAACAATTCAGGTATGTATGAGTTATGACATATGAATTATTGCAAAAAAGAGATTTATGAAAAGTAGAAGATTTAATATACTTGGAGGCGTTGAAAAAGTTGGAAATGCGCTTCCTCATCCTGCCGCTTTATTTGGAATATTCGGACTTATTACCTTAATGGTATCCCTTTTAGGGTATTATCTGCAGTGGGAAGGAGTTAATCCGGGCAACGGTGAAACAATTAAGATAGTAAATCTCCTTTCAAGAGATGGCCTTCACAGGATACTTCTTGAAATGGTTGACAGTTACACAGGTTTTGCACCACTCGGGATTGTGATGGTCGCAATGCTGGGAATTGGAATTGCAGAAAGCAGCGGACTTATTAAATCTGCGATTAACCTGTTNNGCAGGGGTTATTTTCCATTCATTGGGAAGGCATCCTATAGCTGGTATGGCAGCAGCCTTTGCAGGTGTAAGTGGTGGGTTTAGTGCAAATCTTTTTATCGGAACGATAGATCCTTTGCTTGCCGGGCTATCAACTGAGGCAGCACGGATTGTAAATCCGGATTATTATGTAATGCCAACCGCCAATTATTACTTTATGGTGGTTTCAACATTTGTTATTGCCATTGCAGGAACCTGGGTAACAAAAGCCATTGTTGAGCCCCGACTTGGTAAATATACCGGTGACATTGAACAGGAAGAGATCAAGGGGCTAAGCAAAAATGAGAGTAAAGGACTTAAATGGGCTGGTCTGGTTCTGCTGTTTTTCATGGTTATCATCGCCTTAGGCCTGATTCCCGATCACGGCATTTTACGATCTGATGATAATTCCATACTTCACTCACCGGTGCTCAAGGGATTTATTGCAGTATTATTTATTGTAGCCGGAACCTGTGGTATTGTTTACGGATATGTGAGTGGTACCTTTAAAAAGCATGAAGATGTAATAAACGGCATGAACACCAGTTTCAAGAGTTTGATTTCGTTTTTGGTTCTGGTCTTCTTTGCTTCACAGTTTGTCGCCTGGTTTAAGTGGAGCAACCTCGGTATTATGGTTGCGGTAAAAGGCGCTGCATTTCTGCAAAGTGCTGATTTGGGGCTCATACCCCTGGTCATTTTATTTATAATCATTTCGGGTATCATAAATATGTTTATGGGCAGTGCATCGGCTAAGTGGGCTATTATGGGGCCGGTGTTTATTCCCATGTTTATGCTCCTGGGATATTCACCCGAATTATCACAGGCAGTTTATCGCATAGGCGATAGTGTTACTAACCTGATCTCTCCTATGATGAGCTTTTTTGCCCTGATAATCGTTTACTTTGAAAAATATGATTCGAAATCGGGCATTGGTTCACTTATCGCTACTATGCTGCCTTATTCTATTGCTTTTTTCATTGTCTGGACTTTGCTGATGATTGGCTGGATTCTGCTTGGTTTACCGCTGGGCCCTGAGGCGGGATTGTATTATGCCAGATAATTGGGGGAGAAGTGAGT
>DINP01000133.1 GCA_002426025.1 Bacteroidales bacterium UBA5537 | reverse complement strand
GCATTCGCCAGATCGTTGGTTGTCAGCTCGAGGTTGGTATTGTATGTTCCAACAGGGAAATTATTATTATCTGAAGTGAAAGTAGCTGTTACATCAACATATGAACCAGCAGCTACGGTACCTGAAGCAGGTGAAACTGCTGTGATAAATGTTGGAGCAACAACATTAACGGTATAATCTTCAACTTCACCATATGATGTAGTACCGCATGAAGCAAGTGTTCCACCATATTGCAGTCTGATCCTCATACGGGTAGCTCCTGAAAGAGCAGTTGAAGGAACAGTAATATTTGCTGTGAAAGTAACACCACCAGCAGAAGCTGTAGCAAAATATTCACCAGCATCATCAAAAGATTCATTCTTATTCCAGTCAATCCAAACTCCGGTTATGTCAGTTGAATATGCATTACCATTGCTGATGGTAATAGGATATGTTTCACCTTTTATCAGTTCGGTTGAAATTGAAGTATAATCAGCATAGTTTGAACAAGCGGTTGAATTATTGATGCCTGCAAACTGAACCTGGCTGATATATTCATCGCAACCACCACTTGCAGCACAATATGCCAAAGGAGCAAGTGAGCCACCATCGGTGTTATACTCAGGGAAAGAATAAGCAAGTGTTCCTAAACCAGTATTTGAAATACGGAAAGTTACAGCTTCACTTGTGTTAGGATACTGATCATTGCTGAGTGAAGTCGGGTTCAAAACGAGGGTTGGGTTCGACCATTCAACAACAACAGGACCTGCAGGTGCAGAGTTTCCTTCGTCATAAACTGCCTGTACAGTATAGGAATATACACCGTAAGTTGGCAGGTTCTCTGTGAAAGTAGTGTTGGTTGTGGTTGTAACCTGAACACCATCACGCTTTACTACGAAGAACTGGAAAGCACGATTAGCAGCAAATGACCATGAAAGGTTAACTGTGCCTGCAATCTGATTTGCAAGGTTAGCAGTAAGTCCGGTTGGAACACCAAGGGCTACGCCACTTACGGTCATCGAAACAGGAACTACAACTGTGCCAACGTTTGGAGTTGAAGTAAAGGTGACTTCAGCTGTCTTAACAGTACCGGTTGTTAAACCAGTTGCATTGAATGCAAGAGGAACATTGAAATTGGTGTAAGCTGCAACACTACCGGCAGTTTCACCAAGGGTTAACCATGTGTTAGGGCCTGGTGAAGTATAGTTTACAGTTGCTGTCCATCCAAGAACGCCGTCGCCATTGTTGGCTACGTTCAACATGCCATTAATCATCTCATTCGGGTTGGCAACTACACTGTAAGGATTAGGTGTAACGGCCATTGATGGACGAAGCATTGCAATATTCTGATAAGTGGTAACACCAGGTGCAACCGTAACGGGAATAACAGTATTGTTATATCCGGCTATTGAAGCAGTGAGAGTGTAATTTGCAGCAGGAACCAGTGAGAACTGGTAAGCTCCGTTTGGACCACTTACAACAGATGTGGTTCCGCCAGGATTGCTGAGCGTAACAGTAACGCCACCCATTGGAATACCAAAACCGGTAGTAACAAAACCTTCAAGCGTACCAACTCCCAAAGAAGTGGTGAAAGACCAAATTGCATTTCCGGTTGCCTGCCCTACAGCATTGTAGGGAACTACCTGCCAGAAATATTCATTGGCATATTCCAGAACAGGGCTTGGGGTGTAGACAAGAACGTTGCCTACATCAACACCATTCGCAAGGTTGGTAGGGGGATTGTCGGTACCAAAATATACAAGATATCCGGTAGGAACGCCACCACCAACACCGGGAGCCCAGTTGAGGGTAGTAGAAATTGGATTACCCGCTGAACCATTACCAGGTGCACTGTAAACAGCAGCAACTGGAGGAGGAGGGGCAATAGCAGTTACATTAAGTGTGAAACTAAAGTTATCTGGTAAAGGCCATGTATCACACATAATATAGTAGGTGCCTGCAGCTAATGTCTGGGTTATAACCCTTGGTGTGGACGATGAACCTGTTGCAACGGCAATACAGGTAGCTGTTGTCTGAGGACATGCATCCATTAAACCAACGCCGGTCCATGTAGTCCCAAGTGGATCCATTGTGATGGTAACAATACGGGTATCGGTGATAGTGAACTGATATATAATATCTTCACCACCATCGTATGAACCCATACAGGTTAAATCATAGGTATTTCCGCGGCCAGCAGTTGTGTTGGCGTCGGTGTAAGGGAATGCACTGATGACGATAGGTGTCGTACAGTCATCTCCAACTGCCCTGCCGCTACCTTCAGGTGCCAAAGGCACGATAGTGGTTGGGCCATGCATGTCAATTTCAGATTGCTCAATGACAACATCGCGCAATGTTTTTTGCGAGAAAGCCATGCCAATCGTCAAAAGAACAGCCATCATGGTAAGCATGACAGCTTTCACTTTGAATAAATTTGATTTCATGTTTTTGTAATTAATTAATAATTGAATTTTGAAAAATATTCATTGAAATTCCTCCCGGAATAACAATTGAATTTCGTGTTGAAAAAAAAACTTCTAATCTGCCTTTTCCTCCTTTCTGCCTAATGATCAAGCATTTAATTGTTTAATTTATGATTTTATTTTTCTATTTTCTGCAACATAGCTGATTGAAATCAATACAGCATTTATTCAGCTATAAAACTGACAATAACTAAGCATTCAGCGAATTAATCCGCTGATTATAAGTGTAATAATTAAGTAATGATCTGAGAATGAATTCCGGCTTAACCGGTAGAAGTAAAAATTTACAGGCATAAATAAAGCCATACATAAGATTACTCGAAAGTAATCCTGTATAGCCATGATTGCGAATTCCAGCCGGAACCGGATATTTGTAGTCTAAGTCGTAGTTGTATTCCAAGTCAGTCGAGTATTATTTAGCTTAATCCAGCGTTCCTTCACTAAAGCCTTGCCCTTGTGGTGGTTAAATCTTCATAATAAAATCACCACATCCATCAATCTTTCAAAAAAGTTGTTCAGCCATTCAAAAAAAATCAACAATCGCTGATAGTAGTAAAGTTAAGACAATCAAAATGGGTTTTACCCCTACTGCCAATCAATATTTTTTTCACTTTGAAACCTTACTGCTAAAAATCATCTCAACTTAATTAAAAAAAAGCAGCAAAGTAATCCTGAAGAATCAAATAAATCCATTATTTGGGCCGAGTGATCCGAAAAATTCCTTGTTTACTGACTATCAAAACTATAGAAAAAAGATAGTTCAGTAAAATTCTATCAATCATTCACCTGCCTATAATGCTGCAAATATACTAATTTGGATCATTTTATGCTATATGCTTATAAATTATGCAGAATTAAATATCAGAAAAAATATTCATTGAAAAATTTATTAAGTCAATGCTATTGGATTCTATGCTAAAAGGCACGAACCTGAGCGAGTCATATCTCTGATAATGGAAGTAATTATTAATCGCTATCTGACAATGGTTAATTTACCAGTGTAATTCAACCCTGTGTCAGAAGTAAGCCTTATTATGTAAAACCCACAAGCAAGATCAGACAGGTCAATTCCATGTGCCAATGATCCCATCTGAAAGTTGTTAGAAACAGATTTTACTACACGGCCAAATGTATCTATAATTCTAATTTCCAGCAAATTAAACTCCCCTATAGCAGGTTCGTTTAACCATATCTTTTCCTTTGCCGGATTTGGATAAAACCAAACCTTTGTTTCTGGAAATTCAGCTTCGGGGAGGGTAACCTTTATACTTTTTTGTTCAACGCTAAGTTGTACGTTTTCCATTGCGGTATTTAAAGGAGATAACATCAATACAGGCGAGAGGCTGTTTGTATATCCGGCTTTTTCGCCCCAAAGCCTGTAACTGCCAAAGGGCAGGTTATCGAAATGGAACGAACCATCTGAAGCGGTAAGTGCCCAGGCGAGAACCCTGTTCAACTCTTTATCCATCAACAACACCACATGATTAGCAGCGGGCAGACCATCATTTGACCCGTTTTGATAGAAATTGTCGGAAAACCAGGGTTTGTTATAAATGCTGTCATCGTCGCCGGTTTTCCCTGCGTAATTAAAGTACCCACTTATGGAGCCAATACCAGCAGGCAATTGATCGCTAATTTTATTAAGTTCAATATCCACATCAAAAACATCCGTAGTCAGAGGCATCAGGTACGCTCCCTGCCAGAATGAACTGATTGCATAGTAGGTCGGCGTCCATTTAGGATAGGTATCAGGATTGTTCAGCGCGTACAGATAATAATTGCCAATGGCCAAATTTGAAAAACTGAAGGTTCCATCAGGCATTGTGTTTTCGGTTGAAACTGCCCTTGATCCTGTTTCGCCAGCCTTTATCGCAACAATAATCGCTTCTTCTACCGGATAATTATTACGTGAAACCCTGCCATTTATTGAAAAGCTCGGGATAATTTCAACCAAAACAGTGTCTCTGAGGTTTCCACATTCCGAACCAAGCGCTAAAATTAGCTGAACCGAACCACTTTCAATATCTGAATTTCCAGGCCAGTACAGTGTTTCCAATTGATCCTGTTCTTCAAATTCACCATCTCCCATAGTTATCCAGGTTACAACATCAAAGTTTGAGGCTTCTGCTGTAACTGTATGGTAGGCATTGTATTGATTTATAATGGTATCATTACCGGCAAAAACCATTGGAATCCCACTAATTAAGAGTTCCGTTTCATCTGATAAAATTAATCCTGAAACTACCTGGCTTAAGGTAAGCACCACTGAACCTGCTAAAACATCCTCTTCACCGGGAATATAACTGGTGACCAACTGCTCTGATTCAAGAAATTGTCCATCGCCGGAAGTAGTCCATTGCAGGTATTCATTGTTTAATGATGTCGCTGATGAAGTGATGTAAGCTTCTCCCTGGCAGATTCTGTCATTTTCGCCGGCATAAGGACCGGCTATAGCATAACTATATGCGCTTTCGTGACCTTCAAACTGATCGGTATTCCCATCAGCATCAGTGTCGTAGGCAGTAACAGCAATGGGGTCAGCCAAGGCAAGTGTATTAAAAACGGTAATTGTATCTGCTCCAACATCGGTAAATCCATCGAAACCAGTCATTCCATCCGTTCCATAGTAGGCTTTATATCCGGCAAGATCAACTTCGGTGTTGTTGATCCAGGAAACTAAAACGCCTTGTTCAGTGAGTTGTTTAACTACCATTTTAGGTCTGGAAATGGGAGATTCCGGATCGGGGTAATCGAGCATGGGTTTATAAAAGACCTCACCATAAGTTTCCTCATCATGAACGTCATAAATCAGGTTGTCAATCAGCGTTGTATCGGATGTTCCCCAGAAATTTCCGGTAGCAATAATGTCTGATTCGAAGTGATTGACAAACACTTCCGAACTGTTTACCCCTGTTATTGTATTAAACTGCAATGGCATCTGGGGCCCGGCTTCAAACAAAAAAGCTTCATTCAGATTATCATTCACTGCATTATAGGAAAGGGTATTGCTCATTGAATACTTAAAATCCTTGTGAGTAATTTTAACCCCACTCTCATTGCTGAAGATATTGTTGTGTGTAATCAGATTCCCGCTCGAACCATCGGTAAGAGTTAAGCCCCATGCCGAATTATTATGAATAAAATTATTTTCAATTTTATTTTTCGAGGCTTTGGCCAGAAGAAGGCCGGTTGCATTAAGCGAAATATTGTTTCCTTTGAGCGTATCAGCATCCTGTGAAAGTTTTATGCCAATGTCGTTGTAACGGACAATATTTTCAGAAATCACATTGAAGCCATTGTCATCGGGCCCACCATTGCCAATATGCAAACCAATATTGTTATAGGTAACTGTATTGCCATGAATGAGATTATACTGCATGTTACCCTGACCGATGCTCATAAAAAGAGCAATATTCGAATTGTAGCTGATATTATTATTGGTAATCTGATTATACCTGCTTGTATTGTTAGAAGGGAAGAAAATACCGATATCACAATTGCTGATCATGCAATTGCTCACATTATTGGAATCCGAGTTTTTAATATACATTCCATAGCTGCAATGATCCAGTGTAGAATTATTCATCAGTAGGGTTGAACCAGATTGAAGCGTAACTCCATAATTGGCGTTGGTTATGCTTACCTGTTCAGCATAAAGCAATGCAGTGTCAGATAAAACCAATCCGGTTGTGGTATAATTGATTGAAACATAATCGAGGATACTTCCACTAAGGTAATTCCCGTTTTCATCCATTTCAGTTCTGGAAACCCTGAAATTAATGCCGTCCCACTTTTTATCTGTCTGCGCATCAAAATGGATTGGGGAATCAGCATCCCCCATGGCAATAAGCGTACCTCCTTCAACTCTGATGGAGGTTTGTATCATAAAAAAGAGGTTGGTGCCAGGTTCAATGGTTAGGGTTACTCCCTCAGGAACTATAAGGGGTTCGATTACAATATACGGATTAAGAGCGGGGCTGAAGACAGTATTTCCCAACAACGTACCCCCCACGTATTCCTGAGCCCTTAAGCGGGGAACAAAACAGGTAATCGTGAGTGCAAGAATTGCCAGATGTTTGATAAACGGATTTACCATCTTTCGATAACTGAACCAAACCCGGAATAATCAGTGAAGCTGCTGTTTAAATAAGCCAATCAGCATGTTACAATTATCGTTCTTCTGCTGAGAGTCTTATGCAGGTAAAAAATTACCGCCGGGCTTTTTGCAAAGTTACTATAATTTGTAAATTAAACCTGCCCTGACTCCAAATGCCCGGGAACGTATATCTATTGAAAAATCATCGAGAATGGTGTCAAAGTGCTCCCGATAATTAACTCCCGCATCAAAAGTCAACTTTGCGCTTAGGGGGAACATTACGCCAGCGCCAATGGTATAAGAGAAAACAAGTGGTTTAAATTTAACTTCGCTCATTTCAATTACTCCTTCTTTATCCTGCATAATTAAATAACCAATACTCCCGGTATGGAATCCAGCAATAATACCTCCTTTAATATAGAAGAGGTTGTTCCCTAATGGATGATTGTATTGCAAAGTGAAAGGAATTTCGATATATCTGTGATTCACCGGTGATTTATTTCCGAAAGCCTGCAGGTTTATGGGCAGATACGTTGAATCGAGGACATAGTACCATGTAGTATCGACTCCCTGTAAAGTATAATATTTATCAAGAGTGTCTTTTCTAAAAATCCCGCCTGTCGAAATTTCATAACGATAATCAAGTTCACCGTTGAATGAAGAGTAGGAAACAGCCGTTGCGAGCGTAAATCGAGCATAACTTAATCGTGCGTCAACACTTATTGTGCCCGAAAGAAGGCTGCCGGTATTAAATTCCCTGTAGTCATCCAACTTTGAGTTGTAATCTCGCGGAGCCCCATAATAAGATTTTGCGAATAGCCAGTTTATTGAAATCCCGGGCTCAAATTTAAATTCTTTGGTTTGCTCCTTTGCCAGATCGATGATATCAGAAAATATATCCTTTCCATCAATCGGCTTTTCGCGGGTAATCGTCCGCATGATATAAACCGTATCAAATTTAACCAGGGTATCGGTAAGGGCAATGGTATCCCTTACGATGTTTGTTCGGGTCAAAAAAACAGTATCGGGCGGAGCTTTCACTATTTGCACAGGAACAGACTCCCCCGTTAATTCACTTTGGGGTGATTGTTTATCTTTTACAACTGAATTTCTGTAAACCACTACCTGATTACCTGTGAACCGGAAGCCAAATTTATCGGCAGGGAGTATAGTGACCAGAACTTCTTCAATGGTTTTGTCTTTGAGGTTTAATGTGACCAAACGAGAGGCATCAATATGGTCGGGATTGTAAGAAAAAGAGACTCCGGTATTTCTGCTTATACGCTCAAGCACAAGTGAAACCGGTTCATTTACTACATTAACCGAAATTTTCTGATGTTGATTCTGATTCTGGGCAAATGACAGGAAGGGTGCATGGCTACAAAGCCAGAAAAATGAGAGGAAAAGAAACAGTTTCTTCAATGAAAGTTTCATCATGAAAAAACTACCAATCAGACTCCGGGAATAAAATCAACAGATTAATGAAGGATTACAATTTTCCCCTTGATTTCATAACTTACATTATAAATCAGTGAGATGGTTTCCATAACATCTTCCAGCGAATCATTCTCAAAGCGGGCAGTCAGTCTTTGGTTTAACACTTCCCGGTTTTTAACTACAAACCTGGTTTCATACTTGTTTTCAAGCGCTTTGAGAACATCATCGAGCCGCGATTCCCTGAAGGTCAATATACCGGTTTTCCAACTAAGTATATTCAGGTCGTCATTAACCCCGCGCAGTATTTTACCTGATTCGGGGCTATAGGTAGCTATTTCGCCTGCCGAAAGAATTAAACCGGAAGATTCAATCTTTCCGGAAGGTGTACCGGTTGGATAAACCAACACTTTACCAGTATTCACGGTAACTTTTACAAAGTCGCTGCCAGCTTTGGCTTCAACATTGAAAGAGGTACCGACAACCTTAATGTCAAGTCCTGAAGCATGAATCAGGAATGGCATTTCGCGATCGGGGCTGACTTCAAAAAACGCTTCACCAAAAATAGATATTTCTCTGAGATTACCGGTGAAATGATCGGGATATTTAATAAATGAGTTTCTGTTCAGGATGACAGATGACCCATCGGGGAGGCTTAATGGGGCAGAAATATTTGAGGTTGTTGTAAATTGTTTTACCACAACTTCTTTCTGAAGGATAGAAAACAGACCAATTGCAATCAGCAGCATGGCTGCAATGCCGGCTACTGAATAGTAAGGCAACAAACGACGATAGGCGGTTTTGACCGGTTTTGCTGCACTTCCCTGATTTGAATGAATTCTGGCCTGCAAATTTTCCCAGGCCTTATCGGTATTATAGGATACTTTATCTTTATCGGTTAATAGCAGCAGACCCTGGTAAGTTTTATATAAACGACCATTGGCCGGGCTGCTGGAAATCCAGGCCTCTGCCAATTTTTGCTCTTCAGGAGTCGTTTCCCCCTGAATATGCTTAATAATCAATCGCTTATACTTACTTCTTGTAAACTGCATCTTAAATTCCGGATAAATTCCTTAGCTTAATGACAATCAAAACGCCTTTTACCCCTATCAGCATTTGAAAAAAAATTAATAATTATTTACAGAAACCAATTCAAAGCGCTGATTATCAGCCAAAGGGTAGGCAAATAATCGCGTAAATTTTCGCGCATAAATTCGAGGGCTTTCGACATCTGGATTTCAACCGTTTTAATGCTGATACCCAGTTTTTCAGCAATATCGCTATATCGGAGGCCTTCAAGACGACTCATTTCAAAAATCATCCGTCGCCTTTCGGGCATTGATTTTACCAGCCCTATTAATTGCTTTTCCAGATCAGCGTGCACCAAGGCATCGTGCGCTGAAACCGCATTATAACCATCGGTCTGGAAACCGACATATTCCTTGTACTTGCGTGAGTGGCTCTGGTATTTGAGATGGTTAAGGGAGTGATTGGTTACCGACTTATACAAATAGGCAGCCAATGAGGTAGTAATTGCCAATGAATCGCGCCGATCCCACATTTTGAAAAACATATCCTGAACAACTTCTTCAGCAACCTCAGGATCAATCAGATAACGGCGGGCATGAATACAAAGCGGAGTGTAAAATTCACGGAAAACCGACTCGAAGACTTTTTCGTCACCCTGCTTTAATGCCAGAAGTTTGACTTTATCCAATTCGGTTATCATGCTTTGTAATTTCAGTTACAGAAACAAAAGTACAAAATTAAAAGTAGAATTATTAAGTTACTGTGTTTTGATGTTGTTCAACTCCTGAATGAGCCTTGAGGAAGTTAAAAATGAATAGCTAAAAATTAATAGTTATTGGGTTGATGCTTTGCCCTGCGCCCAGTGCCATGACCACTTCGCTATTTAACAGAGCAACGACTCAAATTCCGGCATCACTGGTAAATCTAAAATCGGAAATCCAAAATCTGAAATCCATTTACCCTTCGCCACTAAATTCCCTTCACCAGTATCCGTGCTTCCAGCATATCCATCATGGCATACTTCACCCCTTCCCTGCCAAGGCCAGAATCTTTTACGCCACCATAAGGCATATGGTCAACCCTGAAAGTTGGTGTGTCATTGATGATTACCCCACCAACTTCTAGCGTTTCGAAGGCCAGGTTCATTTCTGAAATTTCGTTGGTAAAAATGCCTGCCTGAAGGCCAAACCTTGTGTTATTCAATTGGCTGAGAGCATTTGCAAAATTATCATAGGACTCAAGCGAAACCACCGGCCCAAAAACTTCTTCGCTGCAAACACGCATTGAGTCGGTTGTATTGGTCAGAACTGTCGGGCTTACCAGAGTCCCTTCGCGTTTTCCGCCACATATAAGCTTTGCACCTGCCTGCAAGGCCTCATTTATCCAGTTTTCAACCCGAATGGCATTAGCCTCGTCAATCATCGAACTGATTTCTGTTTCAGGTAATTCGGGGTCGCCAATCTTCAGGTTTTGAACCATCGCGCTGAACCGATTGCTGAACTCATCAAACAGTTCATGATGCACCAAAATGCGCTGGGTATGTATGCAAACCTGCCCTGAATAGGAAAAAGCACCAACAATGCACTTAGCCAAGGCATCAGAAATATCAGCACTTTTAGTTACGATAAGACCTGCATTCCCTCCCAGTTCCAACACCACTTTCTTTTTACCGGCAGCAGCCTTCATTTTCCAGCCGACTTCGGGCGAACCAGTGAATGACAACAAAGCAAATCGCGGATCGGTCACCAGTATATTTCCGGTNNGCTGATGTACTCGCGGGGAAGCCGCTTCGACTCTTCTGCGGCAACAGTAAAGGTTTGAATTGAACGGTCAACTTCGCCCAAAGCATACCGGATGGGTTTTCCCGATTCCTGCATTATGGTTTGACCAAACTCGCCGCGACGCTCTGTCAAACGTTTGCGTACGTACATCAAGGCTTCGTAACGTTTATAGGCCGGCAGGTTCTGCATTGGTAGTCTGGCAGCCTGTGCTGCCTTAACTGCCAGTTCAAACTCGGGAATACCCGCAAGCCAGGTAGTCGCTACTATAGTTCCATTGAATGGGTTTCTGACAGTTAATTCATGAGCCGTTTTTATAAATCGACCGCCAACGTATATATCCATAACCTGAGATTTTCAAATGACAAAGTTAAGGCAGGTTATAGGGCTTTTAAACTTCAGGCTGAATTTTTCTCAAAATAGTCAGTTGATGCGGAACGGGATAGCAAACAAGTTTCGAAAAATTCATCTTCCAGAAATCGAGATCGAGCAAGCGGTTGTTTTTGTCTCTTGCTAAAGTTATTACTACATCCACACCATCTATATCGGTATATTCGGCCTGAATCAGGTCAGTATCATAAAGGTCGGGGTTGCTTCCGGCGAAGTTTATGCTTCCCATAATACCCCCTTCATATTCATTCACTTTTTCAGCAAATGGATAATCCTGAATGGTAAAATTACATTCGGAAAGTAAAAAAGAAACCAGGGTTTTCTCTTCCTCCATGATCTGTCTGAACTTGTTCATATTAATGAGAATATTACGAAAAATGTGATTGAATTGTCCGGTGAAAAACCCTGTTATCGACTATTTAACCATAAAACAAAGTTAATCTGAGTTGATTGAAATCAAAACCATTAATCGATTTGGTTTATATCGACAGTAAATACTTCACCCCGATATCCAGACCTGTCATGAAAAAACCCCGCGTAGCAGGGTCTTGAGTTAGAGAATATAAGAGAAAAACTGTGTTTCTTAATTCTATAAATGCTTATTTTATTACCAAAGAGGCTCCGGCATTACTGATATTTCCATGATTTTCGAAGGATGCCTTTGTAACCTTTTCTGAAAAGCCATCAGAATCATAAATAACTCTTCCATCGCCTTCTTCAATCCATATTCCTCCGGGATTTCCATTGTTATTCAGCATAAAATTGGCAAAATAAAGATTTTGAATTCCGGTGGCAGTTAAAGTTCCCGAGATTACATGGACAAGTGTTGCATCCTTACCGGAATATGTAGAGTTGACTTCAGCAAAAACCGAAAAATTATTGTTGGCTCCCACAATAAATCCACCAAGACCGGTGCCACTTTCGGGTCCGTTCAAATAGTCAACCCTCACCGATAAGTTATCGTTGTTCTGTTCGTAAAATGTTACTGTATAATCAGAAAACTGATAACCCGGAACATCACTTAAAATAGTACTCGATTTGAGAATAAAAGGGCTTGCCAGAAATGATGCAGAAATATCGGGCGGTGTTTCACCGCGGTTTATCGGCATTCCGAGGTTTACCATTGCAGTAATTATACTGTCCGGGATTAGATTGTTGATTTCTTGCGTAAGTCCATTCTCCTGAACCTTGCTCTCCTCTTTTTTGTCTTTTTTGCACCCGACAAACAAAGCAGATAAAATCAACGCGATAGTTAAAAGTTGAAAGGTAATATTTTTCATAACCATTGTATTAAAATAACCCTACTCATAAGCTTTTCGGTCAACGCTCCTTACTCTGTTA
>DINP01000058.1:51471-77281 GCA_002426025.1 Bacteroidales bacterium UBA5537 | reverse complement strand
GGGTCGCTGTCGTTGGTCAATACGTTGCCACTTACCGGCGTATCTTCAGGTGTATTGTTCACATCATTTAGGGCAATAGGAGCATCGTTTACACCAGCAATAGTGATATTCAGATTCGCTGTAGCGGTTCCTCCATTCCCGTCTGAAATAGTATATGGGATAGCCGGTACTGGTCCGGTATAGTTTAAGGCTGGTGTAAATTCAAATAAACCGTTACTGTAGATGGTTATTACACCAACTCCGGGAATATTAACAGTAGCTCCAGCAGGGTATGTTGTTCCGTTAGCGACAAATTGAGTTACTATCAACGGATCGCCATCAGGATCGCTATCGTTTGTAAGCAAATTACCACTTACCGGGGTGTCTTCAAATGTTGAAACATTGTCATCAACTGCAATTGGAGGATCGTTTACCGGATCAACAAAAATGCTCAGAGTTGCTGTATCTGTAGCCAGATCACTATCAATAATGGTATAGGTTACTATTGGAACTGGTCCGTTATATCCAGGATCAGGAGTGAAAGTGAAGGTTCCATCTCCATTTATTAGAAGAGTTCCAACTCCGGTAATGGTAGCAAGATCGCCCGGGCCATAGACCGTTGCATCCCCGAAAACTACAAATTGGGTAACTGTAACCGGGCCTCCGTCAGGATCACTATCATTGGTAAGAACATTGCCACTTACAGGGGTATCTTCCGGGGTTGTTACAATATCGTCAACAGCCACTGGTGGGTCATTCACTGGAGTAACAGTAATATCGAGATTAGCTGTTGCAGTTAATGTTCCATCACTAATTGTATAAGGAATTGTCGGAACAGCACCCGTATAATTCAGCTCAGGTGTGAAATTAAAAAGTCCATTGCTATAGACTACTATTACTCCCACTCCGGGTATATTCGCAGTTGAACCAACCGGATAAGCAGTTCCACCAACAATAAACTGGGTAAGTGCTAATGGGTCACCATCGGGATCGCTGTCATTGGTAAGCAGGTTTCCTGAAAGTGGTGTATCCTCAGGCGTGGTGTAACTATCATCAACAGCTATCGGACCGCAATTCAAAACAATAATCTGAACAATATCAGAACTAGGTGTACAAACACCATTACTGATTGTCCACTGGAAATTGTATGTTCCCACAATTAGGTTTGAAATCAGGGTTCCCGGATTATTGTAGGAAGCAATGAGTGCGGTGTTCGGGCCACTTAATTGCGCCCATAAACCGGTTCCTGATGTTGGCGTATTTGCCGTCATATTGGTACTGGTAGTGCTTTTGCAAAATGACTGATCAATTCCGGCATTGGCCGTTGTTGGTGCGGCATTCAGGTTTAGCAACATCTGATCTGTTGCTGCTGTGCATGTACCTAATGGATTAGCAGTCAATGTAAGTGTTACCGTTCCGGTTTGTCCTGCAGTCGGGGTATAGGTTGGAGAAAGGGTTGTTGCATTTGTGAGCACTCCCGGTCCTGGTGCAGTCCAAAGCAGCGAAGTATAATTGGCTGCTGTAGCACCAGAAACGGTATAGGCAGTTCCCTGGCAGACAGTTGCATCTATACCCGCATTAGCTGTTGCTTGTTTTGCAATTGTTAATGTCATTGTACTGACTGCATTTACACAAGGAGCACTGGCATAAGCTGTTAAAGTCAGGGTAACTGAGCCAGCATTAATATCCGCAATGCTTGGCGAGTAAATAGGATTTACTATGGTTGGATTATTAAATGTACCTGTTCCGGAAGTTGTCCAGAGTAAGCTGGTATAATTAGTTGCTGTGGCTCCTGAAAGCGTGTAGGTATCACTGCTGCATATTGCCGCGTTTCCACCCGAATTAGCAGTAGCACTCGCATTTACAAATACTGCTACTGGCGTTGATATTACACTTCCACAACCATTACCCGAAGCAGAAACAACTACTTGATAATAAGTTGTTGAAGCTATTGCCGGAGTAATGTATGTTGGTGTTGTAGCACCACTTCCACCTACCACATTGGCATAGGGCCCGGCCAAAGCCACGGCGCTTTGCCATTGATAGGTTAATGATGGTGTGCCACCTGTTGCAAGAACGGTCATTGAATGTGACGATCCCTGACAAATAGTTGCACCAACCGGTTGAGTTGTAATACCCGGATCGGGTACAACAACTACAGGAGTACAATTGGTAATCAGATCAGCACAGTTTGGAGCAGTAACCGAAATTACACAACGGTAATACCTTGTTCCTGATAAAGGAAGAATTGTTGCATTGTATGAGTTTGTTGTAGCACCACCAATATTTGACCATCCTGAATTACAATCAAAATCGCTGAATTGCCATTGATAACCAAGTGTAGCACTACCTCCGGCTACCGATACTGACATATTGTGCGTTCCACCTGAACAGATAGTTGCACCAACAGGCTGAGTTAAAATACGGGGAATATCAACAGTAACAACATTTGAAGTAACCGTATTACAACCATTACCGGTTGAAGATACACTAACCCTGAAATAAGTTGGTATAGTAAGGTTGGCTGTTGTGTAGGAAGTTGAATTGCCTCCAACAGTTGTCCAGCCAGTGGTACCGTTTGGCGAGGATTCCCAGAGGTAGTTTAACGAAGGAGTGCCGCCTGTTGCCGTAACAGAAAGTGTAGTAGCGGTTCCACTACAAATAGTAATATTCGAAGGTTGAACTGTAATTGAAGGATCAGGAACTACCGTAACCTCAACAGCATTTGAAACGGTTGTGTTACAATCACTTCCTGGTGCAGTAACTACCACATGATACCAGGTGGTTACCAGAAGAGCCGGAGTTGTATATGATGTGTTAGTTGCTCCTGAAACAGGTGTCCAGGGTCCAGTAGAACTTGTGGTTGAACTTTCCCATTGATAATTCAGAGATGGAGTTCCTCCTGAAGCGGCAATAGTCATACTGTGTGTGCCTCCTGAACAAATTTCTGCTCCAATCGGCTGGGTATCAATTATCGGATCACCCTCAACAACTACAGCAGCTACATTAGAGTTAACTGTATTACAGTCAACACCAGTTGCCGACACAACCACTCTGAACCAGGTAGTGGCAAATGTTGCCGGCGTGGTGTAACTGGTTCCGTTTTCACCGGAGAGGTCAGACCATGGCCCACCAACACCGGTTGTGGATATTTGCCATTGATATTGTAATACCGGAGTGCCACCTGCTGCAACAACTGACATGGTATGGTTTCCACCAAAACAGATGGATGCTCCAACTGGCTGTGTGGTAATGTTCGGATCGGGAACTACAGTTACCTGTGCATTGGCTGAAGTAGTGCTGCAACCCGATGCAGCCTGAGTAACCACAACCCTGTAATACCTGGTTGCAGCCAAAGCCGCTGTTGTGTATGTGTTGCTGTTGGCTCCCACATTGGTCCAACCGGAAGTTCCGTTGGTGCTGATTTGCCATTGATATATGAGTGTCCCCGGAGGTACATTGCCGGTAGCCGTAACACTCATTGTATGAGTTCCACCATTACAAATGGTAGCACCAACCGGTTGAACAGAAATCGTTGGATCAGGAACAATAGTAATTGTTGCAACATTTGAAGTAATTGTATTACAATCTACTCCGTTGGCTGATACAACTACCTGATAATAAGTAGTAACAACAAGCGCTGGAGTGGTGTAAGTTGCACTGTTTGTGCCAACATTGGTCCATGGAGCGCCTCCGGTGGTTGAACTCTGCCACTGATAAATCAAAGCAGGGGTTCCACCACTGGCAGCAACAGTTAATACATTCGTTCCACCTGTACATATTGTAGCATTGGCAGGATGAGTGTCTATAGTCGGATCGGGAACTACCGTAATAGTTGCGGTATTAGAAATAAGGTCAGCGCAGTCAGGTGAAGAAACAGTTACCACACACCTGAAATAGGTTGTCGTGGTTAATACATCTGTTATATATGTTGCTGTTGTTTCTCCGCTTCCACCAGTAACATTGGCATAAGGACCAGCAAGCAATGCAGCACTCTGCCATTGATAACCCAGCGTTGCACTTCCGGCTTCAACTACAACTGAAAGAGCATTAACACTTCCTCCTGTACAGATGGTTGATGATACAGGTTGTGTAGTAATTCTTGGAACACTAACAGTTACTGCATCTGAAGTTATTGTATTACATCCATTGCCCGAAGCCGAAACCAATACCCTGAACTGGGTAGATTGTGTGAGATTTGGAGTAATGTATGTTGAATTTGTTGCGGTACCGGAAGCTGTGACCCAAGAGCCACTGAATGTCTGCCACAAATAGGTCAGCGATGGTGTGCCTCCGGTTGCCGTTACCGACAGTGTTGTATTAGTTCCACTACAGATTGTCAGACCAACCGGCTGAACAGTAATTGCCGGATCGGGAACTACTGTAACATGGGCTGTAGATGAATATGCTGAACCGCAACTGGCCGTAACCAGACAACGATAATACTGATCAGCAGCCAAAGCAGGAGTAGTGTAAGATGCGGAAGTAGCTCCTGATATTGTATTCCACGGAATGTTTCCATCAATACTCGACTCCCACTGATAAGTATAACCTCCGATGCCACCTGTTGCCGAAACACTCAATACCTGGGTTCCTCCATCACAAATAGTAGCATCAACCGGTCCTGTTACACTTATATCAGAATGACGAACAACCAACATATTGTCTGACGAAGTACACGATCCATTGGCAACTTCCCATTTAAACTCATAGGTTCCGGTAATAAGATTGGTAACCTGCGTCAGTCTGTCAGCCGGATCAACAATAGTAGCAACATTCGGTCCGCTAACCTGTGACCAGGCTCCAACACCAATAACGGGGCTATTTCCATTCAGGAAGGTATTATCGGTATTACAAATACTCTGATCTGGACCAGCAAGTGCCTGATCGGGTATGTCATTTATTACTACATCGACTGCATCGGTACTTGATGGGCAACTTCCGTTACTGATAGTCCATTCAAAGGTATAGCTGCCCGATAAAGCACCAATTACCGAAGTTGTTGGTGAATTGGGTGTCAGGAACAATACTGAAATTGGACCAGCAGTCTGGCTCCATTGTCCGTTTCCGACTATTGGTGTATTACCATTAAGTGTCAAAGGAACAAATTGACAAATATCCTGATCGGTTCCGGCATTGGCAACTGTAGGCAATCCATCATTCTGAATTGTAACCTGATCTGAAGATGTACATACTCCTTCTGTGGTTGTCCATTCAAAAACGTAGGTTCCGTTAATAAGGTTATCAACCAGTGTTGATTCACTGGTTGGATCAAAAAAGTTGGCTGCATTGGGCCCGCTTATCTGGGTCCACAAACCTGTACCAACCACAACTGGTGTTGCGGCCATATTTGTTGATGCCTGGTTGCACAACAACTGATCGGGTCCTGCAGCGGCCTGAGTTGGTGTAAGCAAGGCGGTTATTTCAACATCATCGAAGCTTGGTGCACAAATAACACCATTGGTAATGGTCCACCTGAATGTGTAGGTTCCGGGAATCATTCCGGTAATAATGGTGTTTGGTAAAATTACTGATTGAATAATAGCTGTATTGGGGCCACTGATCTGAGTCCAGTTACCAACACCTATGACAGGCAGATTTGCTGCCATTGTCGCCTGATCTGAACAAACCTGAGTTTGATCGGGACCTGCATCAGCTGTGGTTGGTAAAGCCGAATTAACAATACGCACTTGATCTCCACTGCTGCAGGTTCCATTGGCTATCGTCCAAACAAATACATATATACCCGGCACGGCTCCGGTATAAGTTGCATTGGCAGTGTTGGCATTGGGAATGAAACTTCCTGAACCAGGTCCGGCAAGTTTTGTCCAGGTTCCGGTACCCGAAACAGGCACATTACCATTCAGAGCAAAGGCCGATGCATCGCATAAATCCTGATCGGGGCCAGCATCTGAAGTTGTTGGCGGGGGATTCAGCGTTACTGTCATCACATCAGTTGTTGAACAGCCTACTGCCGAAACGGTATATCTGAATACATAGGAGCCAACAATTAACCCAGAAGCTGTAGCTGTATTAGCTGAAGTAGTTGTTATTGTTGCTGTATTAGGTCCACTGTCCTGTGTCCAGGTTCCTGCTGTTGATACAGTTCCCGTTAGATTTACCAGTGTTGTTGCTTCACAATAACTCTGGTCAGGACCGGCATTGGCCGCCAGCGTAACTTGTACATTCATATCATCAGAGGTTGAAGGACAGAATGCCCCTCCACTAACCGTCCAACGGAATGTATAATTTCCGGTAACCAGATTGTTGATTACCGTTGTTGGTGAAGTTGGGTTAACAATATTAGGAGTATTCGGTCCTGAAACAATGCTCCAGATTCCTGTTCCGTTTGCAGGTGGTGTTGCAGCCATGGTTACAGTTGTTTGCGCACACAACCCCTGATCAGGTCCGGCAGCGGCAACAGAGCCGGGCGATGACACAAACACATTTACACTGTCAATACTTACCGGACATGCATTATTACTAATGGTCCAATAGAACATATAGACTCCGTCGGTTAACCCTGTAATGGATGTTGTTGGTGAGTTTGGCGATACAATAATTGCACCACCTGATCCGGATGCCTGACTCCATTCGCCGTTTCCTATTACCGGTGTATTTCCTGTAAGCGTAGTTGAATTACCACAAACCTCAACATCGGCACCTGCATCGGCAACTGTTGCCGGAGCTGAAATAGTAACCCAAACAGTATCGCGGGTAGGTAAACAACCTCCGCTATTTATTACCCACTCAAAAGTATAATTACCATCTACCATCCCGGTAACGGTTGAATTATATAATGTAGGATCTGTTATTGTTGAAACCGGACCTGTAAGCTGGTTCCAGAAGCCAGTACCCGGTATAGGATCATTTCCGTTGAGGGTAACAGTTGTTGTGCCTGTATCGTGGCACTGATCATCGCCTGCATCAGATGCTATTGGCCCTATCGTGGTGCTTGTATTGACTATACAATCGTCTGTTGTACTACCACAGGCACTGAATATTGTCCATGTAAAAGTATAAATGGTATTCGCCTGCAGTCCAGTGACGGCTGAAACAGGGGAATTAATATTTGAAAAGGTAATGCCAGGTGTTGCCGGCAATACACTCCACTCGCCCCATTCATTCAATACCGGATAATTTCCAGCCATAAAAACCGGAGTTCCAACGCAAACATTTTGATCGGGACCGGCAATAGCCTGTGTAGGTATATTAGATGCTACCAAAACTGTAACATTATTTTGCGAAACGGCACAAGCGGGTCCACCTGAAATGGTCCAGCGGAAACGATAAAGTCCGTTTATCAGGTTAGTAATTTCGGTTGTATTAAGATTCGGATCAACTATAGTAGCAATACTTGGCCCGTTAATCTGGGTCCAGCGACCGGTTCCAACGTATGGCACATTTCCGGTAAGCGCAGTTTGAAAAACATTACATGCCAGTACCTGCCTGGTTCCGGCATTTGATTGCGATGGCGGTTGGGATATAATTACTGTGATATTATCAAACGTTGTTTCGCATGAGATACCAATTGTTGAATATCTTCTGACACTGATTTCGTAAGTTCCTGGAATACTGAGCCCTTCAATTAACAATGGAGAGCCTGTTGCATCAAAATAACCGGTTGGATAGGTGGGATAATTTGGATTATCTGCCGGCCCACTTTGAATACTCCACTGGGTAACACCTGAGCCTCCGGCTGTATATGGAATACTTGCTGTACTTGAGCCACAGGAAGGAAATAACTGGGTAGGAACAATATTGATAAAAGGTGCTACCGCGAAAGATACAGTTGTCGTGGCTGAACTTGAACATGCTGTTAAATTATTAATAATTGTATAACGGAACGTATAGGTGCTGGTTCCGTCGAGTCCGGTTACATTCGTAACGGGATTGTTAGGACTAACAATTGTTGCTCCTGCCGGGCCGGCTGTTTGTTGCCAAAGTACGGTTTCATTTGCATAAGAAGCCGAAGATCCTGTAAGAACAGTCGAATTTCTGCCATCACACCAAATCTGGTTTCCCCCAGGAATGAGCGCGGTTGAAACATCTGCAGTTGGCGCAGGAACAGTAATCTGAACATCATCTGAGCCGTTAATACATGGTCCGGAAACGGTCCATCTGAAAACATAAACACCTTCGGTTAAACCAGAAACAACTGTAATCCTGTTGTCTGGATTTGCAATGGTTGGAATGCCCGGCCCGCTTACAACTGACCATGATCCATCCTGTCCCCCTGTTCCATTTCCCCCAAAGCTTCCGGTAAGAGTGGTTGATTGTGTTGTAGAATAACAATTTCCCAAAACCTGATCGGGACCCGCGTTTACCGGAGAATCACCACCAAGGTTGGTTATCACCATTTCGTCAAAGGAATCGCAACCATTTGAGTGGGTAATGGTCCATCTTAGCGTAGTTGTACCCTGACCTGTTACTAAATTAAATGCCGAGGTTGGTGAAGTCGGATCTACAATGGTAACTCCATTATTGGCACCAACAATAGTCCACAAACCCGTTGAAAGAGCACCGGGATTATTTCCGGCAAGGTTACCTGCCGGGGATGCAGGGCAAGACATTTGATCGGGCCCTGCAGTGGCAATGGTAACTGGTAATACAGTATATCGGACATCGTCATATACCAATGATCCATCAAGACAGGTTGTTGATAACCTGAAGGTATAATTATATCCGCCTATAATTCCGGTAACTTGAGTTATCAGACTATTTGGCGAAGCTATAATTGCTGATGGCCCTCCCACCTGTGACCAGGTGGTTGTTCCTGCACCCGAAAAGAGACCCGCTGCCGAACCTATAAGCATCAATGGTTCGTTAGCGCATATCGTTTGATTTACATTGGCATTTACACTACAATTCTGAGCATTTACCCTGGGTGTAGTCATTATAAACATCAATAATGCCACAATTAATAGCCGAAATGATGTTCTTAAAACTATGTTTCCTGGTAATGCAAAAAGTAATTTACTTGACATAATCCTTGGGGTTTTTAATAATAGGCCATTCTAACGATAAAATTAACACCATGCAGGTTTATTAATTTTCAGCACAATAGTAATTTACAAACAATGGCTTGTTAATTGTATTGGTTTCACACGAAAAATGAAATTTTTTTTACAATTCCCTCAACAGCGTTATCTTTCCTTTTTTCTTCAATCTTTTGCTTAATTCAATTTTGATGTATATAGTATTATCTCTATGTATCTTATTTTGAGCAAATTAATGCTGATAATTTAGAAATTAAACTAATATTACATTCAAATACCGGTGAATTCTTTGCAATTAGAATTACTTGAATGCCCCGATTCAATTCTTACCTCATTTATTACTATTAAAAATGAAGAAATTATTGAAACGCCTATCTTACTAGGGAAAGACAACATTGCCATAAAACAGATTTTTCAAATTGTTAATAACTCAAAGTTGGTGATAAAACGGCAAAGTTATTGATCCTGAGTATGTTTGAATTATATGTCTAATGATATGTAAATATATTTTACGAAATGAAATTGCACTATTTTGATTTTAAAGCTGTTTGCAATAAGACAAAAAAGTTAATTTATACTCATTCTTAATAATAGTGATTGGTCTTAAGCTAATTGTCAGATAACTCAAAAGCCCAGATAACTATATGATTATCCGGGCTTTAAACCTTACAAGTGAAAATTTATTCTGATTTTTTCTTTTTGAATGCATTTTACATCCAACGCTTCTTTTTGAAGAGATATATCATGGAACCCGCGAGAACAAACATAAAAATCATTACCAAAAGGAATGAATAGGGGTTATCCTGATATGGCAACCCTATATTCATGCCATACAAACTGGCAATAAAAGTAAGCGGAAGCAGTATGGATGATATCAGGGTAAGCACCTTCATAATTTCGTTGGTGCGGTTTGTCTGCAATGAATCGAAAGTCTTTGAAAGTCCTTCCACAATCTCCTGGTAGTCCTCGGTCATATCCCACATCTTCTGATAATAGTCGAGGATATTCCCCCAGTATTCCTCCATGTTTTCAGCATAGCCTTCAATATCACCAGATTCAAATTTGTGGAACAATCGGAGTTGCGGCTTAAACACAGTGTTGACCAGGATTATGTTTTTCCGCGTAAGCGAAATTCTTTCGATGGTTCGTTCGGCTTTTTTGTTGAATAAATCGCGGTTTATCAATTCAACCTCAACACCCAACTTGCTGAGTAAAGACAGCGATTCGAGCATCAGATGCTCCAAAATTTTATATAATAATGCATCACTGGTTCCAACCTGGCGTACCTGGTAATTATCCTCTGGTTCGCGTCCGCTGTTAAACAGATTTTTAACAACCCAATGCGATTTTCCAATGGTAATTATATAATCACTTCCCCAGAAAATTTTAACCTCTTTTACTTTAAGAAAGCGGTTCCAGCGGTCGAAGTAGGGAAAATGAAGGATAAGAAAGTAGTAATCATCGTAAATGTCAATTTTGGGCCTTTGATTGGTCCGGCTTCGGCAATCTTCGATATCGAGGGGGTGAAAATGGAAATCATCTTTCAGAAATTGCAAATCCTCGTCGGTGGGGTCAAATATATGATGCCACTTAAGTGTGCCTATTTTAATAGTTTCAATCATAGGGCCCTCCCGCTTTAATGATTTATAGCAATCTGTTTCTACATTCCCTTAGGATATTTTTTGGACGGCAAAAGTACAAATTATTAACTAAAAACGATTTTTACAATTCAGTTTTATCACTATAGGGTTTATATTTGGTTTGGAAATGCATAAAAATTACCCGATCTGAAATCAGGAGTTTCAACTATTTCTGCTTGTTTTTAATCAACAAGCCGGTTGCCTGTTAAACTATTTTGCTAATTTTGAATCGTTCTGCCAGATAGAATATGCTGGCGGAACAGATATATTGAATTTATGGATAAAGGGAAAAAAGAGGGTCGTTACCTGAGGCTCTACGCTCAGCTTGCCGACCTCCTGAAAAATAGTCCGGATCAGATTTCGAAAATGGCTACCATTACAGCTATTCTTTCAAATAAAATGGACTATTTTTTCTGGTGCGGATTTTACCGGGTTGATGGAAACCGGTTGATTGTCGGGCCCTATCAGGGTCCTGTTGCCTGCCAGGTGCTCGAAGGCCGTGGTGTTTGCCTTGCCGCAGTTGAACAACAAAAAACCATTGTAGTGGCCGATGTCCACAATTTTCCGGGACATATCGCCTGCGATTCAAGATCGTTGAGCGAAATTGTCGTTCCGGTGAAGGATAGCACGGGAAAAATAACTGCCGTGCTCGATGTTGACAGTAAAGAACTTGGTTCATTCGATGAAACCGATGCATTCCACCTCGAAAAAATTGTCAAACTTTTGACCTGAAACCAATTAAACAAAGCACATTCAAGTCTGTTTACCCATTAATTAAACTTCCTGATTAACAATAACAACTAAAAAACATAGATATGACCCTCGGGATAATTCTGGTTATTAACCCCAAAAACACCTCGTCAAAAATTGCTGTTTACAAAGATTCAAAACTTTGTTTCCTCAAAACCATCAAATATACCGATGAGCAACTTGCTGCGTGCGGAAGCATTCCGGGTCAGCTCGAAATCAGGAAAAATGCCATCCTTCAGGAATTAAAAGACAATGATATCAATGTAAACAAGCTACAAATCATTGTTGCACGGGGAGGTCTGATAAAACCGGTTAAATCAGGCGTTTATGAGGTAAACGATAAAATGCGCAATGATCTGCTACAGGGTGTTATGGGAATGCATGCCACCAACCTGGGCGGAATTATTGCTGCCGATATTGCGGCAATGACCAATGCAAAGGCCATAATTGCCGATCCTGTAGTAGTTGATGAATTGGATGAGGTTGCAAGAATTTCAGGACATCCGCTGTTTGAGCGCAAGTCTATTTTCCATTCACTGAATCAGAAAGTTGTTGCCCGTAAGTATGCAAAATCCATCAGCCGAAAATATGAAGATTTGAGCCTGTTAATTGTTCATGCCGGGGGTGGTGGTATATCTGTCGGTGCCCATAAACAAGGCCGCGTGGTAGATGTTAACCAGGCTTTCGATGGTGATGGCCCGTTTTCGATGGAGCGAAGCGGCACACTTCCAACCGGAGATCTTGTCAGACTTTGCTTTAGCGGCAAATACAGCGAAAAGGAAATTATGGAAATGATTACAGTTAAGGGCGGGCTATTTGCCTACCTGGGCACCACAAACCTCAATTCCATCGAAAAGCGGATAAACGAAGGTGACGAAAAAGCTGCATTTATTATGTATGCAATGGCTTATCAACTGGCAAAGGAAATTGGCGGCATGTGCACTGTTCTGGATGGCAAACCGGATGCAATTATTCTTTCGGGTGACCTGTTTCACCAGAGTGAATTTACCAGTCAACTGATTAAAAAAGTTGAAAAGATATCCCCCATCGCTGTTATGCCCGATGAAGACGAAATAGATGCATTAGCCATGAACGCGATCGGTGTTATCAAAGGCGAAATCGAAGTTCTGGAATATAAATAAATCGCCTAATCGCCTGCTAAATCAAAACTGCAGAAGTCGCTTTTTTATGCTGCATTTCTTTTTATTATATTTGCACCGTCTGTATTATAAATCAGGCCTTTAAAACTTTCTGAATTGGAAGACCCCGACCTTGACCCATCATTTCAGGTGTTGATGATGTTACTCAACACCTTTACGGGACCAGTTACTCCCGGAATCGTAACAGCATTGCTTCTTATGCTTTTGTTACTTGTTTTTTCAGCTGCTATCAGCGGATCTGAAATAGCATTCTTTTCGCTGAATCCCGCACAGTTGTCTGAATTACGCAACAACCAGAGCACTAAAAGCCAATTAATCCTTCACCTGCTCGAAAAACCCAAACGCTTGCTGGCTACTATTTTGATAGCTAATAATTTTGTTAATGTAGCCATTGTTATTATTTCATCCTATGTAATGATGGGGTTGTTTGATTTTTCAAACTCACCATTGATCGGATTTTTAATTCAGGTGGTAATTGTAACCAGTCTAATTTTGCTTTTCGGCGAAATAATGCCAAAGATTTATGCCACACAAAATGCAATGATGGCTACTCACATTATGGCCCGCCCGCTGCTTATACTGCGCAGAATTTTTTATCCACTAAGCTCTATTCTGGTTAAATCAACCGGTATTATTGATAAGCGTATTGAACGCAAAGGCCACGATATTTCAATTGATGACCTCTCTGAAGCGCTGCATCTCACAACGTCCGATAACAGTACCCCCGAAGAGGAGAAAAAAATCCTGAAAGGAATAGTGAAATTCGGTGATATTGAAGTGAAAGAAATTATGCGTTCGCGCATTGATGTTACAACCGTTGATATCAAAACAACTTTCACTTCGCTATTGGACACCATCCACGAATCGGGCTATTCACGAATACCGGTTTATAATGAGAGCTTCGATAATGTGACCGGGATTATTTACATTAAAGATCTCTTGCCCCATCTCGGTCAGGATAATATTTTTGACTGGCCAAAGCTTCAGCGTCCGGCCTTTTATGTGCCCGAAAACAAGCGCATCAGTGATCTTTTGCAGGAGTTTCAGACAAAAAAAATTCACATGGCCATTGTGGTTGATGAATATGGCGGAACATCGGGGATTGTAACCCTTGAAGATATTCTTGAGGAAATCGTTGGTGAAATAAATGATGAGTTCGATATTGAAAGCGATACTTTTCACTATTCAAAAATTGACGATAACAACTACATTTTTGAAGGAAAAACCTTACTGAACGACTTTTGTAAAGTGCTTGGTATTGAAGACCGCATTTTTTCCGAAGCCAAAGGCGAATCGGATACGCTGGCCGGGCTTATGCTGGAATTGGCCGGTAAGATTCCTGAGAAAAATGAAAAATTTCAGTTCGATCAATACGTTTTTCAGGCTGATACCGTTGATAAAAGACGTATAAAGCGTATCCGGGTTAAAATCATAAAACAGGAATCCGGTAAATAATCAGAGCTGAAACCGCAGATGAAAATATCATACTATTTCAAACACCTTGCTTCCCCTTTTCTATTTATAACCAGCTTGCTGCTGATGGTTTCCTGTGGTCATACGCCAACACCAAAACCTCGGGGTTATTTCAGAATTGACTTTCCTGCAAAGGAATACCGGCTACTCGACAGCGTTTTCCCTTATACATTTGAATACCCGGTTTATGCCCGAATAGTGAAAGATATTCACGCCCCTAATGAAACTAACTGGATAAATATTGATTTTCCACGGTTTAAGGGAAGGGTTCATCTGAGCTATAAAGCAGTAAATCAAAATCTTGCCAATTATACCGAAGATGCTCATTCGCTGGTGATGAAACACATACCAAAAGCTTCAGCCATTGAGGAAATCAGGTTGGAAAACCGCGATAACCATGTTTTTGGCCTGGTTTACGATATTAAGGGTACCGGAGCAGCCTCTCCGTATCAGTTTTATGTTACCGACAGCACCGCCCACTTCCTAAGAGGAGCGCTTTACTTTAGTGCAATTCCCAACAACGATTCCCTTGCTCCTGTTATCGAATTTATAAAAGGTGACATACAGCATATGCTGGAAACCATGAAGTGGAAATAGGTAGGAGAATTTCTAATTTCAAATATATAATTTCTAAAAACTCCGATTTCAGCGACTATCACTGTCGCTAATTGCTATTTTACCCATCCCGGATATATTCCGATAATCAGGTCATTTTTTCTATTTTTGCTTTCTTACTATTTCGCTATGAAAAAGAAAAGCAACAACAACCGCCGCGATTTTCTGAAACTTGCAGCCCTGGGAACCGCGGCTTTGGGCCTTGGCTCCATTGGCAATGTATTTGCAAGTCAGACAGAAAATGATCAAAATTCCGGATTATTATCCCCGGGCCAGCTTTTTCCTACAGGCAATAAATCGGTTATGGGCCTTGCCTGCAAGCCGCTTGAAACCGTTCGCATTGCCATAATTGGACTTGGTATGCGCGGTAGCGAAGCAGTAAGGCGATTGTTGCAGCTTGAGGGTGCTAAAATAAATGCCCTTTGCGATCTGGTACCTGAATTTGTTGCGGATGCCAATGCCAGATTGCGCGAAGCCGGACAAAAAGAAGCAAGTGCCTACACCGGCATTGATGACTGGATGAAAGTTTGCGAAAGAGAAGATATTGACCTTGTTTATAATTGTACCCCCTGGGATTTACACACGCCCATTGCTGTATATGCCATGAAACATGGCAAACATATAGCCCTTGAAGTTCCAGCTGCAGTTTCTATTGACGAATGCTGGCAATTGGTAAATACTGCCGAGGAAACCCAGCGACATTGCATGATGCTCGAAAACTGCTGCTACGACTTTTTTGAACTGGCTACCTTGAACATGGCCCGGCAAGGGCTTTTTGGGGAAATACTTCATGCCGAAGGTGCATACATCCACGACCTGAGAGAACTGAAATTTCTCGAACAGAAAGATGGCGGCTATTATAACCACTGGCGGCTCGAATTCAGTAAAAAACACAATGGGAACCTCTATCCTACCCATGGGCTCGGACCTGTTGCCCAGATTATGGGCATTAACCGTGGCGACCGTTTCGATTACCTGACTTCGATGTCTACAAAGCAGGCTGGTTTAAGCCTGTATGCAGCCGAAAAATTTGGCCCCGGTTCGCCCGAAGCGCAACAACCCTATATGCTGGGCGATATGAATACAACCCTTATCAGAACGGTGAATGGCCATACATTAATGATTCAGCACAATACCACCAGCCCAAGGCCTTACGATCGCCTGCACCTGATCAGCGGAACAAAAGGAATGGCACGCAAATGGCCAAAACCAGCCATAGCACTTGAACCTGCCGCTCATCAGTTTCAGAAACCCGAAGAATTTGACGCGCTGATGGCAAAATATGAACATCCGCTGGCTCGTCAGATTGGCGAAAAAGCCAAAAAAGTGGGAGGTCATGGCGGCATGGACTTTATAATGGATTACCGCCTTATACACTGCCTGCGCAATGGCCTTCCGCTCGATCAGGATGTATATGATGCGGCAGCCTGGTCATCCATTGTTCACCTGAGCGAAATGTCGGTATTGAACAAAAGCCAGAGTATTGAAGTGCCCGATTTTACCCGTGGTGCATGGAAAGATGCAGAGCCATGGCCGGTGGTGACGATTGGGTAATGGTCTAGATGTGGCTCATGATCTCGCGCGCTTGCAGCGCGTGCCAAGTCATTAGATCAAATGTTTAATAAAACTGGAGTATTTTCAGAGCCCTTGGTTCACGCAAGCAAACAAATATTAGAGAATAATGAGAATAGATAAAAATAGGGTCTTTTTCGCCGCTCTGTTCGCTACATTAATTTGTGGATGTAAAAATGATAATCTTGAGTTCAGATATACATATGTCAGAGTAAATGGAGAATCCAGGGAAGAGCAATTTATACGAAAAGTTCATCATGATAATGGATCTGGCACAACTTATTTCCTGGAAAATATAGACTCAACGATGAAATTCTTCTTTCATTTAAATAAATCCGGAACTTCAAAATATGTATCTGGTTCAGATACTGCAATGCTTGAATATTTTGGGTGCAAAAATTATATTGTTGGTAACAAAACATATATGGTTGAAGGATATATTACTGTAGATCCACCAATTGATGCATCTGAAGGTATTTTTTACAATGAAGATCTTGGTATCATACATATTGTTTCTTATTCATGGGGCAATTACTTGTTTCTATCTAGTATTGATAACGTTTCAGAAAATGTCTTGATGAGCTTAAATCAGTCTTTAATGGAAGATTCAACATTCTATTTTAAACTTAGATACCCACTGCCTCCTCCTCCAAAATAAATTAATTTAGCTGTATATCTCTGGATCTCGCACGCTTGCAGCGCTTGCAAACTCAGTATTACCGACTACCTTGAAGGATAGTTAAACAACAATCGGAAATCCGAATTCTAAAATCAAAAATCCTTAAGGTTTATACCCAACCGTTTGCCCGGCAACTACATGTTGTTCGGGTTTAAGTTCCATTAAACGATGGAGTGCTTCGTGGTCAACACTTGCTCGCACAACCGTATTCAATCCTTCTGAAGCGCAGAACAGATAAACATTCTGAGAAATAAATCCGGTATCAAAACCGGCATAGTACTCCTTATCCTTTTCAGCAGCCTGCTTCATCAGGCTATAATCTGAAACATAAACCAGGTTTACAGGTGCTGCGGCAACAAAATCCTGGCTTCCCGCGGCTGCCCTGTGGTCACCATCTTTTTTCAATTCAAGCTGGTGATCTGCTTCATTGTAGAGATAAATTCCCGATTTCATAAAAACATAAACTTTTACATCCTGCCAGTTCATAGCCGATGGTGCGGTTCGTTTGCCGTTTTCCTGCCGGTTTATACCACAGGCAGCCCATAAAAGTTCTGAAAGATGATCCAATGTCAGCTCCTTAGAATTAAACTCCCGGTGGCTGCTGCGCTCATTCAAAGCCTGCATCAGTGGCATTCCACCTTTTTTATCCGGTTCCGGAAGTTTAACATTTTGAGCCATAGCTCCATCTGATAGAAAAGAAGCAATCATAATNNAAATCTAAAATCGTAAATCGTAAACTAATTTGCCCTGAGCCCCATGCCCTGTGCACTGAGCAATTTCACTCCGTCATCTCCGGCTTTATCTTCACCCCATCGTATTTTTTCTCAATACCATTCTGGTATGAGATCACCATAAACACGGTACCATCTGAATTGTATTGAATCCAGTCGCCGGTTTTCATGCCATTGATGTATTCACCTTCGTCTTTCTTCTTTCCATTGGGCCAGAACCAAACATGCCGTCCATTTGGATTATCATCAATAAACGAACCCTGAAAAGCCAACTGACCATCATCGTAAAAGTATTTCCATTCACCATTGCGCATTCCACCGCGGTAGGTACCTTCTTCGCGCTGATCGCCAAGCTGGTATTTCCAAAGCCCTTCTTCTCGTCCGGCAATATATTCGCCCTGAATAATCACTTTTCCATTTTCGTCGTACTCGGTGAAAATACCCTCTGACTCCCCATTTAAAAATGACTCTTCACGCAAAAGGCTATTGTCGTCATAATACCATTTCCACGTACCATCTGGATTTCCCTGGTTGTTGTAATTACCTTCCTGTTCAAGGTTGTTGTTGGGATGATAAAAGCGCCATTTTCCTATTCTGTTCCCATTGCGGTAGTTGCCTTCGGAACGCAATTGTCCGTCATCATAAAACTCCTTCCAGGGTCCATCCTTCACTCCTTCATCATCAATAATTCCTTCAGCAATAATTTTACCTTTCCGATAGGTAAACGCAGCTTTAACTTCCCCATTTTCAGCATATTCTCGCCTGATTCCTTCGGGAACATCGCCTATGTAACTGCCAACTGTTTTTACCTTTCCATTCGGATAATAATCGGTGCGGACATCGAGTTTAACTAGCTCGGGCGCTTCTTCCTGTTTGATATCGTTTACAAATTTACTGACATCTGTGAGGTTGCCTTTTTCATCGTATTCCTTAAAATAGCCGTTGCGCTTATCGTCGCGGTAGGTCCCCTCGGTTTTCACTTTGCCATTTTCATAGAAAAATTTCCAGCGGCCCTGTTTCATGCCATTTTTATCGCGTCGGTTTATGTTTTCCCTGTCAACAATAAATCCCCTTCGGTATTCAATCAGGGTAACAATAGTTCCATGTGAATCATATTCCCGGGCAAAACCATTTTCGAGCCCGTTTTCGAAATTCACGCTGCGTTTTATGGTACCATCGGGATAATAGTTGATGGTTAATCCCTGTTTTATGTCGTTCGAAAAATTCTCCTCTATCACTTCATCTTCACGATAAGTTCTGCGGATACCTTCCTTTTTCCCTTTCAGATAGGTTATCTGCAGGCTTATTTTTCCCGTTTCATCATAAAAACTCCAGATACTGTCGAGCTCGAAATTTTTACGGTTTCCTTCGGCTTTCACCACTCCGTTTTCCCAGTAAGTTTTCCAGTATCCATCGGGTTTTCCGTCACGCATAAATCCTTCGCTCGATACTTTTCCATCGGCAAAATAGAACTTATTGTAACCATCGGGTACAATGGTATTTTCCTGGGCTGTTACAAACAGGGTTGTTAGCAACAACAGCAAAGATAGAGCTGATTTTCGCATACGGTAAAGTTAGTTATTTCAACCAAAATCAACCTGATTATTTTATCAGTTTTGCAGCTTTAGAAATTTCGAGCATTCTTACAATCGGTTTTCTTGCATTCTCCATTACTTCAGCGTCAAGGTCAATCTGGGGCGATTCAGTTTTCAAACACAGATACAACTTCTGCAAGGTGTTCATTTTCATGTATGGACAATCGTTGCATGAGCAGGTTTCATCAGCCGGAACCACGATAAATTCCTTTTGTGGTGATGCCTTTTTCATTTGATGAATTATTCCGCCTTCGGTAGCAACAATATACCGGTTGTTTGAATCATTTTTTGTGAATTCGAGCAAAGCTGCCGTAGAACCAATGAAATCGGCAAGTGCCAAAACTGGACCCCTGCATTCGGGATGGGCTATGAGTTTTGCATCGGGATTTTCAACTTTTAACTGAATAACTTTTTCGTCGCTTAATTGATTGTGAACATGGCAACTACCATCCCAAAGAACCATATTTCGCCCGGTTTTGCTGTTAATATAAGCACCCAGATTTTTATCGGGAGCAAAAATCAGTTTTTCATCCTGTGGAAATGTATCAACAATCATTTTTGCATTGCTCGAAGTACAAATTACATCTGACATGGTTTTAACCCCTGCTGAGCAATTTATATATGAAACTACCCTGTGCCCCGGGTGGGCATCAATAAATCGTTTAAACTCATCCGGAGGGCAACTGTCGGCTAAGGAACATCCGGCTTCGAGGTCGGGCAGCAGCACTTTTTTATCCGGGCTCAGTATTTTTGCAGTCTCGGCCATAAAATGAACGCCGGCAAAAACTATAATGCTGGCTTCGGTTTCAGCTGCCTGTTGCGACAATTGTAAACTATCGCCAACAAAATCGGCCAGGTCCTGAATTTCGGGCACCTGGTAATAGTGGGCGAGTATTATCGCATTTTTTTCTTTTTGCAGTTGTTTGATCTTTAAAATCAATTCAGCATCGGAAAGTATTTTCGACCGATTACCTGGAGCGTTTTCCATCTTTTCAGTTTTTAATAATATAATAAATTAATTTTATCATTATTATTGTTAGCGCTGTTAGTTCTGTTCACAATTTTCTGAATATTTTTCTTGCATTATTCGGTTTCAGCGGTTTGTCAACGGGTTATCAACACTATTTTTTTGTATCATAAACACAGGCTCAATTACTTCTGTGATTATTAACAATGGGTTAACAAAGTTAAACTAACAGGCTATTAATTCGAAAAACATCTGTTTGCCCGGTTGATGAATTGTTGACTTCTTTTAACAAATAACGGCTTAAGACTGCTATTGTGAATTGTTGTCAAATTTCATCATACATAGTTTCACTTTATCATTATTTTCCAACAAAATTACACTGCAATTAACAAACCATTGTTAACAAAATCTAAAAATCTGATAACTAAACTACTGTATCTTTATCACTTCGGATGGCTTTTCATTAAGTGGTTAATAATAAAACACCTTCGTCGGAAAGCTGGATTTATGTTTAATTTTGTCGTTAAATTTTATTAACAATGTGGGATAAAACGAAATCTTTGGCACTGGCAAGCGATCATGCAGGCTTTGAATTAAAAACATTTCTGGTAAAAGTACTTACATCTGAAGGGTATTTGTTACATGATTTTGGCACTGTATCTACCGAAAGTGTTGATTATCCTGACTATGCACATAAACTTGGCAAAGCAGTTAATGATGGTGATTTTTTCCGGGGCGTTGTTATCTGCGGAAGCGGAAATGGCGTATGCATGGTTGTTAATAAATACCCGGCCGTTAGGGCAGCACTTTGCTGGAACAGCGAACAGGCCGAATTGACCCGCAGGCACAACGATGCAAATATACTTTGTTTGCCCGGACGATTTATAGATTTTGACGATGCAATTAAGGCAGTTAAATTATTTCTGAATACGGATTTTGAAGGAGGAAGGCATCAGTTGAGGGTTGATAAAATTGCTAAACTGTTATAGTATAATATGACCGAAATCTACAACAAGTTTAAGCACGACGTTTTAAACAAAGCGTTTGACGATGAGCACCGGAAGAAAATCGGTTTCAACATTGACCGGTATAACGATGCTGTTGTTCGTGGTAAACAGCAGTATGTAAATCTTGAACTTGCCCGGCAACGCGCTGCCCACCTTAAATATAAGGCAATAATTGAGCTTGAAAAGAATCTTGTAGATTTCGAATCGAATTTTGAACGAAATGGCGGAAAAGTAATCTGGGCACAGGATGCAGCAGATGCCCTTCGTGAAATTGATGCTATCATGGTTAAACACAGCGCCACAAAAGTTGTGAAATCGAAAACCATGATATCAGAAGAAATCAACCTGAATGAACATCTTGAAAGCAGGCAGATTGAATCCCTGGAAACAGATTTGGGTGAGTTTATTGTTCAACTTGCCGGTGAACAGCCCTACCATATTGTTACGCCTGCAATGCACAAATCGAAGGAAGATGTTGCCAGACTGTTTAATGAAAAGTTTAACCTTCCTGCCAACAGCACCCCAGAGCAGATTACAGCATTTGTTCGCAGGTTTCTTCGTGATAAATTTATGAACGCCGACGTAGGTATTACAGGAGCTAATTTTATAATTTCCGATACAGGTTCAATTTGTCTTACCGAAAATGAAGGAAATGGCATTTTGAGTATGTCGCTCCCAAAAGTTCATATTGCGATAGCCGGAATTGAGAAAGTACTACCATCCTTAAAACATCTCGATATTTTCTGGCCTTTGCTTGCCACCCATGGAACGGGACAAAATCTGACAGCCTACAACAGCATTATCAGCGGGCCACGGCAGGAAGGCGAAACTGATGGACCACAGGATATGTATGTAATCCTGCTTGATAATGGACGCAGCGAAGTATTGGCCCGAAAACATCAGCGCCGTGCATTAAGTTGCATCCGTTGCGGAGCCTGTCTTAATACCTGTCCCGTATACAAAACAATAGGTGGCCATGCATACGGAACCACTTATTCGGGTCCTATTGGATCGGTAATTACTCCCTGGATGAAAGGCATGAACGATTACAAGCATTTGAGTTACGCTTCTTCACTTTGTGGAAGTTGCACCGAAGTTTGTCCTGTTAAGATCAATCTGCACGAATTATTGCTCTATAATCGCAACGATAGCGTTAAACTCAGATACTATTCAGTATTTGATGCCTTATCCATGTTTGCCTGGAAAAAAATAATGCTGAATAGAAAGTGGATGGATACAGGAAGCGGTAAATTGAAAAATTTGATTCTGAATAAAGTGTTTGCAAAAGCCTGGGGATCACGAAGAAAATTGCCCACACTGAGTGAAAGAAACTTCAAACAACTCTGGGAAGAACGAAGAGAAGGTAAGTAGTTAATAACTAAAAGTTAACAGTTAATAATTTTTAATTATTAGTTGTTAGTTTTTAATTGAATTCAGTATTTGTCTTACCTGGCTACAATAACCACCTCCGAAAAGATTTACGTGAACCAGTAATGGATAGAGTTGATTAATCGGAATTCTTTGTTGCCAGCCTGGTTCAAGAGGCCATTCAGCGTTATAGGCCTCGTAAAATGTTTGCGGAAAACCACCAAATAGCCGGGTCATTCCCAGATCGGTTTCCCTATGCCCATAGTAAACAGCAGGATCAATAATACATGGTTTTCCAGTGTTTCCGGTTATGAAATTGCCGCTCCATAAATCACCATGAAGCAATGAAGGAGGCTCAACAGGTATAATTTCAGGTAATCTCTTATAAAGGAAGTCAAGTAGCTTTACATCAGTCGTGTTTAGCATTCCACTATCTACAGCCATTTTCATCTGAGGATTCAGCCTTTCATTTATCAGAAATTCTATCCAGTTGGGATGATTGCGGTTACTTTGCGGAAGTGACCCAATAAAGTTGTCGTGGTCAAGCCCGAAAACGGTTGCTGTTTTACGATGTAGCCTCGCTAAATTGGTCCCGAATGTATGCCAGAAATCTGGTGTTTGTGAGTTACCTTGAATGAAATTCAGGAGGAGAAACGAATAATTACCGTTATCGGCAAAATGTAAAACATCCGGTACATCAATACAATCGGCTTCTTTAAGCAAAGTAAGGCCTCGTGCCTCAGCAGTGAACATTCCGGGAAACCGTATTGCAATATTGTATTTCAGGAAGAAGATTCCGGCAGTTGTATTTAGCCGGTATGCTTCGTTGATTGAGCCACCGCCAATTGCATCAGCAGAATTTATGCTTGTTTTCTGGCCATACCTTGATTGTAGCCAGTTTTCTATATACAACTTAATTTCACCCGGTAACATTGGTTTGCTTCAGAAAAGATAGGAACTTTTTTGCTGAATACCACGTCTGAAAAAACGTTCGAAGACCAGTAACATGGTTAGTGAAAACAAAATAATCAGCATAGTTGAAGAGCCTTTCAGAAAAGACATGAACTTACTGAACCCGTCGAAAAACCCCATTGATACATTGATAACGTTGAGCAGAAAATTCTGATCGGTTGAGAAGTTAATTTTAAGGAATGGCCATTGTGCAAAAAGCATAATTGTAAAAATAACCATCGCAGCTCCAATGGCTATATATGCCCACAACATCTGTCTGCGGTATTCGCCGGTTTCGGCAATAGGTTCATAGCCCGAATAAACCTGCTGCATGATACCTGAAGTAAAGCCTTCGGGTGCCTTTTCGACCGGAATTTTACTCATCAGATCGAAAAGAAACTTATCGTCGGCTTGTTCTGTATGTTGGTTGGTATTCATGATTACAAAGTTAATTATTAATTGTGTATTTGAGGAATTCCGGAATTCATGCGCGATTGCATTTCAACAAACAGTTTTTTCCTTATCCTATGCAGTTTTACTTTAACATTGGCATCTGAAAGGCCTGTTATTAGTGCAATCTCTTCAACACTTTGCCTGCTGTGATAAAACAGGTTGATCAGCAGTTGATCGTCGTTGGTCAGTGTCTGAATTGCTTTCTGAAGAACTTTAACTTGTACTTCTTCATCAAGCTGTCCTATGTTTTCCTTTATTTCATCAGTACTGTAGTTTTCAATCAGTTTATCGTCAATGGCAGCAGTTGTAATCTGCTTCCGCCGGGTTTTTGAAATAGCTGAATTATAAGCTATTCTGAAAAGCCAGGTGCTGAATTTTGCTTCGCGCTTAAATCCCGGAAGGGCATGATAAGCTTTTAAAAATGTGTCCTGAGCAGTTTCTTCAGCTTCTTCCCGGTTTTTCACAATTTTAATTACCACCGAATAAACCAGGTCTTTGTACCTGTCAACAATTACAGAATAGGCACCGGAATTACCTTCAAGCACCTGTTGAATTATGTAAATGTCGTTGGGTTGGTCCATTGTTTAATTTTAGACGTAATAACCTTTTATTGGTTACAAAATCCCGAACAAAGACTTTATTGAATATTAAACGCTAATTTACAGTAAATTATATTCATAAGTTGATATTTGTGTAACCTGATTGCAGGTAGTGCGTCAAAAATGCAACGAACAAAACATAAACCTAAAAAACTGAAACCATGAATGAATTTCTGATCCCGGCTACCGTTTTTGCCACTATATATGGCATTGTCTATCTGCTTATCCGCCGAAAAGAAAGAATGGCGCTCATTGATCGCGGTCTTGATCCGTTGTCTTTTGAGAAAAACAAAAACGATTTCTCTTCACTTAAATATGGCCTGTTATTTACCGGAGTTGGTTTTGGGTTGATTTTAGCTAATATTCTGGTTTCTACCGGTGCTATGGAGCGCGAAGCTGCTTATTTTTCGCTGGTTTCCCTCTTTGGTGGTATTGCGCTGATTCTTGATTACATTCTTGAAATCAGAATTTCAAAAAAGAACAAGACGGAGGAAAATAATAATGAAGAAACTGGTTTTTCTGGTTAATCAGAAACTGAAAGTCTCAATTACATTATAAATTGGCCCTTCGCGCCTGAGAATGCTCTCGTAAAGTTCGAACCCCACAACCTGTTGGTTTTGCAGTTCAACTTCGTGAAACCGCCCCATTAATTGCTGAAAATACTTTTTGTCCTTTATCTCCCTGATCCTTCCGATGGTGAGATGAGGGACAAAATTTTGTCGGTCACCCAAAATACCAACAGTTTCAAGGTTTGATGAGATGTTTTGTGCAAGCTTTTGCAGCATCGCGTTCTGATCAATGCCAAACCAGATCACTTTCGGGTTGTAGTTGCTGCCGAANNGGCCAGGGCCTCTTTTATGTGCAGCAATTCTTCGGGATTTGTATCACCTATAAATTTGAGGGTCAGGTGGATATTCTGGAGATCAACCCACTTTATGATATTAAAATCCAGGGCTTGTTTCAGAAAACCGTAAGTAGTTTCAAATTGATCTGTCGGATCTATTTTAATTGCTACGAACAAACGTAGATTTTCCATACCAGCATCGTTTTTCAACACTGCAAAGATGCAAAAGAATTGCCAAAAATAATTCTTTTATAATCAGTAAAAAGTTATAAATTTGCAGTCCTGTTTCCCGAAAGTGAACAACAATCGGGGCGTTAGCTCAGTTGGCTAGAGCGTTAGACTGGCAGTCTAAAGGTCAGGGGTTCGACTCCCCTACGCTCCACAAGGATAAAAAGCAAAAGCCTGTAAACATCTGTTTGCAGGCTTTT
>DINP01000058.1:12058-51398 GCA_002426025.1 Bacteroidales bacterium UBA5537 | reverse complement strand
TTACTCCTTTTTCTTTTCAGGATCATCCTCTTTTTTCTCCATCTCGTCTTTAAAATCTTTGATTCCTTTTCCCAATCCCTTCATAAGTTCAGGAATTTTTTTACCTCCGAAAAGAAGTAAAATGATAACCAAAATTATAACTATTTGCCAGGGGCCGATAACACCCAAAAGAATACCTGTTGTCATGTGTTTGTTTTTTAGAAGTACACAAATTTACTCATTTAAAAATCGAATTGTCAAGGTAAGCCGATTATTTTACCTCGATTGTAGTATCCACGATTCAGGATTCTGAATATTTTTACCCTGCCAGAGCTCGAAGTGAAGCTTTGTTTTACCCGAATCATCTGCCTGTATTATTCCAATCCGCTGTTTGGTGGTTACTTTATCACCTTTTTTTACAAACAATTGGTCGAGGTTGGAATATACGGTCAAAAACTCTCCATGCCTTATGATTACTACGTTGTTGTAGTTTGGCAGAACCATGGTAGAAGTTACTTCCCCATCGAATATAGCCCTTGCTGACTCGCCTTTTCCTGTGGTAATGTCAATGCCATTGTTTTTGGTTTTAATGCCTCTCAAAACAGGGTGCGGATGTTCACCAAAGGTGGAAGATATTATACCTCTTTCGGTTGGCCATGGCAAACGGCCTTTGTTTCCGGCAAAATTAGACGATAGCTTGATCTCGGCCGGGGTAAGCCCGAATTTATTTTCTGCTGCAGGCTTGGTTCCCGATTTTTTTGCAGCTTCACTAGCCTTGCGAATCTCTTCAGCAATTAAATCTTCTATTGCTTTCTGCAATTTTCGGGCTGCTCTTTCGCTTTCGCGGAGTTTTTTCAAGAGGTCTTTCTCTTTTTGCGAAAGGCTTTTTACTGTTTTATCCTGGATGTTTTTTTCACTCGTTAGTTTTTGTTTTTCTGATTCTTCGGTTCTCTTAAGCGAGAGTTTATACGATTTCTGCTTTTCGAGCAGATTGATTTTGGAGTTCAACAGCAACTGGTTTTCTTTAATTACCCTCACCTGGTTTTGCCGGTAGCTACTGTATTGTTGAAAGTATTTTAATCGCTGATATGCCTGGTTAAAATCGTCAGCAGAAAAAATAAACATAAGCCTCGAATATGCATTCCTGTTTTTGCTGGCATAGTAAATCATACGGGCATACTCTTCTTTCAATTTCTTGATAGTGCTTGTCAGATGGTTGATGGTATCATTGGTTTCTTCTATCTGATGATCAAGATTATTGATTTCTCCATTAATTGCTGCAATAAGTTCCTGACGTTTACTGATCTGTTTGTTGAGCAGCACAAGTTGATTGAGCGAAACCTGTTTGCTCTTTTTTGTCTCGTCAAGCAACTTGTTGGTATAATTAATCTCCTCTTCGATCTTTGCTTTTTTATTCTGCAGTTGCGTTTTACTATCCTGACCATATACACTCTGAGCCATGACAGCACAAATGCTTGCAAAAACCAAAAAAGCAATAAATTTTATCAGTCTCAATTTTATCATTTCAGCATTAATTAAAACTTTTCAACCCGTGTATATTTATCAGGTATCCTGAACGGAAAGGACAGTGATTCGGTGATGCTAACTTTTGAATATTCAACATTTATCTGGTTTTTGTGTTCCGATGTTTCCAGATCAAAGCTGAGCTTATGTGGCACAAGCTGATTTCCTTCAAGTTCATACTCATATTTTCCTTCCAGCTTTCTTCCTCCTTGTTGAAGTTCGCGAATCAGCACACGGGATATTTTAAACGTTTCAGGGCTCAACCAAATATTTTGAA
Organism: Bacteroidales bacterium UBA5537; assembly: GCA_002426025.1. GTDB lineage: Bacteria > Bacteroidota > Bacteroidia > Bacteroidales > Lentimicrobiaceae > Lentimicrobium. The sequence continues at coordinate 49,618 of DINP01000058.1, read as the reverse complement.
TAGGAATATTGATTTCCTGGTTATTCCTTACATATTTCTTAAGCTTTCTTCGGTTGGTTGTAATCAATTTATATTCCTGATTATCAACTCCCGGCCTGAAAGAGCTGTTTTCATAAAATGAAAAATCGTTACCTGTCAGAAAAGCCTGAAGCATATCAAAGTCGAGGGTGCTGTTGATAAGGGAGTTAATATAATTGAAATCGCTGATAAAGTAATTGTTATCAATGCGGTTCATGTACTTCACCGAGTCGTTGGTTATGAGCAAACGGGCCATTTCAATGCCCAGAACTGGCGAAATTGATATCCATATAAGACTGTCTTTCTGAATACGGATTTGTCCGCTGAATGATGTTTGATTTCTTTGCTGGTAAAATGAAGCTGAAAACTTGGCCGAGAAAAAGTCGTATTTCAGCTCATTTGACTTTAAATGACTGAACAGATATTCAGCTCCCTCCTCTTTTAGCGGTTCTTTGATTGTGTGTCGTACCGAACCACATGAATCCGCCAGGATTAAAGTTGAAATTATTATCAGGAAAGAGAATGCTTTTTTTATTGTTGTCTTATTCATGAATTTTTCCATCTTTAACTTTCAATTCAAGAAGTTCAGATCCCTCCCCTGATGCTTTTGCTTTTTTCCACCATTCCAGGGCTTCGGTTGTCCTGTTCAAACGGTAAAGAATATCCCCGTAATGCTCAAGAACGACCGCGTCAGGTTTGCTATCAAGCTGAATTACCTTTTCCATATTTGCCAACGCCTTTTCATATTTGCCCTGTTTATAAAGAACCCAGGCCCAGGTGTCGAGGTAAGTAGGGTTATTTGGACTTAAGCGGTTTGATTTCTCTGCCATTTGCTCTGCTTTGTCAAGGTTTTCACCTTCAAGTGATAAGTAGTAGGCATAATTGTTTAATACAACAGCATTCTCAGGGTTATATTTCAAAGAAGATTCATAAGCACTAAAAGATTCCGATGATTTTTTAGCTGAATGATATGCATCGCCGGTTAGACTGTAAAAATCAGAAAGCATGGTGTTGTCATTTAAAACAAACCGGACTCCGGTAGTTAACGATTCTATTGCTTTGTCAAAGTTTTTCAACAGGTAATTTGAGTAGCCATTAAAATAATATGGCAGAGGTTGAACCGGAAATAATTCGATAGCTTGTTCGCTTTCCCGCGCAAGCATTTCAAAATTATTGGTAATGGCATTGATTCTGAGAATATTTTCCCATACCTGATATTTTCCCGGATCAAGCGTATTTACCCTACGGAATATCTCTATGGCCTCATCCCATTTCTCCGACATCATCAGCATTTCTCCTCTTAGCAAAAGTGCTCTAGGTTCGTTAGGGTGCATATCGGTAATGATGCGCGAAAGTTCCAGAACATCCTGTTCAATGCCATCATAATCACCGGTTTGCGAATAGTAGGTCATCATAATCTGAACTTTGGTATTTGCATCAAGGTAAGGATTGGCAAAACCGGTTTTTAGTGCTTCAGTAGCCTTTTTAATATCACCCTTTTTACGATAGAAGTCTGCCAGCGAAATATTGATATATGGATTCTCAGGATCAACTTCGAGTATCTTATTGTAAATTTTCAGTGTTTTATCATCATTGCCCTGCATATTGTAGAATTCGGCCAATAAGGATAATATACGGCTGTCGCCGGGATTGGCATCAGCCAGTTTTTCAAGTTCTTCGAGTGCTTTCTTCTCCTTACCCATAGCCAGGTAAATGCGATGTTTCTGCATAGAGAATTCTTCGGTTACCCCTATTTTAGATTCAAGCTGGTTATAAATATCAATGGCTTCCTGTGGTTTGTCGAGTTGCAGCCATGTATTCGCCAGTTCGAGCGCGTAATCAGTGTTTCCGGGATTCGCAGCGTAGAGCTTCTGATAAATTTTCAGTGCTTCCGCAGGCTGTGAGTTGTTACTGTATAGACCTGCCAGTGTTAACGAATACCAGGTATTATTTGGATCTAACTCCCAGGCTTTTACGGCATGTTGGATAGATTTGGTGATATCTTTCTGATTATAATACAACAAAGCAAGCTCATACCATGCAGCATCGTTAGCAGGATCTTCTGTAATGCACTCGGTAAACAATTCTATGGCTTTATCTTTATTGTCGGTGATTTTGGCTTTGTTGGCATCAAAAAACAGATCACGCACCTTCTGCTTATCACGTAAAATGCGGGCTTCGGCCTGACTCAGTCCTTCCTCTCCACCTTCGGGTAAATCCTGAGCCAGACCTATAAGCGGCGAAACCAGCAGGAACAGAAGCAAAAGTATATTCGATAATTTCATTAATCAGGTATTAGTTAAGTTGAGCAATTATGCAGAAGAAAGGCTTAATCCTTTCCGGTGTGGCCAAAACCACCAGTTCCGCGTTCAGAAGTATTTAGTTCATCAACACTTATCCACTCAGCTTTTTCGTGTTTTGCAATAATCATCTGGGCAATGCGGTCTCCATTATTTATGGTGAATGGTTCAGTCGAAAGATTGACAATAATTATCTTTATTTCACCACGGTAATCGGCGTCAATTGTGCCGGGCGAATTCAGAATGGTGATGCCTGAACGGGCAGCCAACCCACTGCGGGGTCTTATCTGTGCTTCGAGCCCGATTGGCAGTTCAATGAACAAACCGGTTGGGATTAACGCACGTTCCAGGGTTTTTAGTGTAACAGTTTCAGAAAGATGAGCTCTCAGATCCATCCCTGCAGAAGCAATGGTTTCATAAGCCGGTAGCGTATGTGGCGATTTATTTACAATTCTGATCTGCATAAAGAAATTGATATTGAATATTCAAGGTGAATTACCAAACAGAGCGCAAAATTAAGCATTAAAAGGCTTTGTTAACTACCGACCTGAACCTTTGCTTTTCCGAAAGGAAAACATAGGCTGCAAAACCGAGCAGCATAAAGGTATTTATAAGATATCTGAGCCAACCTGTTTCGGGAACAAGCAGCACTGATATCAGATATACTGCCAGACTAAGGATGCTATATTTCAAAGCTCCCTTTAAGTTATATTTTATCGGATAATGTTTCTGTCCGATGATGTAAGACATTATCATCATTGAAGCATAACAGATTAATGTTGCCCAGGCGGCACCCATATATCCCATAATGGGGATCAGAATCAGGTTTAAAACCAACGTGATAGCGGCTCCGGCTAGCGAGATGCCTGCACCGGTTTTGGTTCGGTCGGTAAGTTTAAACCAGACACTAAGGTTGTAGAACACTCCAAGAAACAGATTGGCCAGCAGCAAAATGGGAACAACCCCTGCCCCTTCCCTGAAATCTTTGCCAACAAACAGCATAACCACATCAATATACAACATGATACCGAGGAAAATAAACAGGCAAACAATGATAAAGTAATGCATCATTGCCGAGTAGGTTTCCCGGGCATTTTTACTTCCCGATTGATCGAAAAAGAAAGGCTCAGCCGCGTATCTGTATGTTTGAATAAACAGGGTCATTAAAATAGAGATTTTGTAGCAGGCACCGTAAATTCCAAGCTGGGCCATTGCATCTGATTTGTCAGGCAACAGATGTTTTAGAATAACCCTGTCGAAGGTTTCATTAACTATTCCGGCAAGGCCAAAAATAAGGAGCGGCCAGCTATATTTCAGCATTTGCCTTAGCAATTGCATGTTTATATTGAGTTTCCTGAGGGGCATTTCAGGAATAAGCATAATCAGCGTTAGAATACTGGCTATCAGGTTCGAAATAAAGATATAACCAACCCCGATTTTCGGATTGTAAATCAGGTGAATGATTCCGGCCAATTCACCTTCGGGATTTTGAGCAATTATATATGGGCAAAGCAGGATAAAAAACAGATTGAACCCAATATTGGCGGCAATGTTTGTTATTTTAACAAGAGCAAAACGCAGAGGTTTGTTTTTGAACCTGAGATTGGCATAAGGTATTGTAGCTATGGCATCTGCAGCCAATATCATAGCAAACCATTTTACATATTCGGGATGTCCTTCATACCCGAGTTGAAGTGAAAGAAAAGGTGCTGAAAGAAGAACTGCGATCAGGAAAAATGCTGAAGATACAATCAGTGTGAGCAGGGATGTGCCGAAAACCTTGTTTTTGAATTCTGCCTTGTTAGCAAACCTGAAAAAAGCGGTTTCCATACCGTAAGTAAGAATGACAAATAGAAATGCAACATAAGCATAAAGTTCTGTTACAATCCCATATTCACCCGGTAAAAACACACGGGTATAAAGTGGCACAAGCAGGTAATTAAGTAATCGGCCAATAATTGTGGGCAGTCCGTAAATTGCTGTCTGGCCGGCAAGTTTTTTCAGAGGGTTCAAAACCAATTTTTTAGCAAATTAAAGAACTATTCAGCTAAAACAGGCAAAGTTATGATAAAGGTCGTTCCTGAGCCCTTTTCAGAGGTAAAACTGATTTCACCACCGGCATTATCAATTATGTTTTTTACCATAGCAAGCCCAAGGCCCATTCCACCTGATTTGGTAGTAAAATTAGGCGAAAATATCTTCGATTTCTTTTCTTCGTCGATTCCTGATCCATTGTCTGATATTTCGATGCGGTGAAAATTCTCAATAGTCAGAAGTTGAATATGCACTTGCCCCTTTTGTTTCGAAGGCACCGCCTGAACCGCATTGTTGAACAGGTTGATAAACACCCGCGAAAGTTGCTTTTCATCTGCAAAAACGAAGCAATTATCATCAGGATGTGTAAAAGTGAATTTAATTTCAGGATGCTGGTTAAACAAAGAGAGGGTATTGCGGATAATTGCGCCAAGCTCGGTTTTTTTATTCAGAGGGGCGGGTAATTTGGCAAAATCTGAGAAAGCACTCGCAATGGCAGCCAGTGAATCTATCTGTTCAATTAGGGTTTGGGTGGTTTTATCAAGCCGGGTTTCCCAATCGGGCGCCTTATCGTCCCACGATTTTCTTAAATGCTGAATATTCAGCTTCATGGGTGTGAGAGGATTTTTGATTTCGTGCGCAACCTGACGGGCCATTTCACGCCATGCACTTTCTCTTTCTGATCGCGCAAGTTTTTCAGCACTTTCAGTAAGTTTATCAACCATCATATTGTACTCGTTTATCAAATCCCCAAGCTCATCTTTACGAGTATAGGTTATTTTTTCGTTGGTCCGGCCAAGGTTCAGGCTGCTGAAGCGGTTTCTTATTATCTGCAATGGGCGCATCAGGTAATTGCCAGCAAGGATTGATATAAATACGGCCAGTACAGTAAGAATTACATAAATATTGATGAAAGCTACCAGAAAGGCCGAAATCTCCTGCCTGAGTTCCTGTTCGCGTGCGAAGTATGGCAGATTGATATAGGCAGTTAGCTTATTCTGCTCATTCCTGAAAGGCAGATAAGCCGAAAGATATTTATAGTTGCCTATTTTTTCATTATCAATAAAGAGGGTTCTTTTGTTGCGGGCCAGTTGGCTGTATGGTCCGGCACTCATTAATTCCGATTTCAGGCCCTCGTCAAAAATCTGTGGTCTCGATGAAGCCAGTAAACGGCCATTGATATCATACAAGTTAATATCACTGAAATATACCAGCGAAAATTTGGTCAGAAGTTCCTCAAGGTAAATTTTCTGCGATTTATCAAGAATATCAAGAGACGCCAGTTTGTGTTCCAGTTCAATCAAAACCGAATGGGCCTTCTCACTGAGCATATCCCTGTTTTTTTTATCGTTCAGGTTTCTGATATTGATAAGTGTGGTTAAGCCAACCGACATAGAAGCGAACAAAACGAGGATAACTACCATCAATTGAAGCCTTGTTTTGAAGTCGAGGTTTCGTTTACGACCTAAATTGCGGAGGTTGTAGATAAGGAATATTACGAGGATCAGGAAAATATGAAACACCAACTGATAAGTGAAAGGCGAAAGTTTATCGAGCAATCCTTCATTTCGTTTGCTTATAACCAGTCGGGTGTCCTTATTGATAATATGATACAGGTGGTTGTACCCATTCTTATCGAAGAATATAAAATCAGCAGGCGATGGCAGCTCCCTGGTTTCATTTACGCCATAATTATACTCCCCGACATTTTTCACCAGCTCATCGCGGAAAAAGATCGAATAGGAGTATTCAGACATATCGGCACGGGCGGTGTTCGAATTGTCCATCAACAATTCTGGATAACCCAGCCCTTTAGGCACATATTTTGGACTAAGTTCAATTACCAGATACGCATTTTGAGGTCCATTTTCACGATTGCTCATCGGTATATTCGCCATGTAGCTGCTCGCGTCGTACGATTCGCGGATAAAGTATAACGACGGACTGGCGGTTGTTTCGCCTAAACGCTTTATAATATCTGAGAAATACTCCTGGCAACCAATGATATAGTTTGAAGGCCTTATTTGCAGCGATTTTCCCGGAAAACATAAAGTAACCTGGATATTATACCGGGACCAGTACCCTTTAAATAAGTTTGATTTTACATATTCAACACACTTTGCTTCTTTGGATGGGTCGCTCCAGGCTTCCTGGTATAGTCGCTCAAGCGTAGGGTCCTTTTGTATCTTTTTTTCAATATCGGCAAATAAAAATTCGCCCATTTTGTCCCTATCGGATGAAAGCCTTAGCGCGATAAGCTTACGTTCATTTTTCTCTTTCTTGCTTTTATTTATGTATAGACTGTATGAGGAAACCATCGTTAAAATAAGCACAAGAATACTGATGGAGGTCAAATTCGGAAAGAGAATTATTTTGGAAAAAATCAGGATAAGACTGATGAAATAGGCACCCTGAAGTAGTAACAACATACTTTCGGGGACAAAGAAACCCTGATTAATACCAATGGTGTAAAACAATAGATTTACCATCAGGAAAATACCTGATGCAATGCCAGGGCCCGAGTTCAGGAATACTCTTTTATAAATGGTAAATGAAATGAAATAAAACGCGGTTAGAATGAATGCGATGATAAAATAGGCCATTATTCCATAGACTGAAAATTCGGAAATATTGCTCAGATTCAGACTAAAGGAGGAGTTATTGATCAGTATATTCAGCAGGTAACAAATGAAATAGAAAAAGAAAACTGCTATTGAGGTCAGCCCGGTAGAAATCAGGTTTCGAACCGCTTTATTTTCCGGCAATTTGATTTCAGATATTGAATAAATCCGGTAGATTAAATAGAAAAGAATGGTTGTTACCATAGAATCAGTAAAAAAATCGCCAAGCGACGGCAAAAAAGATGAATAGGCAAAGTTCACCGGGCTGAATAAATCTGAAGCATTGAGCGAAGTCGGGATATTGAAATAAATCAGCGTAGCCCTGATAATATAGACATCAATTACAAAAAAAATAATGAGTAATGGGTAGCTTTTTAGTGGAGTAATCTTCAAATAGATCAGATAGATTGCAATAATCAAAGAAATGAATCCGAAAAGATATAAGAGGTAGAGAATAGCTATTGCTTTATCCGAGTATATGGTTGTTTGGTTCTGTTGTTTAAGTGAAAGCAACAATTTGCCTTCGCTGTCTTTCACTGGAAATCCATCGCCATTTATCTTAACTTCAAAATCAGGAGTGATTGAATAAACAGGATTAAAAGCAGGTGATAGATACTCGTTTTGATAGCTGTAATCTGATTTTATCAGGTCTGAAATTATGTAGGTATATTTCTCCGATGTTTTGGTTCCAATCTGATAGAGACCATTTCCGGCTTTGATAATTCGTGAATGGAATAAAGAATCAGATGTGGAAATATCAGGATAAATAGAGTTATCGGACCAATAAAAAAGAAGATCATTCTTAAAGACAAAAAGGCTGTAGTTTTTTTCTAATTCATCGCTGAATTTGCTCAGGCTTTCAAAGGTTGGTTCGCTTTTTTGACTGCTGAGTTTCTTCAGATATTGATCAGTCTTTTTATACCGTTCATTCAGTGTGTAAGTAAAAGCCGATACCAGTTTATCTGGTTTATGGTTTGCGAAGTAGCTTAACGAAAACAGGAAAGCAGCGAAGACAAACATACCCGACATCAGGAGCATTATCCAGGGAGCATGTTTTCTGATTTGAACGGTATTCAACTTTAGGCTTTTCAAAACATGTCAAATTTGTATTCAGGTAAATTAGGCAATATCTTGATATTTAACCGGATGCACTTATTTCAAATGTATAAAACCGCTGATAATCAGATAAATAAGAATATTTTAGCTGAATTGGTTTTAAATATATTGAAAAATGGTATCCAGAATTGCCTTTTCGTTCGTAAAGATAATAAACCGGCTGCAAATAAGTAGCCACTTTAAAACCCGTCAGACTTTTTTTATGATGTAAATCAGGCTTGAGTACTCTTTTTTGCCAAAGCGGGCTTTATAGTTGGAAATAAAACCTCTGATTGCTGCCTTTAAAAGAGACGATTTCCCATTCTTATATTTTTCACTTAAAAGAGATACGTAATAAGAGTCGAAAACCATTGGTTGTATCGAAATAACCCTGAAACCGTGTTTTGTAGCCAGCGATTGGAATGATTTACGGTTGAAATGATACAAATGTCGAGGCACATCCCAGGCCGCCCAAAATGCTTTGTAATAGGCGGCGTCATGTGATGCGTGGTTGGGAAGGGCTATAAAAGCAACACCTTCATCTTTGAGTAAGCGATGAATATCACCCATTCTCATATTCATATCAGGCACATGTTCCAGGACATGCCACATTGTAATGATATCAAAAGAGGATGATTGCAATTCCTTAATTGCATGTTCATCTCCTACCTTTAGATTGTGAATTGATTCCGCTATTTTTCTGGCCTTTTCGCTCGGCTCAATACCTGTAGGAGTCATTCCTTTAGCTGCACAGAATTTTAAAAACTCGCCGGTTGCACAACCTATATCGAGGATGGTTTGGCCCGATGAGAAACGGGTCAGGAGTTTATATTTCCTTCCGTGAGTGAATCTTCGCACCATCTGATAGACCATCCCAAACAAATCAGAACGTTTGTTTGAATGAGAGATATAATTTTCAGAGGCATAGTATCCTGAAAGCTTCGACAATTCAGGCATTGGATGGGTCATGAGCAATTCACATTCTTCGCACTTCAGAATTGTAAATTGCTCTCCGCTCAAAAAATGATCTGTATAAATACCTGTTGACTTAAGTCCCTTATTATCACAGAGTAAGCATTTTGAAGAAGTGGCAATCGAAATATGTTCCACGTGAAACAGAATTAATATGTGGTGGATGTTAGCGGCCCAAATATACGACTAATACAGAGATATCTGCCGGAGAAACACCATTAATACGGCTTGCCTGTCCAATGGTTGCTGGTTTGATTTTACTCAGTTTTTCACGAGCCTCAAACGAAAGAGAGGACAAGCTGTTATAATCAAAATCTGATTTAAGTGGAATATCATCAAATCGTGAAATCTTTTCTGCAATCTCTTTTTCTTTGTCAATGTATCCCTGGTATTTTGTGAGGATTTCTGCTTCTTCAGAGACTTCAGCAGACAGGTCATTATAGGAATCAAAGTGCTCTTTTACCTGAGGAAGAAAATCGAATATATTTCGAATACCAACCTGAGGCCTGAGTAAAATAGTGGATAATTTTACCTTCTGGGTTACTGGAGCTGTATCCAACGACTCAAGCATCGAATTAACCTGATCAGGGGTTACACTTAAATCAGCCAAAAATTTCATGGCCAGATTTATATACGCAAGCTTATTTTCAACCCTCTCGAAGCGGCGAGTATCTGCTAAACCCAACTTATAAGAAAGAGGCGTCAGCCTAAGGTCAGCATTATCTTGCCTCAGTAAAATCCTGTATTCAGCCCGAGAAGTGAACATTCTGTATGGCTCATCTATCCCTTTGGTGATTAGGTCATCAATTAATACGCCAATATAAGCTTCTGATCGTTTCAGAATTAGCGGAGGCTGTTTGTTTATTTTAAGATGGGCATTAATACCGGCCATTAATCCCTGTGCAGCCGCCTCTTCATATCCGGTTGTACCATTTATCTGCCCGGCAAAAAACAGGTTTTCAACCAAGCGGGTTTCGAGGGTATAGTTTAATTGTACCGGTGGAAAATAATCATACTCTATGGCATAGCCAGGCCTGAAAATCTTTGCATTTTCAAATCCGGGCACTTTTTGCAAAGCCTGAAGTTGAATATAATCTGGTAAAGAAGAAGAGAATCCATTAACGTAATACTCCACCGTATTCCAGCCCTCGGGTTCAACAAATAGCTGGTGTTTGTTCTTATCGCTGAAGCGATCTATTTTATCTTCAATGGAAGGACAATACCTGGGTCCGCGACCTTCGATACGACCGGCATACATGGGCGAATCATCAAATCCTAGCCGCAAAATATCATGGACCTCAGGACTGGTATAGGTCAGATAGCAACTACGCTGTGTTGTAAGAACAGGAGTGTCGGTAAAGGAGAATTTACCGGGATTTTCGTCCCCTTTTTGTTCCTGCATTTTGCTAAAATCAATGGTTCTGCCATCTACCCTAACCGGTGTGCCGGTTTTCAGACGGGCTGTTTCAAATCCCAATGTTACAAGATTCTCAGTTATTCCATGTGAAGCCCTATCCCCCATTCTGCCACCGCCAAAATTCTTTTTTCCTATATGTATTATTCCGTTTAAAAATGTACCATTAGTCAGGATAACGGTTTTCGCTTTGATCTCCTTACCCATTGCGGTAGTTACGCCTGTAACCCGGCCATTTTTTGTTATTACACCTGTAACAGTATCTTGCCAGAAATCAAGGTTCGGAGTTTGTTCCAGCATTTGACGCCATTTTTCCGAAAATCGCATTCGATCACTTTGAGCCCTGGGACTCCACATTGCCGGACCTTTTGAAAGATTGAGCATCCTGAACTGAATCATGGTAGCATCGGTAACAATACCTGAATATCCACCCATGGCATCAATTTCACGTACGATCTGCCCCTTGGCTATGCCGCCCATAGCTGGATTGCATGACATTTGTGCTATGGTGTTCATGTTCATGGTTATGAGCAATACCGAAGAGCCCATATTGGCAGCAGCAGCAGCAGCTTCACTCCCGGCGTGACCTGCACCCACAACAATTACATCGTATTCTTTAAACATTATTTATTACGTTTCACGTGGAACAATAGAGTAAAATCAGCAGAAATGAATAGAATGTTGATTAAACAAAAAATGCAGCCTTATGTTGGATTACAAAAGGGCTGCAAAATTAGCAAATATTCCTGCCTGAATACAGGAAGATATTAGAGCTGTGGAAACAGGGCAAGGTACTCTTCCTCTTTTTGTCTCATAACGGCGACATCGCGTTTGGTTTTGTCTTTATATCCACAAAGATGTAAAACACCATGCAGCATCACCCTGTTCAATTCATCGGTAAAGGACTTTGAAAACAAAACAGCATTTTCCTTAACCCGTTCTATACTTATAAAAATATCACCTGAAATTTGATTACCTTCATTGTAATCGAACGTAATAACATCGGTCAGGGTGTCATGGTCTAGAAATTTGACATTCATTCCGTGAAGGTATGCATCGTCGCAAAAAATGATACTGATTTCTCCATAATTTTTTCCCTCAGTATAAATCGTATCTGAAAGCCATTTTCTTGCCTTTTTTATTTTCCTGAGTCGAAAACCTGTGTTTTCATTATAAAAACTGATTCTGGATAATTCCATGGTGTTATTTTATGAAATGCAAAGTTAGAAATTGATTCCTAAATGTAATGAGATAAAAAAACCGGCTTTTGGCCGGTCTTGATTTTATGTCCTTAGTTAGAAGATGGAATAGTCAGAAAATATTCATTCACCTTGCTCTTATAATAGGGTCTTAACGATGGCGGGATGGTACGAAGGAATTCAGTTTCGCGTGAAGATTCCCCCATTTTATTGAAAAACGAAGCCGGATCGGGCTTAGGTAGATCACGACCCTGATTCGATTCGCGACGCTCTTCCTGCTCCCTTTGCATATCAGCTTTTTCAGATTCGAGCAATCGGGTTAGAATCTCTTCCTGCCGGCGCATGGTTTCCTGGTTCAGTATTTTATTTACAAGTTCAGTTTCGCTGCGCTCCATATCTTCAAGCGCTTTGTTGATGCCTTTTTGATTTAATGAACCCTCTTTTTGCAATTGATCGCGATATTCCTGTAATTGCTTGCGTAAGGCTCCCTGTTGTGCAGCCATCCTTGCCAATTGTTCGCTCATTGATCCGGGGCCACTTTGTCCTTTCTTTCCTTTTTCGCCTTTTCCTTCCTGCATACTCTTTTTCATTGCCTCCATCTGCTGGTTCAACTTTTCCTGCATTTGGCGCATCGATTTCGCTGAAGGTTTTCCCTGTCCAGGCATGGGGCAACTTTTTCCCGATTTTCCTGAAGATTTCATTGACATGTTTTGCTCCATCTTTTTCATTGATTCGGCAAGCATAAGGGCAAGATTGTTTACTGAAGTCATGGCAAATTGCTGCTTTCCCATCGCAGTTGGAATTACCCGGTTGTTTAAAGCAACCATGGCCTGATCTACATTATCGTTAATGGCAGAAATTTCACGGTTAACAAAAGATTCGATCATTGATTGCCGTTTGCTCAGTGCATAGAGAGAATCTTCGACCATTACAAGATTATCTTTGATGTTCTTTTGCTGGTCGAGTATGTTGGTATATTGCGGATCGTTGCGGCTGATGGTTGATAGTTTCCCCATAAGCTCTTCCTGATCAAAAGAAATACGAACAAGATTTTCAAGTATCGCTCTGAGAGATTCAATATCTTCGCCTAAGGACTCTTCTTCCATCTCCTGTTGCATCTCAAAAAGCATATCGCTCATTTCTTCCATTTTTTTTGATGCGTCTTTTTGAGATTTGGCCGCTTTTTTCATCTGGCTATCTTTCAGGTTATCTTTTGAATCATCCAGATCTTTCTGAATATCCTCTTTCTTTTGCTCAGGAATTTTAAAATTATTGGGTTCTTCAAGCTTTTTGTTGATTTCATTTAATTCTTTCAGGTCTTTTTTAAGCTCATCATAAGCCTGATTTATTTTATCCTGCTCCTGTGATAGTTTTTCCTGATCTTTTTTATCAGCTTCATCTGTTTTTTCTGCCAGTTTTTTCTCTTCTTCCGAAAGCTGTTTCAGTTTATCTATCGTTTCAGTCAGTTTTTTTTCGAATTCGAGTTGTTTGAAAAGCTCAAGATTGCGGTCAAGGGCTTTCTCCATGTCTTCAGCACTAAATTTCATTTTATCCATCACCTCGTTCAGTTTATCCTTATCAAGGTTTTCCATCATGCGCTGAAGCTCTTCAAATAATTGTTTCATCTCATCGGACATGATCTCTTCAAAGAGTTTTTCGAGTTGGCGCTGCTTTTCTGCTATTGATTCATCCACTTCAGAATACTGAGCCTCCTTCATATTCGTCTTTTGATTCTGCAGCTTCATCTCTTCAACCTCATTCTGCAACTTTTTCTGGCGCTCTAAAAGATCCTGAACCTGTTTTTTCTCCTGATAATTAAGCGTTTTTTTATCAATAAGCTTTTTATTCAGCTGGCTGATGTCTTTTTGAATCTGACGTGCTTCCTCAATACTTTTTTGAAGGTCGCTTTTTGTATTTTCCTGATTCTTCTTGACCATTTCCTCAATCTCTTTCCTTGTCGGAATTTTCAATGACATCTTTTGTGAACGTGATGACTTACTCCCATTCACACCATCATTATCCCAGACAATAAAATAATACTCAATTTCGTCACCTGGCTGAAGGCCGGCCTGAGCAACATCGAAGAAATGATAAAACTGTTGCTGGGCATTTTCTTTCTGAATAACTACCGGAACTGAAGTCTCAGCAGAGCTCTCTCCGGTTTCAGTTTTATGGGCCAGGCGGAATTCCATATTTCTGAAACCATAATCATCTTTGATTAATCCTCTGAAATATAGTCTGTTATCGTAAACAGAATCCCGGTACTCTTCTACATTAATAATGGGATATAAGTCTGGTATAACATTGATAAAGAATGACATAGAGTCAGAACTGCGCATATATTCGTTCTCTATACTAACAGAAAAAGGTATTGGGTTCATTAATCTTTTTGAACTAGTGACTGTGTTTGAGTTTTTCACCTCAATTTTCTGCATTTCTGTGCCGGTTTTTAGCGTAAGAAATCGGGTATCACGTGTATAGAACTTCCAGGTAACATTGGTTCCCTGAGGTATAGAAATATCACCTGTATTTGAAAGTACTTCAGGCTTTTGACCGGTATATGCCGGATAGGCAAGTTCGAGATCGAAGTTTAAAATGATGGGTTTAGGAAGAACAATTAGTTCATAATCAGTAGTATAATGACCTGCTGCCTGAAAATTGAACTGTTGATTTTTCTGAACCTTTTTAAAAGTATAGGAGTAATTCAGTTTATCGCTGGCTTCCATGCGGTATTCATTACCATCCAATACAATAAAAACCTGATCCGGAATTTCCTCTCCTTCAACTTTGACATTTAATGTAAAATCTTCCTGCTGAACAGCTTTTAATTCTTTATTGCTGATTGAGATGCTGAATGGAAGTGGTTTCTGAAAAGATAATGAATGGTTTATCAGGCGGTTACCTGGTTCAGTTATTGCTTTCGGCGAAAATAACAGGAATAGTGAAATGATTAAAACAGGAGGCAGAGCATAATAAAGGTATTTTCTGTTTTTAGATAAGTCTATGGCAGAAACAAAGGGGACCGGTTTCAACTGTTCAGCTTTTTGATTGATTCCGGCAAGAATTAATTCTCTTTCTGTTGGATTATCGTTGGTCAGTGCCTTGAGTTGCAATGTGTTGAGTAAAGAGTCGCGAACTTCAGAAAAATGTTTGCCAATGATATCGGCAGCCATTTCATGCGATATTCTTTTGCCGGCTTTGTATAATTTTAATAGAGGAATTGCTATGAAACGTACAAGTATTACTGTCGCTCCTAATAGGTAGATGTAAAACAATGCCGTTCTGATTGAAACAGAAAACCAGGCTACTGATTCCAGGAGCGTAAAAACTAGAAAAAATCCTGCAAGCAATGCAATACTATAAAGCCCTCCCCTTATCAGTTGGTTGGTATAATATTTCCTGATAAAGGCATCGAGCTTTTCAATGAGTATGTTGTAGTTGTCGTTCATCTTTGGTTTGAAACGTGGATTTATTCGGTTCCGGAAATTTCTGTCTCTGATAATTACTTTAAAACGAAAAAAGCCAGCACATGTTTTTTGATCTTATTCTTTGTTGTGAAAAAACATAGCGAGACATCTGTTAAAATAAATTTCGGATATCATTTTGCTATTTGGCATCAAAAACCTCTATCCCATTCCAGTCATCGGGAATTCCTTTTTGAATATTGGTTTTACATCGGTTTACATAAAATGCAGCAACTGAATCGCGCTGATTTATCTTAACAATGTCGCTAAACACTTTTAGTGCCTCTTCAAAGCGTTTGTTTTTATAATGGTCTATTCCATTGCCAAACAGTGCTTTAGTCTCAATTTTCAGGGATTTTACCTCTTCAGGTTCGCCGTCTAATACTTCGAACACATATACAGCTTCTTTTTTTCCCTTCACGCGGGCTATATCGAGGAACCGGAAATTGTATTTCGAAGGGTCTTCGAGTTTGATAAGAGTATCCTCACTGATAATTATTGAGGTGCGATAAATTTTCGACAAACCCTCGAGCCGCGAAGCAAGGTTAACAGCATCTGAAATTACCGTTCCATCCATTCGTCCCTCCCCTCCTACTACACCAAGCATCAGATTTCCGGTGTGGATACCAATGCCCGAATCAATGGTTGGTTTGCCCTGATCAACGCGATCGAGATTAAACCGGATAAGTGTTTGCCGCATTTCGATGGCTGCTGCAATGGCATCGTCAACTTTTTCGTGAAACAGAGCCATTATAGAATCACCAATAAATTTATCAATAAAACCATTGTTTTTCCGGATGACTGGTTCCATGTAACCAAGGTAGTGATTGATGAAGTCGAAATTCTCTTTTGGCGACATATCTTCCGACAAATCAGTAAAGCCCCGTATATCGGAAAACATTACGGTCATCTCTTTCTGTATCTGATCACCAAGTTGAATATCAACAATATCTTCTTTGCCAAGAAATTCGAGAAACTGACTGGGCACAAACCGACTGTAAGCTTCATTTATCCTTGAAATCTTAAAAATGTAATCCCTGAGCCGCGATGTCATCATATTATATCCTTCTGACATCACCCCAACTTCATCATTGGTCCTGACTATGGTGTAATTATCGAGCATGCCCTCGCCTGTTTTACGCATACTTTCAACCAATTCGTTTACCGGACGCACAATATCGGCAGTTGACCAGTTAACGAAAAACAGTATATAAATGAATGAAACAAAGATTCCGCTGAAAATCCCCCCGAACATCAAGGCATTATCAAAAGCGCTGATATAATACAAGTTAGAATAGCCAGAAGCTTTGGAATGATCTATTTCAGGACCAATAACATCAGAAAGCCGGCCAAGCAATATACGCATTTCGCCTGCATTCACATCTCCCATATCCTTTATTGGTGTAAGGCTTAAAATCAGATAAAGCATAACAATAGTCAGCGGAAGAAGCGTGGTCATTGCGCTGGCAATATACAGGCGGTTACGTATCTTGCCTGGGTTTTTACCAAAAATGCGTTTCTGCAATTCATCGCGGGTAAAAATATGTTCAATGTAGCGGATATGAACCCTGTGTTTTTGCCAGAAGTAGATAAATAGAACCGTCAGCAAAGATGCAACCAGTGAAATGAAAAGATAATTCGAGAACATTCGCCGCCCAAGAGCATCTGAAAAAAATTCGGGTGAGCGCAACTGATAAATCATTATACCATGCACAATACTGAACGCGAGTAATACGATACCACTATTTATAAGCGGGGTATAGAGAAGGAATTTTCTGCAATAGCGGTAGAGCTTGGGCGAAATTGATTTTCCCCTTCGCTTGCGCCGGAAATAGCGTTTAAAAGGAATATTAAAGGCAAATCCGGCAATGGTACTAAATAGAATAACAATCTTAAAAAGAAAGGAAATCGAGTTGGAAAAAGCGGAGGAAGTGCTCTTTTTCTTATTATTTCCAAACGAAACTTGAACGCCAGATGTTAAGGAATCTTTTTCCGCATCTTCAACAGCCTGAGTAATACTGTCAGCAATTAGCAGAAGGCTGTCTTTGTTAGTCAGGGCTATCGTTTTTCCCAATTCATATCCCGAATTAAACTGAGCTACCGGGTTTAAAGTGTCAAATGTTTTCAGGTTTGAAAGGGTTGTATCTATCTGAACAGTATTTTTGAAAACACTTCTGTTTTTAAGCTCAGGAAAACTCTTAAGCAGCATAAACCCGAGTACCGGAAATACCAGCATCAGGTATAGCAAAATAGGGAAAAGAAAGATTCTCCCTATGTGATACTTTGGAATACGAACCCTCACCTTAGGCTTGTTTGCCATATTATACTTATTCCTGATGATTTAGTCTTTATAAGCTTAACGCCACAATTACCACAAAGTTACATTAAATTAACTCAACAGAGTGTTAATAAAATCAAAAAGAAACCTGATTATTGGCCGTTTTGCCGAAGTATAAAAGTCAGGTAGCCTCTTTTGTTATCTTTGCACCTCTAAAGAAATTTGATATGAAAGAAGTTCGTGTAAGATTTGCCCCTAGCCCTACCGGCCCGTTACACATTGGTGGTGTACGTACAGCTCTGTATAATTACCTGTTTGCCAGAAAGCACAATGGGAAATTCCTGCTGCGTATTGAAGATACCGACCAAACACGCTTTGTTCCCGGAGCAGAAGATTATATAATTGAATCTTTCAAGTGGTGTGGGATTGAATATGATGAAGGAGTTGGTATAGGTGGTCCTCACGCACCTTACCGACAGAGTGAGCGCAAAGACCTGTATAAGGCTTATGCTGAACAACTGATAAACGAGGGTCATGCTTATTATGCGTTTGATACTCCGGAAGAGTTGGACCAAATGCGCGAACGCCTGAAAGCCAAAGGTGTAGCCACAACACAATACGACGCATTTACCCGTATGGAAATGGTTAATTCGCTGACGTTGAGCCAGGAAGAAACCAACATTAGGCTTAACTCAGGCGATCCGTATGTTATCAGAATTCTGATCCCTGAAAATGAGGAAATTACGATAAATGATCTTATCCGTGGAGAGGTAAATGTACATACCTCCAGATTGGACGATAAAGTGCTGTTCAAATCAGATGGTATGCCTACTTATCATCTGGCAAATATTGTTGACGATCATTTGATGGAAATATCCCATGTTATCCGTGGTGAGGAATGGCTTCCTTCGGCACCGTTGCATGTTTTACTATACAGATATCTGGGATGGGAACCGCCGCAGTTCGCGCATCTGCCGTTACTATTAAAGCCAGATGGCAACGGTAAACTCAGTAAGCGTGACGGCGATCGCCTGGGCTTTCCTGTGTTTCCTTTAAAATGGACCGATCCGCAAAATGGGGAAATATCTTCAGGATATCGCGAGTCGGGTTATTTGCCTGATGCTTTTGTGAATATGTTGGCTCTGCTGGGATGGAATCCCGGCACAGAGCAGGAGATATTCAGTCTTGGCGAGTTGGTTCAGGCTTTTTCGATAGAAAGGGTTGGTAAATCGGGCTCAAAATTCGATCCCGAGAAGGCAAAATGGTTTAATCATCATTACCTTTCGCAATTGCCCGATGCTACTGTGGCAGAACTGTTGAGCGATATTCTTACTGAAAAAGGACTGGCTGTTGAAATGAATTTTCTTACTAAAGTTGCAGGGCTGGTAAAAGACAGAGCAGTGCTTATCCCTGATCTATGGGATCAGTCGCATTTCTTCTTTATTGCGCCTGAAACTTATGATGAAAAAATAGTTCAGAAATTCTGGAAACCTGAAATACCGCCTATTTTAAAACAGGTTTCAGGTTCAATAATTGGAATTGATGATTTTTCAACAGAGAAAATAGACCATTCATTAAAAGCCTTTATCCAGGAAAACGGACTTGGTATGGGGCAGGTAATGAATACCTTACGTCTGGTGCTTGTGGGTGGTAGCTTTGGACCCGGTGTTGCTGCCATCATCTCGGTGCTTGGAAAAGAGGAAACACAAAGCAGAATTGAAAGGGCACTTAAAACGCTGGGAAGTTAGTATCTCAAAGAAGATCACAACTATTCGTTTGTTCGAAATTTGACGTTGTGTTATCAACCCAGTCTAATAGATTGAATATATCTTTGGATTTAAACAGAATTTTCAGGCATTTACAAAGTTTTACTTCAGACTTTTTACTCTTTACTCTTTACTTTGAGCTTTTAACTTTTTACTTAAAGCTTTATATAATGAACGGCGATCCCCTACTCTATCAGAAACTGGCGGAGCTCAATATTCCGTTTGAATATCATGAGCATCCTCCCGCGCCCACCATTGATATTGCTGTACAATACTGGAAGGATATTTCAGAAACAACCCATTGTAAAAACCTGTTTTTCCGCAATCACAAAGGTAATCGGCACTATCTGGTGATATTTGATCATCGTCAGACCCTGGATATTCACGACCTTGAAAAAAGACTGAAGCAAGGAAAATTAAGTTTTGCTTCGGAACAGCGCATGGAAAAATACCTTGGCCTTAAACCCGGATCTGTTTCTCCGTTCGGATTGATTCACGATAAAGATCATCACATTCATCTCTTCTTAGATGAAAATCTTAAGCAGCTGCCAAAAATCAGTTTCCATCCTAATATCAATACTGCATCCCTGGTAGTTGCTTTCCCCGACTTTATTAAATTCCTTGATACTGTGGAGAATACATATGATTTCATAACGCTTTATGATTGATCTTTAACTTTCAATCAATATAAGCAAAAAAAATCGTATAAAACCAAACAGGGAAGGGCTTTTCAGGATTGTTGAGGATAAAAAGTAATCAGAAATTTCACAGGGTAAAATCCAATAATGCCGGAATGAAAAAACCACCTGCAATGATTTATGCAAGTGGTTTTTAATTGGCTTGTTGACCTACCAGGGCTCGAACCTAGACTCTTCTGATCCAGAATCAGACGTGTTGCCAATTACACCATAGGTCAATTATCGGGCTGCAAAAGTAGTAAAATGTTTTTTTAACTTACAATAATTTCAGAAAAACTTTATACCCGCTTAATTTTTCGCCTTAGCCCATGAATCTTTAAGCGCAACGATGCGATTAAAGACCGGTTTGTCTGGTTTTGAATCCTTGTCGGTGCAGAAATAACCGAGGCGTTCAAACTGAAATTTGTCTAGTGATTTCATACCCGAAAGAGATACCTCAACATAACCGTTTACAACTTTCAGTGAATCAGGGTTCAGATTGTTTTTGTAATCTTCGCCTTCTGGCACATCTTCCGGATTTTCACTCAGAAAAAGCCGGTCATAAAGTCTGATTTCAGCATTAATCGCGTGTGAAGCCGACACCCAATGCAGGGTTCCTTTCACCTTACGGCTGCTCTGTTCACGGCCACTCAGGGTCTCGGGATCATGCGTACAATGTATTTCAGTGATTTCACCTGTCTCAGGATCTTTCACGACCGATTCACATTTAATGATATAGGCGTATTTCAGGCGTACTTCGCGGCCAGGCGCCAGTCGGAAGAATTTGTTTGGCGGGTCCTCCATAAAATCTTCGCGTTCAATGTAAAGTTCTCTGGAAAAAGCAACTTTACGTGTGCCGGCTTCCTGATCCTCAGGATTGTTGATGGCTGTCATTTCTTCAACCTTACCTTCTGGGTAGTCGGAGATCACCAATTTAACAGGATTGATCACAGCCATTTTTCGAGGGGAGGTTTTATTCAGGTCTTCACGAATGCAGAATTCGAGCAATCCAACATCAATTACATTTTCACGCTTCGCAACACCCACAAGATCAGAGAAATTGCGGATTGATTCTGGCGTATAACCCCTACGGCGAAGCCCCGAAATGGTTGGCATCCGTGGATCGTCCCAGCCACTTACAAAATTGTTTTTAACCAGTTCGAGCAATTTGCGCTTGCTCATAACAGTATAGGTCATATTAAGTCGTGCAAATTCAATTTGCCTCGGGGCAAAAATTTCCAGTTCGCGGATGCACCAGTCGTATAAAGGCCTGTGTACCTCGAATTCGAGGGTGCAAATACTGT
The DNA here is from genome assembly GCA_002426025.1 of Bacteroidales bacterium UBA5537. Classification (GTDB taxonomy): domain Bacteria; phylum Bacteroidota; class Bacteroidia; order Bacteroidales; family Lentimicrobiaceae; genus Lentimicrobium. Next base: position 28,476 of record DINP01000058.1, on the reverse strand, counting down.
GGGTAATGCCTTCGATGCTGTCGCTTTGTCCGTGAGCAAAATCGTACATCGGGTAAATGCACCACTGATTGCCGGTGCGGTGATGATCGGTATGGATAATACGGTAGAGCAGGGGATCGCGCAAATGCATATTGGGTGATGCCATATCAATTTTTGCCCTGAGCACCCGGCTACCATCGGGAAATTCACCGGCTTTCATACGCCTGAATAAATCGAGGTTTTCTTCTACCGAACGGTTGCGGTATGGGCTTTCCTGGCCCGGTCGTGTAGGGGTTCCTTTCTGTGTGGCAATCTGTTCGGCTGATAGGTCACAAACATAAGCTTTCCCTTTCAGGATAAGCTTTTCGGCAAATTCATAGATTTTAGGAAAATAGTCAGAGGCAAAAAATTCNNACATCTTCCTTCACGGGATTTGTATCGTCGAAACGCAGGTTGCATTTACCTTTATATTTTGCAGCCGTGCCAAAATTCAGACAAATGGATTTGGCATGGCCGATATGAAGGTAACCGTTTGGTTCAGGCGGGAAACGGGTGTGGACACGTCCATCGTTTTTCCCGTTCCGGATATCTTCCTCAATAATGGTATGTATAAAATTGTTAGGCGTTTTGTTTTCGCCGGTAAGTTCAGAAACCGTTTTTATATCGCTCATGCTGTGGCATTTTATTTAAGGGTGCAAAGGTAAGGGTTTTTAATTTTGGCAGTTGGATGTGATAAGCGCTTTTTTGTTGAATTGGGTTTATAAAGTAATGGAAAGATGGAATGTTGGAATGATAGGGGACCATAATGCTATTTCTCTTTAGTCTTTTCACTTTGAGCTTTAAACCTCTTTGGAATTTTTACTGAACCCTGAACCATGCGCACTTAGCAATCTTTACCCAGCCATAACAGAACACTGATAACACAGATTTGACGGATTTTCGCGGATGGCTTTCTGGAATTATGCCTGTTGCGTGAAGATTTTGATAAGCAAATTGATTAATAAGGCCATAAAGCTTTGCTGTTTTAGCAAAATGCATTCAATCCGCAATTTACAATCCGAATTCCGAAATTCTTAAAACTGCTGGAAGCCTGTTAATACAAGAGATGTTCCACCAGTATTTTCACTCCAATTCCTATCAGTATTAATCCTCCCAGGAACTCCATACGTTTTCCCAGCCGTATTCCGGCATTTTTTCCAAATAAAATGCCAAGCATTGACATAATGTAAGTAACTGCACCAATAATAATCACCGGGAAGAGAATGGCCATCCAGAAAGGGGTGTCAGGGGTTTCAAGAAAGGCGAAACTTACACCTACAATCAAGGCGTCAATACTAGTGGCCAGCGACATGGTGATTAAAACCAAAGGCTTTAGTGGATTAAATCCGCTGCGGTGCTCCTCGGGTTTCAGGCTTTCGTATATCATCCTTAATCCCAGCAGGGCAAGCAAACCGAATGCTATCCAATGGTCAACTGAAACAAGCTGATCGCGTATGGTGAGCCCAGCCAACCAGCCTATCATCGGCATTATGGCCTGAAAAAATGCTAGGGAGAAAGCAATTATACACGCTCTATAGAACCGGATTCCTGGCAACATCAGCCCACTGCTGATCGAAACGGCAAATGAGTCGAAAGAGAGGCCAAATGCTAGAATTAGTAGTGTAACAGGGTCCATTTTACCGTTTGGTGAGACGGCAAAAATAGGTGATTTGGGGGAGTTTACAAGATTACTATTGTGATTTCAACAAGGCCTGTTCGTCGAGTTTCTTTAAAACTAAAAGGGCTTTTGCAATGGATTCGCTCAGGTGTGGACCCGAAATAGAGGCACCTGAAAGGGCATCAATCTCCCGGCCATAAACCGGNNGGGTAACTAAGGACCGAAACATCTTTAATAAACAGGTTGGTATCTATCACTATCGCATATTCAAATTCGTGATAACGCCCCCAAGCCTTGTCGGTCATCAGCCAACCCACTAACTTCTCCGCTTCACTAATGGCAAACCATTTTCCATCCGCGTTCAGAATATCGTTATCAGTGAGGTTTTCTCCGGCAAGGTTTAGTCTGTCAATCTGCAATTTTTGATTATGATACAATTCAGACAGCAGTTTATTCAGTTTTTTTGAGCCTTCTTTTGAAAGTTCCGGTTTTTCAGAACCAGCAAATAGATACATAAAACAGAATATCAACAGCACTTTCATAGTAATTTACACTTTTATAGCGCGGGTTTTAAACAAATCAGGCCACAGTGAATAATCGCGGTATCGCTGAAAAGTCATTTAAAGTGCAACTGGAAAGATGATAAAACGAAAAAAACCGCTTCTGTTCAGAACCGGTTTTTTGAGGTCTCGAGCGGATTCGAACCGCTGTAGAAGGTTTTGCAGACCTCTGCCTAGCCACTCGGCCACGAGACCCTATTTCGCTGCAAATTTACTAAAATTCTTAAATTATGCTCAGATTTTTTAATTGAAGGCTAATATTTTCGTTATCAGTTGTTTGGATTCATTTTGTCAGAATTACCCCGGGTGTCACTGGCATACAGAGGCAGGCATTCAGGGCAGAGGCAATTATCATATTCTTTTCTCAGTTTAGCTGCATTTTCGGGTGAAATGCTGTATGCAAAACACCAGCAGCCCTCTGCATGAAGGCATTCAAACGATTTGCCACAGCGGGGGCATATCTTAAGGGTTGGTTTAGTGGCTTTATTCATAAATATCATCACTTTGCAGTGTAACACAAACCCGGTCAATTTTGCCACCCAGGGGAGGGTTGAGTTTTGATATTTTAACTTCGGCATTAATAACATCCGGGAAACGGGCATGAACAGCCTGAAGAATGCGATGGGCTACATGTTCAAGCAGATGCGATTTCTGCTCCATCTCTTTTTTAACGGTTTGGTAAACACTCAGGTAATTAACCGTTTGGTGCAGGTCGTCGCTGCGCTCTGCCTGATGGGTATCCACTTCAATAAACAGATCAACCATAAAGCGGGTGCCAATAACCTGTTCTTCTTTAAAATGGCCATGGTAGGAGAAAAACTCCATGCCTTCAATTGATATCATTCCCATATTGCGGTGGTTTTAAGCAAAAGTAATTAAAATTTGGTTCTGCGTTCCTCGTTCTGTGTTTAATGGCTTCGCCGTTCAAGGGTTCAATGCCCTGCGGGCGTTCGGGGTTTCTCGTTCAGCGTTCAAAATTGAGAGGGAGCGAAGGGGCGAAAAAAGGCGAGGGAGCCATAGGTTCAGCGTTCTGTGTTCCATGCTCTGGGGTTCGATTTTAAAAATGAAAGCCGTAATTAATCCGTGTGAATCCCTGTCTGCTTGCATGCACAAGCATTCAGGCAGGCGCGTTCGATAGATCCGTGTTATCCGCGTTCTAAAAATGACGCTGGTCGTTCTGCTTTCAGGGTTCATTGGCTTTGCCGTTAAAGAGTTCAATGCCCTGTATACGTTCGAGGTTTCTCGTTCAGCCTTCTGTGACTTCGGTGGGATAATATTCAATATTCGAACTCACAACTCATTTCTCACTACTTTTTTTAGTGTTCTGTGTTCAGCGTTATTCGTTTGAAGCGTGCAAATGAAGGTAGATTACACTTCATTTTTTCCATGACAAAGCTCAATATAATTTGAATTTATGTTAATAAAATGTTAAAGTAAGTTATTGGTTATCAATAAAATGAACTTAAAGTTTTAGGTAATGTTTTAAGTAATATTTGCCAGATAATTGAAAGGTCTGAATGTTGGTTTTGAAGATTTTAAATAGTTGATTTTTTAGAAAATTGAAAACGCGGGTTGCAATAGTGTTAGGCGATAACAATCGGAGTTTATACACATGGATTTATTCAGTTGATTGGTTTCAAATTTAATTCAATCATTAAAGCAGAAAAATGAAGAGAGCAACTTTTTTAGCATCTGTAATTTCGTTGGCACTAACCCCGCATTTTGCTCTTTCTGAAATGCTTAAGAAAAATAAACGTATGAACAAAGGCTTTAAAATCACGGCAGGTGAAGGTCGGATTCATGGACATATTCAGTTGAAGGGGGTAAATTCCAATATGCTTGATGTTAAAATAAGCGGACTCGATACTGATGGAGAATTAGCGATATTTGAACAAACGTCCCTCTCGCAGGGGAGAGGAACCCCATTGCATATTCATCACACTCAGGATGAAATCTTTTATGTTCTTGAAGGCGCCTATTATTTTCAGGTTGGCGATGAAAAGTACAATCTGACCATTGGTGATAGCATCTTTTTACCCCGGGAGGTTCCCCATGCATGGACTCAGGTTTCTGAGAAAGGAAAAATGACAGTGGTGGTGCAACCGGCCGGAAAACTGGAGCGTTTTTTCCTAACCATGTCGGCACTTGATCATGAGCCCACACCCATTGAAATTGAAAAGATTTTTGCTGACAATGAAATGCAGATTGTTGGACCTCCTTTAACTATTGATTAGATAAAATAGGATTTCATTATTCTACATATCCTGTTGATAAAATAGAAACATTGCTTCTTGCCCCATGCCCTGCGCACTGTGCCCTGAGCCACCTAACCTAAAATAAATCAGCACTTAATAAAAGTATAAGGGATTTTTTCTACTTTTGCACCTCTTTAAAGAATAGCCTAAAAATACAGGAGCATTAATGAATAAATACCCTGAATATAAACAACTTAACCTTTCCGGACTTAGCAAAGACGTGCTGAAAACCTGGGAGGATGAAAATGTATTTCAGAAGAGTCTCGATATCAGGCGCGACAGCAAGCCCTTTGTCTTTTATGAAGGACCTCCCTCTGCTAATGGCGTTCCCGGTATTCACCATGTTATGGCCAGGGCCATTAAGGATATTTTCTGCCGCTATAAAACCATGAAAGGTTTTTTGGTCAACCGNNGCCTGCCGCACCGAAGTAATGAAATACAAGGATTTGTGGGATGACTTGACCCGCCGTATCGGCTATTGGGTTGACCTGGAACATCCATACATTACTTTCGACAACAAATACATGGAAACCATCTGGTTTCTGCTGGCGAAACTTTACGATAAGGGTTTGCTTTACAAAGGCTATACCATTCAGCCTTTTTCACCGGCAGCCGGAACAGGACTCAGCACGCATGAGCTGAACCAGCCCGGATGTTACCGCGATGTGAAAGACAATACCGTGGTTGCCCAGTTTAAGGTGGTGCGCGATGCCAATTCAGAGAAACTCTTTGCCAATCTGCATGGCGATCTCTTTTTCATGGCATGGACTACCACACCCTGGACTTTGCCCAGCAACACCGCACTTGCTGTTGGCAAAAACATTGAATATGTAAAGGTGAAAACCTTCAATCCTTATACCAGTCTGCCCATTACGGTTATATTGGCAAAGGAACTGTTCGGCAAGTATTTCCCTGAGAAAAATGCTGAATTGAAGCTTTCAGAATACGAGGCCGGACAGAAAGCGATTCCATTCGAAATTGCCGAATCCTGGAAAGGAAGTGAGCTCGAAGGCATACGCTACGAGCAACTGCTGCCTTATGCGCAGCCTGAGGAAGGCGATGCATTCCGTGTGGTTACCGGCGATTTTGTCACTACTGAAGATGGTACCGGTATCGTACATATTGCCCCCAGTTTTGGTGCCGATGACTTCAAGGTGGCCAAACTCAATGGCATCGGTGCTTTAACACTCGTTGACAGGCAGGGAAGGTTTACCGAAGAGATGGGCGAATTTGCCGGACGTTATGTGAAAGCAGAATACGCTGCCGATTACGATCCTGACAAAGAAGACAATGTGGATATTGACATCATTGTCAAGCTGAAGAAAGAAAATCGCGCCTTCAAAACGGAGAAGTATGAACATTCCTACCCGCATTGTTGGCGTACAGACAAACCCATTCTTTATTACCCACTCGATAGCTGGTTTATCCGCACCACCGCTTACCGCGATGAGATGCTTGCGCTGAATAAAACCATTAACTGGAAACCAGAAGCCACCGGAACCGGACGATTCGGCAATTGGCTCGAAAACCTGGTTGACTGGAACCTCAGCCGTTCGCGCTACTGGGGAACCCCGCTACCCATCTGGATGAGCGAGGATAAAGAAGAGGTGCTGTGCATCAGTTCGGTTGCTCAACTAAAGGAGGAAATTGAGAAGTCGGTTGCTGCAGGTTTTATGAACTCGAATCCGCTCGAAGCCTATAAACCTGGCGATAACTCAGATGAAAATTACAATACATTTGATCTGCACCGTCCTTATGTGGATGATATTGTNNGGAGCCATGCCTTTTGCGCAGTTCCATTACCCGTTTGAGAATAAAGATCACCTCAGCGAATATTTCCCGGCCGATTTTATAGCCGAAGGAGTTGACCAGACCCGTGGATGGTTCTTCACGCTGCACGCGATTGCAACCATGGCTTTCGATACATTGTCGTTTAAAACGGTTATATCCAATGGCCTGGTGCTTGATAAGAGTGGCAATAAAATGTCGAAACGCCTCGGAAATGCCATTGATCCGTTCGAAACCATTGAAAAATACGGCCCAGATGCAACACGCTGGTATATGATTACCAACGCCCAGCCCTGGGATAACCTTAAATTCGATCTTGAGGGAATAGGGGAGGTGCAGCGCAAGTTTTTCGGTACGCTGTACAATACATACAATTTCTTCGCACTTTACGCCAATATTGATGGGTTTACCTACAGCGAAGCAGAAGTTGCGTTGAACGACCGTCCTGAAATAGACCGATGGATACTTTCGGAATTGAACAGCTTAGTGAAATCCGTTGATAGTTATTATGCCGATTATGAGCCAACCAAGGCCGGACGGGCTATTTCCGATTTTGTGGATGCCCACCTGAGCAACTGGTATGTTCGTTTGTCGCGCAGACGTTTCTGGAAAGGCGAGTACTCCACCGATAAGATTTCGGCATACCAAACGCTTTATACCTGTATTGAAACCATTGCCATACTGGCTGCACCCATCGCGCCTTTCTTTAGCGACAGGCTGTTTACCGACCTTAACGGGATCAGCGGACGCAATAAAGCTGTTTCTGTTCACCTTGCCGATTTCGCAAAAGCCGATGAAAGCTTGATTGATAAAGGTTTAGAAGAGCGGATGGAGATTGCGCAGAACATTTCATCAATGGTGCTTTCCCTGCGCAAACAGCACCGCATTAGGGTAAGGCAGCCTCTGAGCCGCATTATGATCCCGGTTTCTGGCGAAAGCTTCAAAACACAGGTTGAAGCGGTTAAAAACCTGATATTGAGCGAAGTCAATATAAAAGACATTGAATACATTTCAGGTCAGGGAGTGCTGGTAAAGAAAGTAAAAGCCAATTTCAAAGCCCTTGGCCCACGCTATGGCAAACTGATGAAACAGATTGCCACAGAGCTTGCCGGGATTGATCAGTTACAGATTGCAGAATTTGAGATCAATGGGAAATTAAGTCTGATCATTGAAGGTGAACCTGTTGAGCTGATAGAAGGGGATATGGAGGTGATTACTGAAGATATTCCTGGTTGGGTTGTATCTTCAATGGGTACACTTACCGTAGCGTTAGATATAACTGTTACAGATCAGTTGCGCGATGAAGGTATCGCCCGTGAACTGGTAAACAGGATACAAAATATCCGCAAGGATAAAGATTTTGAGGTGACCGACAGGATCAGTCTTGAAATCGAGAAAAACAATGGGCTGAATGAAGCCCTGAGTAATAATTATTCGTACATTTGTTCTGAGACCCTCGCAGATTCGATGAAAACAGTTGATAAAATTGAACCATCGAAACGTATTATTGTCGAACTTGCCGAGGAAATGCAGGCAGCCATCAGTGTGGAACGCTTAAGCTGAAAGCACAGGAACAGAGGTATCAATTTTAAACTAAAATGGCTATGAAAAAGGAAGAAATTCAGGATGAAAATGTAAGAACAAGGTTTTCAGACGAAGAACTTGAAGAATTCAGGCAGATCATCCTTGCCAAGCTGGAGAAAGCCCGCAAAGATCTCAAAATGCTGACTGAAGCTTTTGCCAACAGCAACGATAACGATATCAGCGATACTTCTCCGACATTCAAGGTGCTCGAAGAGGGTTATCAGGTTAACTCAAAGGAAGAAAACAGCAAGCTGGCAGCTCGTCAGGATAAGTTTATTACCGCCCTTGAAAACGCACTGGTTCGTATTCAGAACAAGACCTATGGTATTTGCAGGGTTACAGGTAAACTGATTTCTAAAGAAAGATTGCGCATTGTACCCCATGCAACCCTTAGCATAGAAGCAAAACTTAATCAACCCAAATAAAGATTTCGTTTTTAGTTTTCTGGTGGGAACCCTGTCTATCACTTATTTACATTCGCTCCTCCCGGATTGCAAAACAATGCCGGAGCATTTGATTATTTTGGTAATCCAATCTATCTTTTACTACCATTAAAACCCAGGGGTATTGAAAAAATCGTTGCTTATCGTAACTATTGTGCTGATTATTGATCAGGCAGTTAAGTTCTGGATTAAAACATCCATGAGCCTGGGCGAGGAAATCTTTGTTTTGGGCAAGTGGTTTATCATCCATTTTACCGAGAACCCAGGCATGGCCTTCGGGATGCAGTTTGCCGGTGATTACGGGAAACTGATCCTGAGTATTTTCAGGATTATTGCGATTATAGGGATACTTTACTACCTCTATGTAATCACCCGCAAGAAGGCCAAAACGGGTCTGATAGTGAGCCTTTCGTTGGTGTTGGCGGGCGCAATCGGCAATATGATTGATAGTGCCTTCTACGGCATGATTTTCAGCAGCAGCAATTATTTTGAAGTCGCCCGGCTCTTTCCTGCCGAAGGGGGCTATGGAACTTTCCTCCATGGCCGGGTTGTTGATATGTTCTATTTCCCGATTTTCCAGGGGTTTTATCCTACGTGGGTGCCATTTGTAGGGGGCAATGAGTTTATCTTTTTCAGGCCGGTATTTAATATTGCCGATTCCTCCATTACTATTGGCGTTCTGCTGATGATTATTTTTCAGAAACAGTTTTTTCAGAAGACAGCGGATATTACCATTTCAAATTAGCACCTGAATTTTATCTGTTTACCGTTGCCTTATCCCAAGCCAGGCATTCACATAACAGGCTAAGTCGCCGATATCCTTCCGATTATCGCCTAGAGTTTTTCGCCAATCGATATTTTCACCAGCTTTTTCCATGTTGCGAGCCAGAATGTTTATGCTATCTATCAGGACATTATGAAGCCGGGTTCGCTCGGCATCCATATCAGCTCTTTCGGAGACCGTCATAAAATTCCACTGGGCTCTGACAAAGGCATAACGAACTGCCAGATGGTAGAACTTATCTCTGAGCTTGATTTGACTACATTGGTCAATTGCCTGAAATATAGGTAAAAAGACACTTTCGTTCATGTCCGTTTTATTTTGAGGTGTCAATATCCTCCGGTTGATTTTCGTTCAATTCTGACAAGCGGGTTAACTCCGCCATTAGTTCGTCGAGCTTATGCGCATCTGAAAGCAGGAATTCGCCGATACGTGTGCGTCTCAATGCGATTAGGTGTGCCCCGCTTTGTAGTGTTTCACCAAAATCACGTGCCAGCGAGCGGATATAGGTTCCCTTGCTGCAACTTATCCTGAAATCAACATCCGGCATAGAAATACGGGTGATTTCAAATTCGCGGATATTTACCGGGCGGGCATCTAATAACACCTCTTTTTCCTTACGGGCAAATTTATAAGCTCGTTTTCCACCGATTTTTATGGCTGAAAACTGTGGAGGTATCTGCATAATATCACCTGTAAACTTCAGGGCAGCCTCGTGAATCATTGCTTCAGTAATATGGCTGGTTTCATATTCCTGATCAATTTCCTGTTCAAGGTCAAAAGATGGGGTTGTCGCACCCAGGCGAAATGTACCGGTATATTCTTTTTCCTGCCCCTGAAATTCATCTATGCGCTTCGTAAACCGGCCGGTGCAAACAATCAGTAAGCCATCGGCCAGAGGATCCAGTGTGCCTGCATGGCCAACCTTAATCTTTTTGATTCCGAGCTGCTTTTTCAGGAAATAACGAAAACGGTTGATAACATCGAAGGAGGTCCAGGTAAGGGGTTTGTCAATTAACAGGACTTCACCTTCTTCAAAATTATAGGGCATCAGGAAATATTTAAATCGTAACCCATCGCGATCATNNCCATGTTTGGTGAGGAAGCTTATGAAAAATTTAATGGCAAGCATGGCGACTATAAAAGCTACTACATTTCCGAGGATTAGGGTATCAATATTCTCTGCTGAGATGGTTTTATAGTTTTGTACCAATTTGTATCCCGCTGCCGCGAACATAGTAGGCACAGCGAGGAAAAATGAAAATTCAGCGGCGGTTTTGCGGTCGAGTTTCTGTGTCATACCACCGATAATGGTGGCTGCTGAGCGTGAAACGCCGGGTATCATGGCAATGCACTGATAGAATCCGATTTTAAGAGCCGTAGGATAGGTAATTGTCTGGTCTTTGGCTGGTTTGTTAAACCATTTATCAACAAAGAGCAGCACAATTCCGCCAAGCACCAGCATCACGGCAACAACCACCACGTTTTCGAGCAGGCTGTCAATAAAATCGCTTAACAGCAAACCAATTACTGCAGCCGGGATAAAAGCCACAAAAAGCTTGAAATAGAAATCGAGGGTTTGAAAGAAACGCTTCCAGTAAAGCACAATCACCGAAAGGATGGCACCAAATTGAATATTGACAGTAAATGCTTTGACAAAATCGTTGATCTCCATGCCCAGCAATTCCTGGGTAATGATCATATGGCCGGTTGAAGATACCGGTAAAAACTCGGTAATCCCTTCAACAATGGCAATGATGATGGCTTGAAATGTAGTCATGTCTTAGTCGCGCGGTTTTTTCATAATCGCGAAAATCTCGATTATATATCCGGCAAGAATAAGAAGTGGAGAGAGTGTAAGCCGCTGAAAATTAAAGATGGCACTGTTAAATACCTTGGGATCATCAGACCCGCCTCCAACCATCAGGATGAAACCCAGGGCAATTACGCCAAGGCCGATCAGCATAAGCCGGTAATTTTCTTTACCAAATGCAAACTGAAGATCCTTTTCAATTACCGGGGCAGCTTTTTTATCAGCGCTAACCTTAACTGTTTTCTTTAAATCCATGGTATTGTGAACTTTACGTTTGTTTTTTTAGGGACGAGGGACGAGGGGGGAGGGGCGAAATGCATTTCAATTCTGACTTCTGACCTCTGACTTCTGACCTCCGACAACAATCAATAATACAATTTATCGTTACTGATCCGCAGGAATTTGCGCACTGCGAAAAGTGTAGAAACGCCGGTTATGATTAATCCCAGGGCGGTTACAATTCCGAACAGGGATAAGAACATGTCAATATCCTGCAAATCTACTAACTCGGGCAACGCCTGACGTGAAAAATACAACACCAGCCCCAGCAGTATAATGGCAATCAGGGCACTGATAAAACCATGTAACAGACTACGCAGCAAAAATGGTTTCTTGACAAACCGTTGCGTTGCACCAACAAGCAACATGCTTTTAATAATAAATCGCTTGCTGTAAACGCTCAGCCGGATGGTATTGTTTATCAGGGCAATGGAAATAAGCATCAGTAAGGCTGTAAATGCAAGAATAATAATGCTTATACGTCGGATATTCTGATTGACCAGTTCGACCAGAGATTTGTGGTAAAAAACCTCTTTAACGATGGGATTGGCTACCAGCCTTTTTTCTAATACGATAAGGCTGTCGTTGTTGGCGTATTCAGCATTCAGCCTGATGTCAATTGAAGCAAGCAGTGGGTTATAACCCAGAAAATCAACAAAATCTTCGCCCAGGTCTTTCGTCAGGTTTTCAGCAGCTTTTTCCTTTGTAATATAATCAGTTGATTTTACAAAAGGCTCAAGGTCAAGCTTTTTCCTGAATTCAAGTATTCCGGTTTCTTTCACCTCTTCCTTAATAATTACCGAGAATCCTATGTTTTCCTTAACATAATCCGACAATTTATTGGCATGCAACACAATCAGCCCAAGCAGGCCAAGCATAAAAAGCACCAGTGAAATGCTGATTATTGTTGTGGCTGTTGAGGTTTGTAATCGCCTGCGGCTGAGTTTATCTTCGGTACGCGCCATAAGTTTTATTGTGAGTGCGAAAGTAAGAAAAAATCAGAAACGAAGGAATGGTATTGGTATGAGGATAAATGGTGAAACAATAAGAATCTGTATATCTGGATGAAAATGTCAGGTAAAAAGAAAGTGGACATAATTACTGTCAGAAAGGGAGATAAAAAAGATATTAGTATCCGAAAGTATAAACAATAACCCCTTTAGTCTTTAATTCTTCGCTCATTTTACGAAAATTGTCTTCGTTTATCCGGCTCAGTGCTGCGTGAGTTATGGCTTTGTTGTAGCTCAGGAAATAAGTTCCGAAAAGCGAAGAATCGAGATAAAATACCGCATAAGGATTTCCCTTCAGCCGGTCAATTTCTTCCTGGGTAAGTATCTGAATATCACCAATTCCGTGATATATTTTCGCATCCTTATCAATCTCTCTGACTGATTTAATTTTTGTGTAATCAAGGTTTCCCTGACAAATTGCTTTGGTAGCGATAAATTCATCAATTGAATCATTCTTAATGATAAAAATCTCTGTGATCAGTTCGAGGTCCCATTTATAGGATAGGTTTTGATAATAGGGAAGCAGGCTTTCGGGAAACCTGTTTTTCCAGACGGCAGTATCCAGAACATCGTTCAGCCAGACATCATTCCACTTAACATATCCGGTTACAATTTGTCCGCTGTTCATGGTAATTTCTACCTTACGGAGTTCCCAGCAGGTATAACATTCGGCTTTAGCTGCAGTGAAACTGATAAAAGCAATAATTATTAACAGGATTTTTTTCATTTCAAACTCTTTTGAGGCCTTGAGCCTGTTTAAATTTTCGTTAAAAGTAAGAAAATTCATTTGTACAATCGATCTCAATCCGGATTTTGGAAAGAAGGCTAGCGCAATCCAAAATCCTAAATTGGATGGTCGGAGCATAGACCACCGGGAACGGTTTGCAATCTACCATCGGACTGGTTTCGGCTCCGCTCAACTACCATTCCTCGTCACTTCGTCACCCCCGTCCCCATGTCCTTATGTCATCTAAAAATAAGTCCAAACTCCAATTCACACCCAAAATCCGAAATTCACAAAACCTTCTTACCTTTGCCCCCTTCTAAAACAAAGCAAAACCAATGGATTACAACTTCAGGGAAATCGAAAAAAAGTGGCAGAAAGTCTGGGCTGACAATAAAACCTACAAAACGGAAATAGACCACAGCAAACCAAAATTTTATGTGCTCGATATGTTCCCATATCCTTCCGGAGCCGGATTGCACGTTGGCCATCCGCTAGGTTACATTGCGTCGGATATTTATGCACGCTATAAAAGACAGAAGGGTTTCAATGTTCTGCATCCCATGGGCTATGATGCTTATGGTCTTCCGGCTGAACAATATGCCATTCAGACCGGCACCCACCCTGCGGTTACCACCGAAAAAAATATTTCCCGTTACCGCGAACAACTGGATAAAATCGGATTCTCTTACGATTGGGATCGCGAAGTCCGCACCAGCGACCCTGAATATTATAAATGGACACAATGGACGTTTATACAGTTGTTTCATTCATGGTATAATAAAGAATCACAAAAAGCTGAGCCGATAGAAAAACTGATTTCGGTTTTTGCCGTTTCCGGAAATAAAACCGTTGATGCTGCCTGCAGTGAAATTTCTGCGTTTTCTGCTGCCGATTGGAATGCCATGAGCGAGAAGCAACAGCAGGAATTGCTGATGCATTACCGTCTGGCCTATCTTGCCGACACCATGGTTAACTGGTGTCCTGAACTGGGAACTGTGCTTGCCAATGACGAAGTCAGCGATGGATTTTCGGTTCGTGGTGGCCATCCCGTGGAACGGAGAACCATGAAACAATGGTTGCTTCGTATTACGGCTTACTCCGATCGTTTGCTCGATGGCCTGAACCACGTTGAATGGCCCGACTCGCTAAAAGAAATTCAGCGCAACTGGATTGGTCGTTCAGAGGGCTGCTCGGCTCAGTTTGCCATTAAAAACTTCAACGAAAAACTTGAAATTTTTACTACCCGGGCAGATACCATGTTTGGGGTAACTTTTATGGTACTGGCGCCAGAGCATCCGTTTATTGCTGAAATTACTACTCCTGAGCATCGTGAGAAAGTAGAATCGTATATCCATTGGGCCAAAAACCGCTCTGAACGCGAACGGATGACCGAGGTGAAAAAGGTTAGCGGAGAATTTACCGGCGCCTATGCCATCAATCCATTGAATGGTGAAGAAATTCCCATCTGGGTTGCCGACTATGTGCTGATGGGTTACGGAACAGGAGCCATTATGGCGGTTCCCGGCCACGACAGCCGTGATTTTGCTTTTGCCCGCCATTTTAACCTGCCTATTATACAGGTTGTTTCCCGAAAAGGTGAAACTCCGGTTGACCCTTCGGAATGGGAAGATTCTTACGATTCTAAGGAAGGGGTTATGATTAACAGCGGTTTTATTACCGGTCTTGAAGTTAAGTCAGCAATTTCCACTACCATCCGCAAAATTGAAGAAATGGGTATTGGTTATGGCAAATTCAATTTCCGCCTGCGCGATGCCATTTTTAGTCGCCAGCGTTACTGGGGTGAGCCATTTCCTGTTTATTACAAAGATGGGATGCCCTATACTTTGAGTGAAGAGGAACTTCCGCTGGAACTACCTGCTGTAGATGCCTATTTACCCACAGAAAGCGGTGAACCTCCGCTTGCCCGGGCCAAAAACTGGGTGAACAAAGACGGTTATCCGCTGGAAACCAATACTATGCCTGGTTTTGCCGGATCAAGTGGTTATTATTTGCGCTACATGGATCCCCGCAACGATAAGGCGTATTTCTCGAAAGAGGCCAATGACTACTGGCAGAATGTAGATCTTTATATGGGCGGCGCCGAACATGCAACCGGGCACCTGATTTATTCACGTTTCTGGAATAAATTCCTGTTCGACCTTGGTATAGCTGTGAAGGATGAGCCATTTCAGAAACTCATCAATCAGGGAATGATACAGGGGCGGTCGAATTTTGTGTACCGCGTTTCAGGATCAAACAAATTTGTAAGCTTCAATCTTCGCAAAGATTATGATGTTCAGGCCATTCATGTGGATGTAAATATCGTACACCATGATATTCTCGATGTTGATGCCTTTATTCAGTGGCAACCACAATTTGCCGGGGCCGAATTTATTCTGGAAGATGGAAAGTATATCTGCGGTTGGGAAGTAGAAAAAATGTCAAAGTCAAAGTACAATGTACAGAACCCCGACGACCTGATTGAAAAATATGGTGCCGATACGCTGCGGTTGTACGAGATGTTTCTTGGTCCACTGGAACAATCTAAACCCTGGGACACCAACGGCATTGAAGGTGTTTTCCGTTTTATCAGGAAATTGTGGCGTTTGTTCCACGATATGGACAACAATCTTTTAATTAACGATAACCCGCCAACTGCGGCTGAACTCAAAATTCTGCACAAAACCATCAAAAAGGTTCAGGACGATATTGAACGTTTCTCCTTTAATACTGCTGTGAGTAACTTCATGATCTGTGTAAACGAACTTTCAGAACTAAAATGCAACAACCGCAGCATTCTGAGTGAACTTACCGTGCTTATTTCATCTTATGCTCCACACATTGCCGAAGAGCTCTGGAGTTTGCTTGGCAATACAGAAAGTGTTACTAAGGCTGATTTCCCGGTTTACAATGAAAGCTATACAGTTGAAAATACCTTTGAATATCCGGTTTCATTCAATGGTAAAATGCGCTTCAAGCTTGAATTGCCGCTTGATATGGCCGTTCCCGAAATAGAAAAAGCCGTAATTGCAGCCCCGGAATCAGCCAAATGGCTGGAAGGAAAAGAACCAAGGAAAGTAATTGTGGTGGCTGGGAAGATTGTAAATGTAGTGGTCTAAGCCTTGTTGTAAATTTTTAATTTTCAATATTGTATCAACACTTTGCATCTTCGCGTCTTTGCCTGCCTGTTTGCAGCACGCAGACAGGCCTGCTTGTATGCACAAGCAGACAAGCGTGAAATAAAAGTTAAAAGGACTATTTATAGTATCTGATTCAATCGAAAATTGTCAGGAGGAATAACATTAATGCTTTCAACTAGTGCTAAACAACAATAAAAGTATTTTTAGTCGTTGGGCGGATCGCAGGTTTCTGTTGTTGATTTTTCTTTGGGTACTGCTTACAGCATTGAATATTGGGAAAGCCTACCATATTGACGATACTTTT
Organism: Bacteroidales bacterium UBA5537; assembly: GCA_002426025.1. GTDB lineage: Bacteria > Bacteroidota > Bacteroidia > Bacteroidales > Lentimicrobiaceae > Lentimicrobium. The sequence goes on along the minus strand of DINP01000058.1, from coordinate 12,156 downwards.
CATCTGAAAGCAGCCTCCTGGATCAAAGAAAATCCAGGCAAACCTATGTCTGGTTTGATTAACTGGAAGGATGACCCTACACCAATGTATAGTCACAA
>DINP01000058.1:4578-12050 GCA_002426025.1 Bacteroidales bacterium UBA5537 | reverse complement strand
ATCAAAAACAAGTGGTTATATTTTTTCAGCTCTGCTTCTTGGCTTAGGTTTATTAATCAAATATTCCGTTTTGCCACTCCTGGTTGTATTCCTGCTGGTTATCATAATCCGGCGCGATTTCAAATATATTGGTACGCTTCTTATTCCACTGGGTTTTCTTGTTTTGTGGTCATTCTGGAATTTATCAGAATATGGTTCAATCCATTTTCTCGATCGTCCCAAAGGAGAAATCCACATCAACCGATTGTGGTCCTTTATGGCCTGTACTGGTTCTGTTTCATTTTTTTTAGCTTCTTTACTCGGTGGCAGTTGGCCAAACACGAAAGTGCGGAAAGGAATTTATATTGTGTTGTTTCTTTTTGTGTTGCAGATAGGACTATTTGCAAATCAACTTATACCCGGGAAAAGCAACTCCATCATTTTAAATATTTTGTTTGTTTTAAACGGACTGCTCTTTTATTTTTTAGTGGTGCGCCTGTTTATTATAAACGCCAGGGAAATTGGTTTACAGCGTTACCTTAAGACCGACTCATTCACAATTTTTCTGTTTATAGGAGCCACTTCGGCATTCATGGTGTTGCTGGCGCCGTTTATGGCAACACGCCATATTTTGCTCATCATTCCTTTCGCCCTTCTTTTTTCAGATAAATTGTTTTCAAAATCAGGCAATCAGATAAATCGCATTTCGCTGGGATTAAGCATTCTATTTGGAGTGCTGCTGGGGATTTCTGATTACACTTATGCAAATTATTACAGAAAAATGGCCGGTATATCAAAATACTATCCAGGTCAAACAGTCTGGACTGCAGGTCATTGGGGTTGGCAATGGTATGCCGGAAAAAATGGGATGAAGGAATATGCAACGAACAGTTCTTTAGTAAAGGATGGCGATCTGATGATCTATCCTGCGAATATTCCACGCCAGGTACTTGGCCCGGATTTGCATTTAACGGTGATTGAAAAACGTTGGGATGAAGCAAGTATTCTCACTTTTTTTTCAGGAAATAATTTCGCCAGTTTGTATTCATCTTCTACAAAAACACCACCCTGGACCCTCTCACTTCAGCCGATTGACACCATCTATATTTGTCGGATACACAAATTGGCTTCTGACCCACCACAATAAATATTCGTATCAATAATTGCCTATTTTTGTCAGCACTATTACCCTAAATCTCATTCTCGTGAAAAAATTCTTCCTCTCAACAATATCTCTGCTCACTTTGGCTGTTATTTTAATAAGCTGGGGTGCAACGGGACACAGTAAAATCAGCGAAGCCTCCTCGCTATCATTCAACGAGCAGATGCAGGAATTCAATGCCTGGGTAAGTTTTTTGCGCGATCATGCTTCAGATGCAGATTACCGCAAGGATACCGACCCCACCGAAGGGCCAAAGCATTATATAGATATTGATAATTATCCCGCATTTGTCTCCACAGGCAGAATTCCACAGACATTAGATTCGGTTGTTGCCATTCATGGCGCCACATTTGTTTACGATAATGGCATATTGCCTTGGGCAACGCAAGCCTCTTTCGATTCATTAAGGAATTGCCTTCAGCGGCTCGATTTTGAAAATGCACAGATATTTGCCGCGGATCTCGGCCACTATGTTGCCGACGGCCACATGCCGCTGCATATTACCCGCAACTATAACGGTCAGTACACTGGGAATACGGGCATTCATTCGCGTTACGAGTCAACTATGATCAATGCTTTTATTTCACAGTTCGTTTACACTGGTGAAGATGCTGAAGAAATAACCAATGTAAATCAGTATATATTTAACTATCTCTATGCCAATTACATGTATTGTGATTCGGTGATTGCAGCCGACAATTATGCTAGATCGCTTTCTACAAATTATTCTTCGTCAACATATCGGAACGCCTTATGGAATGAAAGTAAAAGCTTTACTATTCCTTTGTTTGAGCGTGCTTCACATGCTTTGGCTGCATTAATTTATACAGCATGGATTCAGGCTGGCAGTCCACCTCTTACCCCTGCAGCTATTTCCGATCCATTATCTATAAGTCAATCATCTTTAGAGCAAAATAGGCCCAACCCGTTTACATCGTCCACTCATATTTCATACAAACTAAAACAAACCTCAAGTGTTTTAATGCAGGTTCGCGACTTAAACGGGAATACGATTGCTACTCTTGTAAATGATACATTAGCGGAAGGCAACTATACCTGCGAATGGAATGCATCTTCCAATCCTGCCGGTGTTTATTACCTTATTATGAATACAGGCAAGTTTATTCATGTTAAAAAGATGATCTACCTGGGTGGAAGATAATAGATATGTTCTGGGTATTGTGCTGATATCCAATATAATATAATAATCATTTGTTTTATAATCTTATCATACTGTCTGAAATCATGCAGTACAATTCCATATATTTACAATGATCTGCTAACATCCTCTTGAAACGGCTGTTATAACTATTAATTCTTTTTGGAACGCTTTTTGCAAATTGTATTTGAAATTATCTGCCATGATTAACAGAATCTATATCAGGCTTACTATACTGTTTTGTTTATTGCTATCTTCTGGTTTGCCAGTTGTTGCCCAAACTTTAAGAACCATTAAAAATTCCGCTTTTACCTATGGGGAAAAACTTGAATTCAGGGTTTATTATCAGTCTGCCATTACTGGCAAGGTTACAGCCGGGGAAGCGAAACTCGAAGTAAAAAAGAAATCAGTAACCAAAAATGACCGCGAATCATTTCACATCATAGGCACAGGGCAATCAAAAGGGGCATTTAATCTCTTTTTTAAAGTGAATGATCGTTTCGAAACGTATATTGACGAAGCAGCGCTGATACCCTGGCAATTTATTCGCCGTACCCGCGAGGGAGGTTACAAAAAAGACGACGAAGTTACCTTTCATCAGAATCATGGTTTGGCTGTTAGCCGAAATGCAGTTAAGAAGGTGCCGGTAAATACCCAGGATATACTCTCGGTCTTTTACTATGCCCGCACACTCGATATTGGAGGTGTAAAACCTGGCGAATCCTTTCCCCTTCCGTTCTTTCTGGATGATTCCGTATATGTTTCAAAAATCGTTTTTCTGGGCCGCGAACAGATAAAAACCGAATTGGGAACGTTTAACTGTTTGAAATTTAAGCCAATGGTTCTAAAAGGCGAAGTGTTCAGTGAGCCTTATCCAATGGAATTGTGGATTTCTGACGACCTAAACCGGGTGCCAATCTTACTCAAATCAGCCGTAATCGTAGGATCTGTGAAAATGGAGCTGATGAGTTACGAAGGCCTGAAAAATCCGTTCCAATCTAAAATTCAGGCCAATAGCAGCAAAAAATGATTAAACGCAATGCTTTTTACAGATGAGTTTATGGAATTATCCCTTAACTTGCATCTCATTAGTATAAATCAGTATAAATCTGATTGAATCTTGTTCAATAATCCGAATTCAAATCGTGTATACTATGAAAAACCGAATTTTGCTGGTTTTCAGTCTCATGGGCTTAATGGCGATTGCTGCCTCTTTCAGCCTGATGCAGCAGCCAATGCAATTATTTCAAAAATCAAATCCAGTCATGGGAATTAACATTGATAATAAAGATAAATGGAAACAGGTTGATTCGCTTATCGCCAATGGACTGCCCCAATCGGCTCTCGAAGTGGTTAATGAAATTTATGTCAGGGCTCAGAAAGAGGGAAACATGCCTGAATTTCTGAAAGCCAGTATTTATCAATTGCGCCTAAGAAGCGATTTTGAAGAAGACTATATTCTCAAATACATTGGTGAAACTGAAAAAAACCTTCAAAAAACATCTACTCCGGCCCGTCAGGTTCTGCAATCAATCCTGGCCGACCTCTACTGGCAATATTACCAGCAAAACCGTTACAGGATTCTTGATCAAACTGTAGTTTCAGGAAATAATTCAGATGACATCGCTACCTGGGACGCCAAAAAGCTGGTTGACAAGGTTTCGTCAAATTACATGGCATCGCTTGATGATCCTCAATTATTGCAATCGGTTTCCCTGAAAATGTACGATCCCATTCTTCAGGTAGCTGAAGGTTCCAAGAAATTCAGGCCAACCCTGTTCGATTTTCTGGCTCATCGGGCTATTGACTTTTTTATGAATGAAGAAGCCTCCATTACAAAGCCGGTTAATCCTTTTGTAATGAAAGATTTGGTCTTGCTGTCAGGCCCCGAAGAATTTACCAGTCTTAAAATTGAAACTACCGATAGTTTGTCGTTTCACTTTAACGCGTTGATCTTGTTGTCGCAGATCGAAAATTTTCACCTCAATGATAAAGAGCCAGCCGCATTGGTGGATGCAACGCTCAAAAGGCTTGATTTTGTGCACAATAAAATAAATCAACCCGATAAGGACAGTATATATCTCAAAACGCTTCTTGCCCTTGAAGCAAAATACAAGAATAATCCCGTATCTGCTGATGTAATAGAGAAAATTGCTCAATTCTGGTATGCCGGTAAACAGACTCCTGAACAATTTAAATCACACACTGATATTACCTCCCCCAAAAACCTGAACTATGTAACAGCCCGTGAATGGTGCCTGAAAGCAATTAATAACTTCCCCGAAAGCGATGGGGCAAAAAATTGCCGTGTAATGCTGCTGTCAATTGAAGAACCTTCGCTGATGTTTAATATTGATCAGGAAGCCGTTCCCGGAAAAGCTTTCCCCGTTCTTGTCAATTTTCGAAATACCGGTAAGGTGTGGTTCAGGCTGCTGGCACCCGATTATGATAAAGATGTGAACCTGCAACAGAATATTTACGGCGAACGTGGCCTGGATAAATACCTTGCCATGAAACCGCTTAAATCCTGGAGCATTACCTTGCCCGAAACCGGCGATTATCAGGCTCATTCCACAGAAGCGATTATGCCTGCACTTGAAGCTGGTTATTACACCTTGTTGATTTCTGGTAGTGAAAAGTTCGACCGGGGAGTTTCTCCCGTTGCTGTCAGAGAATTCTGGGTATCAGCAATCAGCTATATCAGCAAAAGGAATGAAGATGGCACCGGATTGTTCTACCTGCTCAACCGCAGCACAGGCCATCCGCTACAAGGCGTTATGGTTCAGAGTTTCTCTCGTGAATATGACTATCGCACAAGAAGTTATATCCGGAAAGATAATGAAAGCTACACATCAGGTCCTGATGGCTCTTTTCAAATTCAAAGTCTTTCTGGCCGCGATTATTCTACCCTATCCTTTGATTTCAGACTTAACAACGACCGCCTGGTTGCAGATAATTATTTTTCGAGGTATCGGAATAATCCATCGGATAGAAGTGAGAAAATCCGAACATTTTTCTTTACTGACCGGGCAATCTATCGGCCGGGTCAACCCATTTATTTTAAAGGGATTGTAGTTGGTACTGAAAATGAAAAAAGCCGTGTTGTTACCGATAATCGGTCAACGGTAACGCTTTATGATGTTAACGGACAAAAGATTTCATCTGTAGATGTTTTAACCAATAATTACGGGTCTTTCAGCGGATCATTTGTGTTGCCGGCTTCAGGTCTTGGCGGTCAGTTCCGCATCGAAAACGGAACAGGTAGCTCCTATTTTAATGTTGAAGAATACAAACGGCCAAAGTTTGAGGTTACATTTCAGCCAATTACAGGCAGCTACCGATTGAACGAGAAGATTACTGTAAATGGGAAAGTTGAAAGTTATTCGGGCATTTCAATCAGCGATGCGCTTGTAAGTTACCGGGTAGTACGCTCGGCCAGTTTCCCTTTTTTACGTTATGGATGGAGAATATGGCCTGGCATGATGCCTGAAAGCGAAATTGCAAACGGGATATTGACTACAAATGCTGGTGGCTTGTTTGATGTTGAATTTAAGGCATTGCCCGACCCTTCAGATTTTGGCGATTTAAATCCGGTTTATTCATACACGATTTATGCTGATGTTACCGATATCAATGGTGAAACCCGATCGGCAACCACTTCGGTTCAGGTTAGCTCAAAAGCCCTGATTATTAGCTTGGATATTCCCATTTCGCTTAACCGCGATGTGGATAAAAAATTCAAACTGAGCGCAACCAACCTTAACGGGAAAAGTACTACGGCAAATGTTATCATTGAAGCATTCAAACTGAAGGATGAAGAGCGACTGACACGCCCTCGCCGCTGGCAAACACCTGATTTGGCGATGTATTCCCGCGAAGAGTTTATCGGTCAGTTGCCTTCCGATATCTTTATGGATGATGACAACCATGCCGCACAAAAGGATAAATCAGTTTTTAAAGAAGCGTTTAACACAGCCACCGATAGCCTGATTGGAATTTCAGGTTTGTCAAAATGGGAGCCAGGCCGTTACCTGATATCACTTAGTTCTGTTGATGCCTTTGGTCAGAAAGTTAATACAGATAAGGAGATTATTGTGTTTGCCCCTGATTCTAAAAGGATACCGGTTATGCAGGCATTATGGGTAAGTATGTTAACGACCGAAGCAAAAGCTGGTGAGAAAATAAACCTGTTGGCCGGAACAGCAGCTAAGAATGCATTCCTCCTCCTTGATGTTCAGATGAAAGGCAAAACTGTACGAAAGGAATGGATAAACATATCACAGGAACAAAAACGTATCGAAATTCCTGTTCCTGCTGACTATACAGGAAATGTTGCCATCAGCCTGACACTGATTTCGGATAACCGTAGTTATGGTTTCGCTACTTCGCTCGAAATACCTGATACGCGGCATCAAATGAATATTGCATTTGAAACCTTCAGGAGCCCATTGCTGCCGGGCGGTGCTGAAAAATGGAAACTTAAATTAACGGCACCCGATGGTAAACCCTTGCCGGCTGAATTACTTGCCGGAATGTACGATGCCTCTCTTGATGCCTTTACTCCCCACAATTGGTATTTTGAAGTGTTTAAAAAGTGGTACGAAATTTACCAATGGGAAAATAACCGTGCTTTCGAAACAGCATTGAGTTATGCTTCACCGTATATCAGAAATGATCGTTTTCAGGGCGTTTCCCGTCAATATGACCAGCTAAACTGGTTTGGATATTATATTTATGGTAGCCGCTATATGGGCCGCGAACTGCACAAGGGTGGATTGCTTCGCAATGAAGCTATGGCAGCTCCACAGGCGGCAATGGAAATGGATGCTTTAGAAGTAATAACTGACGAAAAAACACCNNCGAAACAGCTTTCTTTTACCCTCAGCTAACAACCAACGAACACGGTGAAGTGCTGGTAGAATTTACAGTTCCTGAAGCATTAACTCGCTGGAACTTTATGGGCCTCGCTCATACCGCTGATTTACGATACGGGCAGTTCTCGAAAGAAGTGGTTACCCGTAAAGAACTGATGGTTACACCCAACCTGCCAAGGTTCTTCCGCGAAGGCGACCGTATGGAAATACAAACAAAAGTGAGTAACCTTACCCCAAACCCCATGCAGGGCGAAGCCAGTTTGCAGTTGTTTGATGCCCTTACCCTGAAACCGATTGA
>DINP01000058.1:0-4500 GCA_002426025.1 Bacteroidales bacterium UBA5537 | reverse complement strand
CAGGCTTTGCCATATCTTGCTGAACAAACCAATGAAAATTCCGATCAGGTATTTAACCGATTGTATGCCAATAGTCTGGCATCATACATTGCCAATAGCAGCCCTAAAATCCGCAATGTTTTCGAAACCTGGAAAAACCTGACTCCAGATGCATTACTATCAAATCTTGAGAAAAATCAGGAATTGAAAGCACTACTACTCGAAGAAACTCCCTGGCTGATGGAGGCAAAAAATGAATCAGCCCAGAAACAGCGCCTTGCCCTTATGTTCGATCTCAATCGCATGGCAACTGAGCAACTGGCTGCAAAACGGATACTGCAACAATCACAGTCGTCCAATGGTGGTTGGCCCTGGTTTGAAGGGATGCCCGAAAGTCGCTATATCACCCAATTGATTGTAACCGGCTTTGGCAGGATGTATTACCTGAAAGTTACTGACCTGAACAAAGATGATGCATCGCGCATCATGGTGCAGCAAGCGGTAAATTATTTGTGTTTGCGCCAGGCCGAAGACTATGAACGATTGCTGAAAGATTATCCAAACGAAATGGATAAAAATCACCTGAGCCAGGATCATATTCAGTTTCTGTATGCGCTGAGCTATTTAAATGGGGTGGTAAAACCAGCCGGAAATGCTGAAAAAGCAATTGCCTATTTCAGTGGTCAGGCCCGTAAGTACTGGACAGGCCAGAGCCTTTACACCCAGGGAATGATAGCACTCTGGGCCGGCAGAAACGGAGATCAGAAAACCTCGGATGCCATTCTGAAATCATTGCGGGAGCGGTCGCTTTCAAACCCTGAAATGGGCATGTACTGGCGCGATAACAGAAGCGGCTATTTCTGGTATGAATCGCCAATTGAAACCCAGGCATTGTTGATAGAACTGTTTGAAGAAATGGGCAATGACAAGAAATCTGTTGACCAGATGAAAACATGGTTGTTGAAACAAAAACAAACACAATCGTGGCCAACATCGAGGGCTACAGCCGATGCTGTTTATGCGCTATTACTCCATGGCGGTGACTGGCTGCAAACTGACCCAGGTGTGATTGTAAAACTTGGTAGGCATACGATTGACCCTTCAATCACTGAAACGGATAAAGAAGCGGGAAGCGGATATTTCAAAATAGCATGGAACGGCAGTGAAATAGAACCAGCAATGGGAAATATTAATGTAAGCAAAACAACTGATGGCCCGGCCTGGGGCGCACTTTACTGGCAATATTTCGAAAATCTCGACAAGGTAACAACCCACGACAGTCCGCTAAAGATAAGCAAGCAGTTGTTTATAAAAACCAATACTGCCTCGGGCCCGGTTCTAAAAGCAATTACAAGCGATAGCCATTTAATGATAGGCCAGCAGGTAATTGTAAGAGTTGAACTGCGGACAGACCGTGATCTGGAATATGTCCATCTAAAGGATATGCGTGCTTCCGCCTTTGAACCGGTAAATACCTTATCGGGCTATCGCTGGAATGGCGGCTTGGGCTATTATGAAAATACCCGCGATGCGACCACTAATTTCTTTTTTGGCTATCTGCCAAAAGGCACCTGGGTTTTTGAATATCCGCTGGTGGTTTCGCTAAAAGGAGAATTTTCAAATGGGGTAACCTCAGTGCAATGCATGTATGCTCCCGAGTTTGCAGCGCATTCAGAAGGCATTCGGGTGAAAATAAAATAAAGCGATTCCGATGATCAATGACCCTGTCGTATTTAATTGGCGGGGTTATTGATCAAAAATCAGAAATTAATCTCCCTTAACTTCCTACTAGTCAATTTTTAGGCGTAAGTACTAACCGCCATCTGAAACAGGTGTTTCCCCAACAATCGCTGCAATTTGCCCCGCAAACTGCCTCTGACATTTCTGCATTTTCAATCCTGAAAAGCATAGGGGTTTCAACTGGATTTTCCACCGCATAGGGCGTTTCGCTCTTTTGTGTCCATTGGAATCCTTCATAAGACCAAACGGTTTGGACGCCTTCGATAAGGCACGATAGATTTACCCGTAGGTAGGATTTACCGCCCATGTTAATACAGTCTCCAGATAGTGTTGTGATTGAAATTTCGCCCTTTTCCCTTATCTTGGTTCTTTCGCCACTAATCATTTTTTCCGACAGGCCGTCAAACAAAACGGTATTGGGGTCAACAAGCTTAACCTCCCCATTTTGCGAAATTTCAAGGTTAATGTCAACATTTGACTGGAAGGTGGGAAAGGTTCGGGAATAACTCAGTGATAATAAGCCTGTGTAGTCCTTGCCGGGATTTGGGTCATCCTCTTTCTTATCGCAGGCTACCAATAAGGAAAGAAATAATGACACCAGCAGAAATCTTGCAGCCATGATGCCATAAGTTTAAATGTTTGATTCCGAAATATACGAATTATTTCGTTTAAAACCAAGTAATTAAGCTGAAAGATTTATAGATTTCTACCTGGTTTGAGCAAAAGAGGGCGGTTCACTGTATTCAATCAGGGTTTTGTATCCAATCTGGTTTACCTCTTCAAGGCATTGCATCCATAAATTCCAGCTGTAATCCCTGGAACTAACCGGTCTAATTATGAGTCCATCTTCCATTGAAACAAGCATCTGACCGGTTTCATCGGATAATTTCGAATTGTATTTTTGGAAAACCAGATACATTTCATTCACTATCTGTTCCCTGGAATTAAATGTTTGCTGATAATACATGCAGGCCAGATGTTTGTACTGATGAATTACCTCTGCAACTTCTGTATCAGAAAAACCATATTTTTTCGAAGCAAACTTTAATCCCAGAAAAGGCGCTTCCAATAATTCATTGTTTGTTTTTTCTAACCTCTCAAGGCATTCTGAAACATCGGTTGTAAAAATCTGAATCCATTGTTCTGGTCCTTCAGGATTGGTAGTGTTTTGATAGTAAATACGATAACCGTGGTGATATCCCTGATCAATTTTCAAGNNTGGTTGGTGAGGAAGGAAGTGTTAAATTCTTTTACACTGTAAGGGACTGCATCATAAAAAAGATCAAACCCGTTTAGCTGAGCTTTTATTGCTATTGAAATACTCAGCAATACAAATAGTATTGATAACCTTTTCATTGCTAACGAAATTAAGAACTTCTAAAACGGATGATAATTCTGCTCGTATAAGTATTAATATATGAAACAGGAAAAGGTAATACCTTAATTGTAATATTTTTTATGAAAAACCAAAGAGTGAAAGTAAAATAAATTTACAACCCAATTTAGTATTCGTTATAATTAGCTTACCCAGAATGCTTTATGCATTCGACAAAAATTAAATATAAATGAAAAAAATAATGAAATTATTTCCAGATATGAATTATCTGGTAAGTTTTGAAGTGGGAATATCGCTGTATTCTATCAGCGTTGTATATCCGACAACATCAATCTCTTCAAGACATTGCATCCAGAGATTCCAATTATAATCAGCATTACTTAGAGGTTGCGAAAACACATCCTTATCGCCCGAAACCAGCATTTGACCGGTCTTATAATTTATTTTTGAATAATATTTCTGAAGCACCAGTGAAAGTTCACTTTCATCCTGCCCATCTGAATCTTTCGACTGACGATAAAGTTGACAGGCAAGATGCTTATATTGATTGAAAATATCGGTGAAACTTTCTTTCTTATTGTTCCGCTTATCAGTGATTGACCTGATGTTCTGGAAAGGAATCATCAGGAAATCAGGATTGTTGTCTTCGTACCAGCGAATACATTCATCTGTGTTGATAGTATATACCTGTATCCATTCTGATCGCACTTTCTGGTTTTCACAAGCTGCCCGGTTATAGCAAAGTCGATAGCCAGAATAATAACCATTACTCAGGCATTCTATTTTTTCAGGTTGAATAAATTCTGGTTGCTCGAAAAATGCCTTAACCGCTTCAGCATCCTGATTGGTAAGAAAAAATGTTGTTGGCGAATTTATCCTGAAAGGAACAGCATCTGCAAACGGCTCATAAACAGCAGTTTGCCCAAATGAAAAATTTGAAACAACAAACAGGAGTGTAATCAGGCTAAGTAGTTGTTTCATTCGTGTAGCGTTAATATGAGCAAAAAGAGGTCTGAAAAAAATGCTTCCAGCGATGATAATTCATTTATTTATCATTATTCCCTGAAAAGGTAATTCAATAAACCCGATTATTTTGCATTGGCTTTCGATTTAGTATCAGGCCATTCTGGTTGAAATTGATTAATTTTGCGCCTTCTAAAAATCGAAAAAACTATGCTACGTTCACACAATTGCGGAGAACTCAACCTTTCACACACTGCCCAAGTAGTAACTTTATGTGGCTGGGTGCAGCGTGCGCGCGACCTTGGCGGAATGACTTTTATTGATCTGCGCGACCGCTATGGACTGACGCAGCTTGTCTTTAACATGGAAACCAATGCTCAGCTTTGTGCCGAAGCCCGCAAACTTGGTCGGGAATTTGTTATAAAAGCAGTTGGATCTGTTGCAGAACGCAGCAACAAGAATCTTAAAATGCCTACCGGCGA
>DINP01000049.1 GCA_002426025.1 Bacteroidales bacterium UBA5537 | reverse complement strand
CTTATCACCCTGGGTTTAACCATATTCGGCGTGCAGAATGCACTGCTGATAGGTTTTATCGGCGGCCTGATGAATATTATCCCTTACCTCGGCCCATTGATTGGCGCTACCATTGGTGTAATTATTGGCATTATCGGCAGCCTTTCGCTGGGGGCATATACGGCCATACTGCCATTAAGCCTTACCATTGCCGGGGTTTTTGCAGGTGCCAATATGATTGATAACTTCTTTCTGCAACCCATAATTTATTCAACCAGCGTAAGGGCACACCCAATTGAAATTTTCCTGGTTATTATTATTGCCGGCACCCTTTTCGGAATTACCGGAATGATACTTGCCGTACCCGCCTATACCGTGCTCCGCATTATTATGCGCGAATTCTTCAGCGAAATGCGGGTAGTGAAGAAATTGACGGAGAAGATGTAGGATTCTGGAATTTACTTCAGAATGGAAGTATTGAAAATAATTCAATAGGATAATGGTTTGGCGCTTGGCGAAGAAGCGGATTACGAAGCACTAAATTATCAATTCACCACAAATGTTAATGCGAGACAGAATGTTCAATTAACCACTTCACCCGCCATTGAGCCAAACGCCTGTTGTGCGTTCGTGCTTCTTTTTCTAAAGTCTACATGAGAATTTAAGACCTATCTCTTTTACGAATGCAAAATCATCTATCCATCTAATTCCCATGTTGTCACAAACATTTGGAATGGTAATAGGTTTTTTCGCATTAAGAGATATAATTGGACTTTCCTTTGTCACAACTGTTGCATTCTTGTCTAAAGCATGAGAAATAACCCAAGGGTCAGCAAGTGACCTACCTTTTACATTGTCGACAAGAAATTTATGTAATGCATTTGCTTGAATAATATTTTGCCAACACCTGATAACATTTTCTGTCGGCTTTTGAACAGGTATAGAGCTGCGTCTTAACCATTTTGAAAGGTCATCTTCAGTTTTTTCCTTATCGTCTGTAACAACAATTTCATTTTTCACTTCCTCTGTAATAAATATTCTTCCTTGTTTACCTAACTCATTCAAAATTTCCCAGTAGTCAGGACAAATTTCAGGAGCATAATATTTTTGCCAAGCTTGAATGAGAACATTGGCATCTAAACAATATATATGTTCCGTAGAACTCATTTATATAACTGTGCTTCAAGTTTGTGAAAATTATTGGAAGGCGTCCCCAAAAGAAAACTTGCTTGTGTTGGTTGAACAAAACCACTTCTAAGAGCGTCAAGAACAACTTGCGTAAATAGCCTACTGTTTTTGTTCAATCTTAAAAGATATGGATTTGGTCCACCTGGCTTTTCCTTCTGTTTTAGTTTTAAAGCGGCCTTTTTTTCTGCTTCTTTTTTTAAAAATGCTTGGTAGTCAATTTCTGCTTGTCTTTTAAGAGTGATGTACTCTGTATGTGATACAAGTTGAAGATTTAAGGCCCTCACAAGAAAAGCGAATGAACTAACGCCAAGGTTTTTTGCCGCTTTGAAAATTTCTTGAGAATTTCTAAAAACGCCTTTGTCAATACTTAATACTATTTCATTAGGTATGAGGGCGTTTGCAGCAACTTCGTTGCAAAATAGTTCTACGGGGTTGAATCTGTCACGATTTACAATTTCGGGTTCTATACCATTGGAAATTCCTGTTGCTGCAATCCAAATATGTGCAAGCTCGTGAACCAGTGTAAACAATTGAGGAGCACTCCAATCATCTGAATTTATAAAAATAAATGGTGCAAATGGGTCAGCAATCGCAAACCCTTGTAATTCTTCAGAGTCTAACTTCATCCTAGAGTGAATGAAACTTGTACGTGATACAAAAATCCCATTGCTTTCAGCTGCATTAATCCACTCTCTGATCGGATTGTCTGTCTTGTAATTAGCAGGATTAAGATTAAGTGTGGATAAAATGTCATTTGCTACAAACTTCGGATTGTCTTTTAATGAAAATCTACCCACAAATGGCAGTTTTTCTTCATTGTTCTCCGAATAAACATCGCTAATCCATGCTTGCTTTTGTTGGATTTCTCTAATTATAAAAATTGACGAGGTTGTTAGTTCTTTTGAGCCTGATTTTCTAAAATCTTGCAGTGGCTGAAAGTCCCTTGGAACTTCTGGTAAAAAAAACAAAGCAAATGGTCTTTTATATGCTCTTGCAAGTATTTGTGCTTGTCTTATTGTCGGCTCACTTGTACCTTCTTCCCACTCTTTCAACTTTTTAACCGATAATTTTGGGATTTTTGCAGCAGCAGTTTCCTCGGTCATCCTTGCCGATTCTCTTGCCCATTTAAGCACATTTGGTGTTATGAATGCCTTGTCTGCCATTTACGTGTCAAAGATACAATATTCAATATCATTCTCATCAAAATACAAGAGTTTTAGGGTTGTACTGTCGTCAATAGCATGACGCATAACGTTTTGGCGCTTGGCGCAGTAGCGGATTTCGGAGCACAAAACGGTCAATAAACCATAAAATTTGATGCGAGGTAGAATGTTCAATTAACCACGTCACCCGCCATTGGCGCCAAACGCCTGTTAGCGAGTCGGGCTTCTTTATATTTTGTCTGGGTTCAACCAATATTCGTCTGGTTTAGCTATTAATCTTGCATTTTGATAAGCCGCATCCAAAGGCAAAATGGTCTGTGGAAGGTAAATCTGATTTCCTGTGTCAGGGTCAAGAATTAATGCAAAGTCGGGCTTCTCCGTAAATGAACCACTTAAATAAATGGGCATTAAGAGTTGAATTTTATTGTCCTGTGGTCTGTATTGAGGAACGATAAACTTATAATTCCTTTGAGCAATTGCGACCGCATAATTAATAGCGTTATCCAATGCTCTCGCTAATTCATCATTTTTCTTAGTTTGGTAGTCAGCTGGGAAACGGTCTTTCCTTTCTTCAATGATGTGTTCAAATTTTTCAAAACTTCTATCTATAATCCAACTTGTTTGAAAAATCACTTCGTTGATGTCGTTGAAGAAAGATGGCTTTTGCGGAAGTTGGTCAAGACTTTTTATTTGATTTCCGTTAATCTTGAAACCCAATTTAATCAGGTCGGTTAAACTCTTTAACCTGAATGGGTTTCGATACGTTTTATCCCCATCGTCTTCAATCACTTCACATACAATGAAAATCTCGTGGAAGTATTTGTCCAGTAAGTTCGAGTTGAAAATAATATACTTGCTGTCATCGCTTTCCAATATCTTGCCTGGTTCACGCTTTAACTTCTCAAAAATGTTTTCAATGTATGCCTTCAAAATTGGATGAGGAATGCCTGATTTGTGGTAATGATATGTCCATTTCTCTGGAATAGTGTTGTCTGCAAGGTCTTCAAGAAAAGCAAACCCGTCATTCCAATTATCAAATGAAAAGTCTCCCATTCTGAAAGACGTTTTATCTTTCACATCTTCTTTGAAGTCTTTTAGAGTTCCAAACTCCACTCCTGCATAGTTTTGGTCAATACGTTGTCTGTAAAACCATCCTAAAATTTCAGCCCCTGAGCTATTCTTGTAGGATGTGTCAAAAAGAATATAGACTGCATTTGCTCTTGTAAGTTGGCTTCCGTCTCTGTCATTAGGAAAACCAAACTTGTTTAAGAAGCGGATACTTCCATTTGCAATTTGTTCATCTACTGCTTTGTCAAGTGATGCTTGAACGACTGTTTGTGTCGTGCCCACTAAATGTGATTGCAATTCAGTAATGAATGTCTTGATGTTCTTTAAGTAGCCTAGTCCAACAACTCCGTTTTTTGTTGATGCCATATTTCTGTTTTTTTATCGTTGTCGTTTAATAGCCTGCCCACTAACGAGTGTGTATACACAATATCGGGCAAAAATCCGACTTATGTAAAGCTCTAAAATAATAATTGAGCCACCCAAATTCCCCTGCTAATATAAGAGATTTTTAGATATCCAATCTATTCACTATGCAATTTGATAACAAAACCCAAATTGCGGGTAATTGCTTATAAAGTGTCAGGATAGTATTCCAAAAATCATGGTAGTCATCTGACGATGTGTCTGATTAGTACTCCCATAAATAAGGGTAGTCGTCTGACGGGTGTCATATTAGTACTCCCAAAATTGGGGTAGTCATCTGACGGGTGTCAGGTTAGTACTCCTAAAATCGGGGTAGTTGTCTGACTGATCTCAGGTTAGTACTCATAAAATTGTGTTAGCTGATGATAAAAGTAATTATTAATAAATATATCATGCTGTAGTTATACAAAGGCGTTCAATTTGGTTATCTTTTGAATACGCTATATGCTTCATTTGTTAAATTAGGTTACTGCGAAATACTTATAAAGCCCTGATAACTAAAACATACAAACCAGCATAATTCAACCATTCAGGCAATTATATAATTTATCTTACCGGTTTGATACACCTCAGACAAAATATTTCACAAAATTTATTAACTCCATAAAATAAACTGTTTAGTATAATGTTATTTATTGTGTATATCTATATACAACTGTTCAATTAGTCACAACTATTAATTTTAATCTATCAGTACTATGAAAAAATTGGAATCGTTTGCCGTATCACCTTTCAAGGGTTATGAAGTTGGAAGAGACAAAATTGTTGATTTCTTCAGCGATCACAACAACAGGCTTATTCAGGCAGTAGCCGATGGGGCTCCCTTTGCCGATTTACTCACCGAATTTACTCCCGCGCTGGGTCGCCTGGCCGACAGCAAAACAGGCACCGCAGTGAACCTTGCACAGCAGGGTTCGGAAACTATGACAGTTGATAATATTATGGAGACATTTAAAGATGAAGTTACAAAGTTAGAACCCATCGTATTGGTGCAATTCCCGAAGGATTCTGTTGAGTACCATGAATTTTTCCCTCAGGGAAAAAGAATTTACAGCCGTCTGACAAAAGCAAATATGGAAAACCTGTTTGCTATCATCATTTCAGCCTGCGATAACCATAGCGACAAGATTGGCGAAGACCACCTACATGTTTTTACAGCCCTGCGCGATGCCTATAAAGCTGCCCGCGATCGCCAGCAACAGAAAAAAGAGAGCACCAGCAGCACCCGTTCAGCCTGGGACGATAACCTTGAGATTGTTTCTAACCTGGCTTTCCACAATTTACTTATGATAGTCGATAATTATAAGAACCAGCCCGAGAAACTGCGCCTGTTTTTCGATGTTAGCATTGCTACCCCCGATAAACACACCAACGATGATGGCGACTCAACCGAGCCTTATACGCTGGTGATACCAGCCGCTGATATTGCTGTTGCTAATATCAGCTTTTCGGTTGACGATACCCTGTTGCTTACCAATAGCGGCAGCGCACCCCTCTACTATTACGGAGCTGCCTCAGTTGATCAGCCCCTGCCCGTAACCCCCTTCGAACTTGAAGTTGACGACGAAGTTGAAGTAACAGCAGCCAGCCTTGGCGCCCCTGCCAATAAGTTCCTGCTGTTTAAAAACCGCGACGAATTCAGCGAAGGTGAAGTAGAGATTGTGATGGTGTAATGCCTCTGCATTTATTTTTCAGGCACCCGCTTTCTGTTTGGAGGCGGGTGTTTTTTTTGGGGGTGGGGTGTGACTAAGTGCAGTGCGGGCAGTTTTGAAAACTTATCTTTCCGGAAAGCAGAATTTTCAATAAATGTACAATCTTTCTCCATACAACCATGCGCCGGTTAGTGCTTAGGCCTTGTTGGGCGGTCGTTATTCATTCTAGTTTCCCCACCAATCTGAAACAACCACATAATTATTGGAATCACATATTGTCATTCGCCCAAGCTCAAATTCAAATTCGAATATTTCGGAATTTATCTTCTTAAATGAAGAATATTCGGGAGAATTACAATAATGCCTTGCATAAAAAATCAAGTAAGCCTCTTCAACTGATAAAGGTAAAAAGCGAGTGCTGGAACCTCCATTTGAGTTGTTGATATTTGACTCCATGTCAATCATTATTCCATTATCATAAATTACATGATATTGCATTTGGTGACTTTCCTTTAAAAATTTAAATACTTTTAGCTTTGTAAAACTTCTGTCAGCGTATTCAACGAAACTCTCATTGTAATTCATAGGAATTAATTTTGATAGGTATCCGTCAAAAATATAACCAATAGCATTTCCAAATTTGACTTTCACCCATTGTCCCTTTAAACAAAAATCATTGTCATCAATTCGGTTGTTTTTATCCACATCTATTTCAAGTATTGAATGGACTGGATTATCATATATTTCTCTGGATTCAAGGGCTACAACCTTTTCACCATAATTTATAGCTAGTATCTTATCAAAATACTCTGATTTATCTTTTCTTAGATTTACCCCTTTGGGTGCCCAAACATATAATGTATCTCCTGCTTCATAATTATTTATTGAGAAGGAATTGCTAGGACAAAAGAGTAGAAGAACAAATACAAGAATTAATCTTTCCATATTAGTCATAAAAGTAATTGTTTTAAGTTTTATTACAATGCCGCCCAACGATAGAGCCTAATTGCTCGTGTGCTCTTTTGAAAATTTATAATTCCGGCCAGTACAAATACACAATAAATGTACAATCTTTCTCTTTACAAGCATGCGCCCGTATGTATTTAGCCTTAATTGCAAATCGTTGTTTATTGTTTAATAAACTTCGCATTAATTCTCCTGTCATCAATAACAGCTTGCAAAAAGTAAATCCCATCAGGTAAATCTGAGATATTTATTGTGCGAGTGTTTGGCTGAAATGACTTAATGACTTTACCTGTTAAACCAATAATTTCTATTTTATTTATCGGCAGCAGTTCACTGCCAATAGTTAATTGATTTGAAGCTGGATTAGGATAAATAGTTAGCCCCTTCTGTGTTTGATATAAATCACTTACACCTGTTGGCACAAACCCTATATCAATTTGATAAAGCATATCTGAATCATTATTAGCTACCCATAAATATTGCCCATCAAAAGCAAGTCCATTTGGGAAATCACCTCCGGGCGCATCTATTGAGTCAATTGGCAGTATGGTGTTGGGGTCTATTTTATAAATTTTGGTTGTAAAATTATCAGATGACCACAAATAAGTCCCATCAAAAGCCAGGCCTGATGGTCCGTCTGAGAAATGGTGAAAAGAATTAATTATATTTCCAGTTGGATCTATTTGAAATAAAGAATCTATTTGCCCTGAGGAACCACTGAATTTTGAATCATTATGCCACAGATTATTTCCATCCCAGGCTAATCCCTGCGGATTGCTATTGTTTGGGTCGGCCGGAGTAGGAAATGATAATACTACCGTACCATCGAGCGTATCTATTTTTTGAATTATCTTGTTATCGGCATCTGCTAACCACAAATAGTTACCGTCAAATGTCAGCCCATGAGGCCTTTGAACAGTTGTAGGAATTGATTTAATTATTGCACCATCGACCGGTGAAATCTGATGAAGGAAATATTCATTATAACCTTCAACCCATAAATATTTACCATCAAAAGCAATGTCACCAATATATGTTGAATGATTCGGACTTGGAATAACATTAATTACAGATGGAGGATTTGCACCGCTCTTCAAATTAGGATATGAATTAATAAAATAATCTATCGCAGAACAGTTTTGCGGATTACCCGATAAATCAAGAACTTCCTGGCCAATGGAAATAAATGTAGTTAATAATGTTACTACTATAGTTAAGATTGGTTTTTTCATAATTTCCGGTTTAATGCTTGCCAACTTGCTTACATATCCTCCTTCACACTGCAAAAGCTGCACACATTATCTACCGCTAATATAGGAGAATTTCAACTATCCGAACATCGTACAAGGCAATGAAGTGGAGAAAGTGATATTGTAATGCCTCAGAATTTAAATTGAATTGAAGCCGCTTTCAATGATGGAGGCGGTTGATTTATTTTCCTGACGTATTTTATAATGGCCAGTTGTTATTTATACCTCCTTATTTTTTGTAACCTTTAGCAGGCTTCATCTCTCCATTATCGTAAACCGGCTTAACCCAACTATGGCTTTGACTGAGTGCTAAAAGCCACCTGTTTTCTTTTAAAGCTTGTTTTGCATTCAAAACAATAATAGTTCTTTCTATATAAAGGGAAAGGTGCGTACACCAATAATGACAACACAATATATAAGATATCTGATTTAAAGTCTATTGCATTACCATACCGTACATTTTCTGAATGGCAATTTGGACAAAAAATATCTGAATCCTCATGCGGTTCTAATTTATAATTCTCGACAAGATCATTCTCTATATAATATCCGGCTGGCTTTGTCCTAAAATAGCTAAAAAAATTCCTTTCCGGATCAAATAATTCGATCCAGAATTGTTTCCAGGTGAATATAAATTGTTGCTCAGAGAGCTTCTTTATTTCTTCTTCATTTTCTATTATTTCGTTGATTTCAGATTGGTTTAAATGTGTTGATCTGAAATCCGCAATCTTTAATGATAAACCCGAATTTTCTCTAATTAATACTCTAATTCTAAATATTTCATTTTGCCTTAGAATCTCAGTTTCGAGGGCTGAAGTCAAATCATTTTTACCGTTTTCATCAATAATTTCAGTTGCCCGTTGTATTTGGTCAGATGGAACTTTGAGTTTGACACCTCCAATTGCAACAGCTTTAAATGGGTGTACCCAAACAATATTTTCATCAAATATGAAACAATCAACACCTTCAGTTTCTAATCGCCCCTTTACTATATGACAGTCAACAGGTACATTTGAACTGAATATTGTTTCTAATTTTATCATTTTTAGCCATTTAGGTTTTAATTCAAGGTTACAGCTAAGGTTTTGGGGAGTGTAAAATGCAGCGGTTTAAGGGCTAAAGTCTTGTCGAATATAGCGAATGTTTGCTCAGGTACAAAACCCGCCAAAATTGTCGCTGTCAGTTATTTTCAACGACTACCCTATTACGGGTTCATTTTTACCCATCATGCGATATTCAAGAGTTATAAATGATTTACCTTTCATTAATTCAATTTCCGTTCTTTCACTAAGTACAAGCCCATGGGAATGAATGAATTTATCAATTTCGTCTTCATTTACTTTATTTGAAATATCCGTTAATTTTTCAAGAGATTTATATTTCGTTTTTGACACAAATGATGTCTGATCATTTTTCTGAATAACGATAAATAGTACTCCGTTTACACTCAGTGTCCTGATTATCTTTCTTAATGCTTTTTCAGGTTCTACATATTCTAAAACCAGTCCGATAAAAAACAGATCTACACCTTCAAAAATTAATTCATCATTCTGTATATCAATGTTTAAAATCTCAAGGTTATTAATCTTATTTTCAAATCTTTGCCTTGTTATATCGAGAAATTTCTGGCTAATATCAATCGCATAAACTTTCTTTGTAATTTCTGTTTTAACATGCTCTAATCCATTCCCACTTGCACAACCCAATAGCGCAAAACTTTGAGGCAGGTATTTCTCAAGAGAAGACTTAACTAAATTGCTCAATACCTGAGCCTGCCCAACTTCTGTCATATGATTTTCATAATCAGAATGCGAAATTTCGAGCCAGGGATTGTTCATTTTTTTAATTATTGTGTTTGTTTCTTTAAATGAAGTAGAACATAAAGGGCTTTAAACTATCCTTCTAACACAAATATAAAAAGAAAGCAATAAAATTTAATGCATCTTTTGAATACTACTGAATATAAATTGGAAATAAAATTCTACCAAAAGCAACATAAAGAGCACTCTACCAAGGATAAAACTATGGTAAAGTGCTCNNTTGTTATCAATAATGGTCATATCGCCGGTATCAACAAATCCGTCGCCATTTACATCGGTATTTAGATAACCCGATGCAAAATTTGCAGAGTCGTTATCAACCGGGGTCATATCGCCGGTATCAATATAGCCATCCTGGTTAACGTCGCCGCCGTAAATTACATATCTTCCGTCGATCATCATCAGTAAGTTCCCGCCGTAAGCTTTGGATGGATTATCGAAATTATGGGCCACATTGTTTCCGCTAAAGGAAACTGGCAAAGCAGTAGTGGTTTCAATACTGTTTCTATGCTTGATAGTAACGTAATAGGTGCCATTTAAAGTTCCTGGAATAGTCAGATTGACCATTCCATTAGTTGACAGATTAACTGGTGGTGAAGTGAAAACAATATTACTGTATGCGGTGGCAGACCGCAATTCAATAACCAGCTGATCGGCTATGCCGGTGCCAAAGTGCGGGCCGTTTTCATCGTATGACTGCCGCATAGTGCCTGACCCATTATATAGCCCTTCAAGGAATAATTGTAACGTAAGGTTCTTTTGCGTCGGCACATTCGGGAATTCGTCGGCTCCAATGTCAGGCGTTGTAAGTGAACGGGGCTCATTATCAATATCAAGCGTAACCTGACATGGAGTTCCTTTATTATCGAAAGCAATGTTTGTACAGTGCAGGTCGGTATTGCTTACAAAGCCGGGATCTATTGAAACAGAGTGGGAATCTTTGCCCGAAAGCGCTCTCCATGCTTGTAAATTGTTATACGGTACGTCGTCAATCAAAAACAAATCAGAACCCGTTGTAAGGTAGTTGTTGTAGTCCATATTAGCAATAAAATCAGGATTTTCAGCAAAATCGAACACCGCAAGGCTGTAACCATTAAGGCTACTTACCACGTTGTTATTATAAAAGGTATTGCTATACTCAAATTCATCTGTTCCGCCCTGAAGAATCATTGCAACTGAAAAATTACCGGCGGTTCCGTATATATGAACAGTATTGTGCAATAAGCTGGTATTGTTGATCTTATAAAGGCTAAGTCCATAGTTATTAGCCTGGTAAGAATCAATGGAAACAAGATTATTAGAGATAATCCCATTTTGCGTGCCATCCATATTAAGATCAGTAAGAGACATCCCATAATTAACCTGATTGATTCCAGATATCCGAATGTCATTATTACTGATATTAAATCCATTATGGATATTTGAACAATGCATGCCTGCAAGAAATCCCCAGCTATCAATGCACTCAGAAGATATTTTATTGTGAGTGACTTCAAGGTGATTTATATTAAAAAGAAACATTCCTTTGTAAAAGAAGCCGGAAATTACATTATCTTTTATCACAAGATTATTTATATAGTTTGTTGAAGAGGAACTTCCTGAAATATTAATTCCAATGTACCCCGATTCTATCCTGTTGCCTTCAATAAGCAGATTACTGCTACCTGTATAGCTTGAATAAATAACACTGTTTGCATCATCAGGGTGTGAGTTATCAGAAAATCCAGTGATTTTGTTATTACGGAAGATCAGGTTGCTACATCCCTGACCGATATCCACAACCCTTCCATACGTGTACATAAAATCAGAAGCACCAAGGGTTGACAGGTGCAATTGCTCAAAAGTAATGTAAGAACAATTTGTCAGTTTTATAGTATAATTGCGGTTTTCTGCAGGCATTGCAATAATGGTAGCGGTATCAGCAAAGTCTGGGTGACGGGTAAATACAATTTGCTTACCAGTTCCAACCCCTGAAATGGTATTAATCTGAAGTTGTTCTGTAAACACCTCAGGAAGGAGATAGAAAGTAACAGGATCTGAAATCCCTCTGGAATGCAATGCTTCAATTGCATAAGCAGGGCTCTCAAAATCACAAGCGGTACTCCCGATTGTATAAATACCATGCATAGCATCGGTATGGTTTACTAAAGGAGTTTGCCAAATAAGGTAGTTATCATCAGCATTATTGTCGCAATTGCCTGTACCATTGTCGCACGAAAGATTGAGGGCAATTTGCCAGTTTCCATACGTAAAGTCAAATCCGGGGATATTACCCGCATCAGCAGAAAAAACGACATCATAAGACTCATCCACAGCGAGAGGAGGGATCTTTTTTGTACCAAGGATAACCTCCGGCGTGCCATTTGCCGGTATGCTTTCGAGGTAAACAGTAATTGAAACGGAATCTGACAGGTTAAAATATCCCCAGTTAGCCAACCTAAAACCAATATCGAGGGTTGTGCCATGCAGGTTAACCGATCTCATACCTGCATCTTCTTCAACCAGATTACTGCAGGATCCCGCCATTCCAATATCCAAACCGTACGAACCGGCCCTTAAGCCTGAAGAATTCACCGCACCATTAACCCTATAATTATAGCGCTGGTTTGGCACTGCAGTAAAATCCTGATAGGTAAAATTTAAGGTGTTGCTATAATTTGCAATGGTTGTATATGAAGAGGGGTTCTCTACAGTGCTTCTTTGAACCCGGTAATAGGATGCACCCTCTGCAGGCTCCCAACTGATCCCAACCATATTTTGATTTGTACCAACCGTTGCTGTAACCACCGGGGCTGCAATTCGTCGGTATCCACTATTTGCTGTAGCATTTGCACTTATAATATAAGTGGTATCGCTCGACACTTTTACTGTATAATCATACAACAAACCCGGGACACCGGAATTATCCATCCGGCTGGTCCTGGTTGTCCAGCTCGAAATTGCAGTATAAGGCTCTATAATACCTGCCCTTCTGTAAACCTTATAATATGAGGCACCAGTGACAGCCGACCAGCTTACAGTAGTATATAGTTCAGAGGTTCCATCAGATGCAGTAACTGCAGGTGTGACAAAATTCCGATATCCTGCATCACCAGCACCATAACCAGTGGCTATGGTACCTGTCGCATCCTGTGATGCCCGAACCCAATAATAGTATTTTACCGCAGTACTGGCTGTGTAATCGGTAAAGCTGTTGCTGGTCTGCCAAGTGCTGATAGCTGTTGAAGCCGAAGGGTGAAAAAACGTTCCACGATAGAGTCTGTAGTGCGACGCACCAGCAATAGCATTCCAGCTTATCACAACCCTGTCGGTGTAAGAACCGTCACTGGCATTGGCATCGGGAGCTGAAACAAAACCTATATAACCAGTGTTCGCTTCGCTCCAGTCGGTTGCGTATTGACCAAATTCATTCATTGCAGCTCTTACCCAATAATAATAAATATTGCCTATAACTGCAGTATTGTCAGAAAAGAAGTTACCAGAAATCCAGGTTGGCCCGCTGATAACATTCTGCTCAGTTGCCACAGGGGTAAGGCTTCTGTAAACACGGTAATGGGTAGCTCCGGTAACTGCAGGCCAGCTAATTTCAATTCTGTCGCCAAACTGACCATCACTTGCCTCTACATCAACCGGTATTGATAATGCAGTATGACCGGTATTGTAAGCACTTAGTACTGAAGGCCTTACTCCATCAGGGTAGCGGGAGGCTTTTATCCTGTAGTAATAGGTTTGTCCGGGCACAACAGAGTAGTCGTCATAACTCAATGCTGTTGACCATGAACTACTAATCTGGTCAGGAGCCAGATCAAAAATTGATTCAGCCCTAAAAACGGCGAAATAGAGTTGCTCTCCTGTATTGTTTACCCATGAAATGGAAATCTTGTCGGAAAACGTTCCATCGCTGGCTTGTACATTGGTAGGTGCAGCAGGGTTATCCGGAATAGTAACCATTTGAGGAGCTACCCACGTATTATTATTTTCATTAGATTCCTGAATATTATTGTCATTATCCAGCATAAATCCAAGATAGTATGATCCAGTAGGAAGCGATGGAAGTAAATGTGCCGCATCAACAGAAATAATTTCTGACTGGAATGAAGCTGAAGGAAGGGCCTGCGATAACTCTTCCTCCTGAATTAAGTAGTCTTCGTCGTTTATAATCTGGTCAACAGAAAGATAATATCCGTTGGTAAAACTCTCCATTGTTGTTTGGGAGTTTGATGTAGTGAAACTATTATAAGCACTCACCAGGCATCCATTTATGGAGGATATACCGTTTCCACTTATCAGATCAGGGATGTAGGAAGGTAATACGGATGTCTTCCAAACCCCACGGCCAAAAGTACCGGCAAAAAGTTGTGCAGGAATAGTCGCGTAATGAATAGCCATATCCCTTACCTGTGTAAGAGGCAAACCTGATTTGAACGGAATCCAGCTTGTCATTGTATTGTCCTTGTAATAAACACCTGCAGTGGTTCCAACGTATAATCCTTCATCTGATCCATTCATATAAATAATGGATAGTGCAACCAAATCGGGAAAGCCCTGGGTAATACTTGTCCAGGATTCTCCTTTGTTAGCTGAGCGATAAACATATTTGCCCCTAACCATATACACGATATTAGGATCCGTTGGATGAGATTCAAATCTTACACCGCGCCAGCTATTGGGTTGAGGTAATTCAATCCATGTTGGAGAAACGCTGTTCACATTATCTGAACGGAACATTCTGCCATTGTCATAGGTAACATATAGTATATCTGGATTTGCCTTAGACGGCTCCATGTATTCAATTGTTCGTAGGCTGTCTGTCCCTGCAATATCGTTAGAAATCTTAGTAAAAACCACACTGGCAGGATTTGTTGCTTTAATATTAAAACTTCTCCAAACATCATGTGCTCCATAATACATGGTATTGGGGTTAAATGAACTAATCGCGAAAGCTGATTGGAAGTTTGCCTCCTGGTCAATTCCATGACTGCCATTTGCTGCTATTCCTGAAAAGGCAGCATTAACTCCCCCCCCGTTTATAGATCTTGCAACGTACCCATTTTGAGCACTTCCATAAACATAGTTTTCATCTGAAAAATCAAATTTACAGGTCATTCCGTCGCCACCGATGGATCGGTATGTTATTCCGTTAAGTGTAACGAAGGTAGCAGCATCCTGGTTTCCTGAAATAATCCGGGTTGCATTCTGCGACGATACATCAATACGGTAACAGGTGGTTATGTTTAACCCATTACTTGAGTAAGTGTAATTATTACCATCATCGGTGTACCAAATACCTGAATCATTTCCTATAAAAAGGCGATGAGTAACCGGATGAAACTCGAAAATATGCTGGTCGTCTGCGTAAACTGCTTCCTGGTTTACAAATGTTGCTCCTCCATCAACAGATTTATAGAAATTGACCATGCCGGCATATACTATGTTTTCATTATTCGGGTCAATGACTAAATCCAGATTATAACCTCCCTGTCCTTCTCCCGGGGACGTACCAGTTGAAAAAATAGTATCAAAAGTTGCACCTGAATTTGATGAGCGGTAAACTCTGTAAAACTTTGAATCTTTTGTTGTAAAAAGCAGTACCCTATTAGGGTTTGCAGGTGTAACTCCAATAGCTATGCGGTGTGTAGGTACAGTGAGCACAGTCGTCCAGGTATCTCCGAAATCAATTGATTTATAAAGGATGTTCTTGCCGGCAGCGTAAATTGTAAATGGGCTGCCAGGCTTTTGTTCTGAATCAATCAGATAAACCGCCAGTTTCTTTTGCCAGGTTTCGCCTCCATCTAATGATTTATAAATGCCATAGTTGGACGAAATAGTCATTATGTCGGGGTTAGATGGATGAAAATATATTTTGTGCACTGCTTTGTCATGCCTTGTAGAGATTGGTTTTGCTGTCCAGGTAAGTCCACCATCCAATGATTTATAAATCCCTTGCCCCAATGTTTTTTCTGCATCCCTATCTCCTGTACCTATAAATAGGATGGAAGGGTCAGATGGGTGAACCGCTATGGCAGAAACCCCAAGTGCTGAAATCACATCAGTATTCATATTGGTCCATGATACCCCAAAGTCAGTTGACCTCCAGAGACCACCCAGAGGGGCTCCTACGTAAACTGTATAATTATTGTGCGGACTAAAGCCGATAGCAGTTACGCGTCCCATACCGGCAACTTCAAGTGTTGGATTACCTGAGTTATAAACCGGGTTAAAAGGGGCCGCATAATTCCAGTTTCCTGTAACAGCCATCGAACTCATTTGCTGCATAAACCCTAAGGCCTGTTCAATATCATCTGCTGGCATACGCAGCGTTCCATCGGGGTTGGCATAAGCCTGCTGATGTATTATCCATCTGCTCACCTGTTTATACCCTGAGCCTTTTTGAGGTGTTTTCCCTTTCCAGTAGTTCTCAAATTCTTCCTTAAATGTGTTGAAATTGGTATTCCTGTCCTGCATCTTTATCTGCCAATAATCAAGGGAACCATATTCGGGCTGAAGTTTATTATCAGTCGGTTTTTCGATGGTCTGGCTAAAACAATTTGTCAGAGTAATCACAAGGAAAAATACCAATAATGGGCTAAACTTTGAGTTCATGACTTTCAAAATTTATGTGAAACAATTAATGCTGTTATATTTTAATCTGTTGAGTGCCTGTAAATATCAAATTCCTTAAATTTTCCGCTGTAGTTTTTCGAGGAGTTATATTGTAGTATATCAGAGTCTTTTATATTTTCTTTTATCCAGGAAATAAACTCCTGTATTTTATCGTGATGGCCTTCAGCCTGGATTTTCACCTGATGGTTATAGTCCATGCGCCCGGTAATACCAAATAAATAGGCTGCTTTCATACAGGCAAAACCAAAGCCATCTTCAGCGCTATTTTTGATAAAAGTTATGTCTGCATGAATCAACATCGGGGTCTTGTATTGAATTCAGACAAATGTATGACAAGGCTTTACGGCTTTGCAAACTATAGGGTAGGACAAATGGTAGGACAGTACAAAAATAATTTTCAATGTGCTGTTTTACTGTTCATTGAGCAGAATTAAACTCTCCTCAATCTAACCTTTACTTTTGCTTTGACCAAACAAAAAATGAGCAATTTTCTGATAAATCATACTCCTTAAGCAATAGTAGTCTGTCTTATAACACCCTACTATTCAACTCGCAATACAAAGCAGAAAGCCCTTCACTGATAGCACTATGCTCCATTGAAGGGTTTCTGTTTTATTGTATAACCGGCAGATTGCCAGATTTTTTTTATGGCGTTNNGTGGGAAGATAACCCGATTCAAAATTGGCCGAACCATTATCCACTGGAGTCATATCGCCGGTATCAACATAGCCATCCTGGTTAACATCGCCGCCGTAGATTACATACTGTCCGGTAATCATCTGCAGCAGATTGCCACCATAGGCTTTTGCTGGCCCATCAAAACTATAATTTATAACACCAGGAGCAAAAGATACCGGCACAGGGGTAGTTGTTTCTATGCTGTTACGGTGTCGGATGGTGATATAATAATCACCTGACAGGAACGCTGGCAGATCAATTGAAGCCTGCCCGTTGGTTCCTAAAAGAACATGATCAACAAAATATTCCATTTCATAATAATCTAATCCACTCCTGAACTCTACCCTGATTTCATCGGCAATTCCGGCACCATAATGAGGGCCGTTTTCATCATTGGCCTGTCGCATGGAATTCGGCCCGTTATACAGTCCTTCCAAAAATAGGGTGAGATTGAGCTGCTTGGGTATGCCCCAGTGAATGCGGTTGAATGGGTCATCTTCAAAAGATTCTCCAGCAAATTGTCCGCCGGCGTTTATAAAAGTTACGCTACCAGCATCCATACTTTTTCTGACGTTATACTGCCCTCCCCAGCTATTGGCAGGAAATATGGCATTTTCGATATTCACATCCTGGCTATTATTGATGGTTAGCAGAGGGTTTGGGCCAGATAAGCCCATGCGGAATTCGCAGTTATTGAAAGCGTCGGACAGGTTGAGTATTGCCCCCGGAGCAATGAAGATTCCCTGACCGCCCATGTTTTCAAAAACTGTATAATTGGCAGACATCCAACCGCCCGAATTAACCTGAAACAAATAGCGGTCTGCAGGCGTTATACCTGTAAATGTTGAAAGTGCCCCATCGTAACCTTCGGTATAAAAATAGCCGCCGTAGTTAACATTGAATGTTCCACCATTTTTCAATTTAACAACAGAATTTGATACCCTGAGGTCTCCCCCTTCATTGATCGCGATATTTGCGCATCCAAGCGTATTTCCAAAAGGAACAATTACAGTTCCGCTATTGATACTTAATAATTTGTTTACCAATGTATTATGAAGATAACTGACAACCGGGAGAGGAGATTTATTCATTATAAGATTGTAAAACGCGGCCCCATTCTCAGCAGCTACAAGACTATTCTGGTTGCCATAAATCTCAACTGTACCACCCGTGGGATTAAAACCGGCAGATTGCGCTATAAACCCTTTTTGCGAGCGGATAATACCACCTGAGATGGTAGAGGTGAAGCTATATGGAGCTTGATCATATATCGAAATTGCCTGGTCAACAAAATCGAGAACACCGTTATACATAGTAAGACTGGCATTTGCATTACTGCCCCANNTGCAGTTCAATTAAATCACTCCACAGCACAAAGTTTCCATAAATTCCATTGTCAGCAAGATCGGCAGCATAAAAACTACTACCACCTGCTATCCATAGTCCTCCTTGCGTCCAATCGTAAACCTGGCAGGAGATGTTTGATCCTGTCATGTCATAAAAATATTCAACAGATTTATCAATTTCGAGGATATTAAACGCTTCAGTTGAGCAGAACTGGGGCGTTACACCATTAAAAATGACTCGGCTACCGGTTTCATTAAATGCGCTTTCGCCAACATTGTTAATCCAAGAGCCACCAAGTTTAATAATACTGTTTTCAGCATTAAAAATACCTGAGTTAATGACGATATCGCCCCTTACATCCAACATATTGGTGTTGGTCTGGTTGAGGGTTACTGTGCCGCTCTGGTTAAAAATAATGTCGTGGTAAAATGCATCAGGATGCGGGATAAAAATATGATTGGAGCCTTCAAATACGATGGCTCCATTGACAAGTTGGGTAGTGCTGAAACTATAGAAATTGCCGGTTACATTTAGGTTTTGGGCAGCATTGGAATAAAACTCTGAATTATAATCAACATAAAAGTTTTTAACGCGAATCGGATAAGTAGAACCCGCATCGAAACTTAGGTTACTGCTTTCTGTTTTTGTAACGTAAATCTCATTAAAGGAACTATTGTCGTCGTAATTATAAATTCTGGTAAATGTGAATCCTTCAAAGTAAACACTGCCATTTGTCAATTGTACATTCGCACCGGTGTTATAAGTCCAATCCCCTTTAACCCGGATGGTTGACATTGCTGAAATACTTGCGGTTGAACCTAAATTCCAGGTGATATTACCATTAACCTTAAATACACCAAGATAATGGTTCATTGAAAGATTACCATTGATAATAGCTGTTCCTGTTTCAAGGGTTCGGTTTGCGATGGTCAGCATCCCATTTACTGTCAATGAGTTACAAACAGCATTTGCATTGCCCACAATAGGCATATTGGGCGCAGTAGCCGGAATTACCACATCGGTAGTTATAGTAGGAACCAACAGGTCGTCCCAATTGCCTGCAATATTCCAATCGGTTGAAATGGCGCCGGTCCAGAGGCCGGGCTGGGTGGTTGACCAGTCAATACGGTTATATGGATCCAGTTCGTAAGCTGGCCCGGTAAAGGCTCCGGTTGCATCTTTGAAATTGACCCTTCCTGCATCGTTGTTTTTCCAGACATTGTTGACCGCTGTTGCCGTCGGAAAGCTGGCCCCTCTAATCAAAAGTTCCTGATTATTGCCGAATAAAAGCAACCTGTCAGTGCCATTTTGAAAGGTGCAATAGTCAAATGGGTACAATAGATCAACAGTAGCAGAGCCCCAGACATTGAGGCCATAATTATACTCGAAAATGGTGTGAATGGCCGCAATAGTTCCATGAATCTGCACTTCAAAGTACCCGGAAAAATGCGTTAAACGGTTCCTGGACAGTGGTAAGCCTATAGATCTGAACGCCCCGCCTTCATTTACCAACAAGCTTTTCGTATTGCCAATCTGAAGCTGAGCGCTATTTTCAATCCACAAAACACCACCATTGTTTACGGTAACGCCTCCCATTGCACTTATTACCTTTCCGTTAGCAAGAAAAGTTCCTGATTCAATCGTTATCAGGCCATTGATAATGGCATTTGAATTCAACGTTACCATACCAGTTGACCCTTTGTTTATTTTTAAATTGAAAAGACTTCCCTGGGCACAGGCTAAGACGTTATTGGTGGTGCCAACCATTTCTAATGTTCCGGCGGTAAGAGCAAAGCCTGTCCGGATGTTGGTAAAATCCTTTGCTGTCTTTATTGTGCCCCCGGTGATATTTGTCGTAAAAGTATAAGTAGCATTATTTTGGATAAGAATTCCCCGGTCGGCAAAGTTAAGCTCTCCATCATTCATGGTAATGGAAGCATTGGCATTCGCCGGCCAATGACACACTGACCCAAGCCCACCATAAATATTGATGGTGCCTCCATCGGTAAAAGTCAGGTTTCCACCGAGGTCACCAGATTGACTGGCATCCTGATAAAGATTGATGGTGCAGCCAGGATTCACATAAAAGCTGCCTCGAATTCCATCATCTGCCAGGTCAAGTGCGGTGAATGTCCCGCTTACTCCCACATCAACCGCTCCGGCAGTCCAGTCGTATTGTGCACAGGTAACAGTCCCAACAGCTACCCGCAATGCGCCGCCAAGAGTCTTATTTACTTCCAGAATATTGAAGGTTTCCCCTGTACAGTATTGGTGATAATTACCTCCGTTGAAACTCACTGTACCTGTTCCTTCAACAAATGCATCCGGCCCAACATTGTTTGTCCAGTTACCCCATAAAGCAACAAGGTTTCCATTCGGATTGAATACACCTGACTGTATCGTAAGCGATCCCATAAGTTGCATATAGTAGCTCGTAGTGATAGAAACAGTTCCTCCTGTGTTGATATTTAATGAATTGAAATAGTCGTTGGTATTGATTTGCACACTTTGAGTTCCTGAGGTCCGTTCGAAGCTCAGGGTTCCGGCGTTCATATAAATATTACCCGCGTTCGTAAGATTGCCTTTCAGAATGGTTGTAATATCAGCCTGACCATTGAGAACAGCACCTGACCCAATATTGATTGCTCCGTTAATTGTCAGGGAAGAAGTTGAAGCAGAAACTATACTGACACTGGCACCACCTGTTTTATTAATAGTAAGACCATAAAAATTACTATTCGCACTGTTTGATGTTATATTAGAATTTGCACTCCCGGTGAAGGTTACAGTGCTATAGCCCATGCTTACTGCCGAACCAGTTGCAAATTCCCAGTTTCCCGAAACATTGACACCCCCGTTTATGGCACCCGACATGGACGATCCCGAAGCCCAGGTAATATTATTGACCGTAAGGGTTCCAAAATGTGTTATAGCACTTCCAACGCTTAATGATCCGTAAATAATGGTACTGCCAGACGCTGTCAGCAAAGCATTGCTCGACGTTGTACCATTGATTGTGAGCGTCGCTCCTGAGTTAATTGTCAGGTTGTTACATACAGGAGTTAACGTTCCGCTCACAAGTGGTTGATTGGCAGGTGCCGATGGTATGATAACATTATCGGTCGCGATTGGGATTCCGGCAGGCGACCAGTTGGTTGCTGTGTTCCATGCGGTGCTGGTGGCTCCGGTCCATGTTTTCTGGCCAAATGATTCAATGGAAATAAACAATGCCAGCATCGCTAAAATTTGGAAAAGATTTTTCATAATACCTTGGTATTTAGTTGTGTTTAATGCTATAAAATTGCATTTTAGTTACACGGAATGCCGGTAAATATCAAATTCCTTAAATTTTCCGCTGTAGTTATTTGATGAGTTATATTGTAGTATATCAGAGTCTTTTATATTTTCTTTTATCCAGGAAATAAACTCCTGCATTTTATCATGATGGCCTTCAGCCTCTATTTTCACCTGATGGTTATAGTCCATGCGACCAGTAATACCAAATAAATAGGCTGCTTTCATACAGGCAAAACCAAACCCATCTTCGCTGCTATTTTTGATAAAAGTTATGTCAGCATGAATCAACATCGGTACTTGTATTGAATTTATACAAATATATGTTCTGGCTGAATGGCTTTGCAAATTAAAGGGTAGGACAAATAGTAGGACAGTAAAATAATAAATTCTAATGTGCTGTTTTGTAGTATTTTATATACAATACTCTTATCCTGTAATAGCTTATGCAGGCTTCAAATATCTGGAATTAAACAGAAAAAGCGAGCCCAGATGAACTCAGGAAGGTAAATATTCTATATAATCAGACCTGCCTAATGCAGGTCGAGGCCATGCAGCATAAAAATACTGTGCCTGATGGTTTTGGTTATTTCGGAAAGGTACTCTTCTACAGCCCGAACACTGCCCGGTAATGTATAGACCAACGACCTTCCGAAAACACCAGCCACGCCCCTGCTAACCAATGCATTTGGTTTTTCAGCCCCGTATTTAACACGGATATGTTCCATAATACCCGGAATCTCTTTCTGGAGCATTTGCCTAACCACATCTACGGTAATATCGCGGGGGCCGATTCCGGTTCCGCCGGTTGTAATGATAATATCTGCCGATTCGGCTTCACTTATCCGTTGCTGAAGTTGTGCTGGTTCATCGGGAATAACTACCCGATCAATCTCTGCTTTCCAGCCATTGGCTGCAAAAAACTCTTCCATCAACTGCACTACACGCGGGCCGCTTCTATCTTCGTATTCTCCAACCGAAGCCCTGTCACTCAATGTAATTACCCTTACTTTGAATATTCTTGGCTGATATTCAATGATATCACCGGCCATTACAGTACCAGGGTGCAATACCCGGCAAAAAATACCTTCCTTAGGCATTACACAATTGCCAACTTCGCGGTAAATAGCGCAGCTATCACCATGGCACTTTTTACCTATCTGGGTGACTTCGAGCAAAGCATCGCCAATTACAAAACGGTCGAGGGGATGGGTTTCGTAGAGGATAATTCCTTCGGTGGTAATGTTTTCGGCAAACTCTCCGTAATTCAAAGGACGTTTGGCTTCCTTCTCAAATTTGCGGAAGCTTTCAGTACCCAAAAGACTAACCTGCCTGTGCCATTTACCGGCATGAGCATCGCTTTCAACTCCGTTGGCATTCAATTCAATCTGGTCAACAGGCACTTTTACCGTTCCTTTTTTTTCAGAAATATTGACCGATATTACTTTAATTTCCATGAATAAACAATTTCAGATTAATGATTACACCGGCTGATCACAATCATCCGGGCGCTTTCCCCTGTAAAGGATTCCAGCAT
The DNA here is from genome assembly GCA_002426025.1 of Bacteroidales bacterium UBA5537. Lineage (GTDB taxonomy): Bacteria > Bacteroidota > Bacteroidia > Bacteroidales > Lentimicrobiaceae > Lentimicrobium. Next base: position 4,447 of record DINP01000049.1, on the reverse strand, counting down.
TCAGAAACATTACAGCGGACATTAGCAGCGATCCTCCAAGGGCAATATAAAAAATTCCCTGAAGAAACATAGGCATCAGATGGAAACGAGCAAATAGAATACCCATTGATGCCATTACGGCTATCAATAGGTAGCTTTTCCATCCAAAAAATGCGAAAAAGCAGGGATTTTCCTGTTTCATACAGGCTATGCGGCGGATATATTTCCGGCTAACGCGCAAAAATACAAAGTTAAAAAAGACAGCAAAACCAAGCAAGCCAAGTACAATGACTTCCCAAAGCGGAAATGGCGCATCAGGAGCAAATTTTAGCGCTAGCATCAGAACACGGTAGGCGGCAAAACCCCACACCGCTGCCGCGATGAAAAACAACCACCGCCGGGGTACTGAAGGTTTTAACTTTAATAAATAATTTGCCACTGCAGTTCTATTAAATATCCGTTTTATTTTTCTCCAACAGGCTGATATTGCCAATGAGCATTTGTTTGTCAACAGCCTTGCACATATCGTAAACCGTAAGCAGAGCAACACTAACGGCAGTCAGCGCTTCCATTTCGACACCGGTTTGCCCAAGGCAACGTGCCATGGCTACAACATCCACTCCCTTATCGGTTAAGGTTGCTTTCACCTCAACTTTGGTAAGTTGCAAGGGATGACAAAGCGGTATCAGCCGGCTTGTCTCCTTGGCAGCCTGTATGCCGGCAATTTCGGCAACGGTCAGCACATCGCCCTTTTTCATCTCGTTTTCACGGATTAGCCTGATGGTTTCTGTTGACAGTTTTATGTTTCCTGAAGCAATGGCTGTGCGTTTCTGAATGGGCTTATCACCCACATCAACCATATTGGCTTTGCCTTTGTCGTCGGTATGTGAAAGTTTTATTTGCATGGTATCAAGCTCAAAGTAANNTCAAAGTAAAAAGTCTAAAGTAAAAAGTAAATAATTGGTGTCTTGTTTCTATATTCCGAACCCAGAACGCTGAACACAAAACTCATCTTCGCTCTTTCGCCCTATCGCCTTTTTTCGCTCCCTCGCCACTTTTATTTGAACACAGATGACACAGATTAAAACGGATAATCACGGATATTCTGCAACTCAGAACCTAAAACGCAAAACCCTGAACTCATCTTCGCCCTATCGCCCTTTTTCGCTCCCTCGCCATTTTGAACCCAGAACTCATCTTCGCTTCAATTGTGGTGAGCTATTGTCGAACCGTTTTCTAAGGTGTGTTTCAATTTCTCCTTGTCCCCCGGTCTCCCCTTCTCTTTGTCTTTAACCTTAGTAAAAATCAAAGAAAAACAGAACCCAGTTCTTAATCCTTCCTATCCTCCAATATTATAAAACTCACCTTTCAGATTTAAACTCCCACAGGCAGGTTTGTTTTCAAGTGCGAGTTGAATAGCCTTCTCGATCCCCAGTTTTCTTACATCATATTCCTGCTCACCAAAAAGGCAAGGCAGAAGTTTACCGTTGGCCGTCAGTCGCAGACGGTTGCACGAACTACAATCGCCACCAGTGCCGCCTTCTACAACCGAAAAATGCCCCTCGGTCAGATTCATCTGATGGATAAACCTTACCTCCAGCTTATGCTGACGGCAATATTCTGCTACCAGCCTGGCATCAGGCTCATCGGATGATTGTTGTACCACACAGTTGATCTTTATTGGTGTGAGCCCTGCATCACTTGCAGTCTGAATACCTTCAAGCACCTCACTGAGTTCGCCTCCCCGCGTTAATAACCGGAATCTTCCGGTATCGAGGGTATCGAGGCTTACATTTACACGATGCAAACCTGCTTCACGCAATAATCCGGCATACTTTTTCAATAAAACGCCATTGGTAGTCATTGAAAGATCATTGATTCCCTCAATCTTTCCAAGCATTTCAACCAGACTAACGATTCCCTTTCTTACCAATGGTTCGCCACCGGTTATCCTCACTTTATCCACGCCTAGTGAAACAGCAACACGGGTAACCTCAGCGATTTCCTCGAAAGAGAGAATTTCGGTGTGCTGCAGCATTTTGATGCCGTCTTCGGGCATGCAATACACGCAGCGCAGGTTACAGCGGTCGGTTACTGAAATCCGCAGATAGTTTATCCGTCTGTCAAAGCTGTCGTACATTCCTGAGTTCTCCTGCATTTATATGAGTTTCCCCGATTTCAATTGCCATAATCCCATTGGCTCCTTCATATGCATGAATATGCGCCGAACCATGATAATCAAGGGGTTCTATTTTTCCTTCCGGATTAATTTTTACCGGCATAAATGACTTACGCTCAGCCTTTTTACGGGTGTAGTCAGCTGCCATGGGCAATTTTACAATCGGTGGCTGATAATTATAACCCATCATCCTGCCTGCTAGTTGCTTTACCAGCAACTCAAACTGCACAAACGAAGATACCGGGTTACCGGGCAGACCGAAAAGAAACTTCGCTTCCTTTGTGCCAAACACGGTTGGCCTTCCAGGTTGCACAGCAATGCTTTTAAACAGGATTTCAACGCCAAGTTCCTGCATTACAGCCGGCACATAGTCGAAATCGCCCATTGAAACGCCACCAGTAAGCAGTAGAATATCGCTTTGCTCAAATCCTTTCACCATCGTTTCGCGGGTACCTTCGGACGTGTCGGCGGCAATTCCGATATATACAACGGGCAGTCCAAATGCAATGGCCTGGGCCATCAGTTGATGGGCATTGCTGTTGCGTATCTGACCCAAAGCGGGTTTCTGCCAGGGCTCAACCAGTTCGTCGCCGGTTGAAATAATGCCGATTACCGGACGGCGAAATACCTTCGGATTGGCATAACCAACCGATGCAAGAATCGCAATGTGCTGTGGTTTCAGCAATGAACCTTGCTGCATAACCATCTGGCCTTCTTTTACATCTTCGGCACGCCAGGCGATGTTTGATGAGGTTTTTTCACCGATAAAACGGATTCTTCCATCATCGAGGGTCTCGGTCAGCTCAACCATGATCATGGTATCGGCTCCTTCAGGAACCATTGCCCCGGTCATTATTTTGGAACATTGCCCCTGCCCTACCGGCAATTTTGGCAAAATCCCGGCTGGAACTACTTCAAGAATCTCAAACGGACCTGGCAATTCGGCCCGGCGGCAAGCAAAACCATCAACTGCAGCCTTGTTAAAGGGCGGCATTTCAACATCTGAAAACACATCTTCGGCAAGCACCCGCCCAACAGCATCTGAGAGCTGCACCTGTTCAGCCAAAGGTTTTACAGTTACCTCATTTATAATAGAAAGTGCTTCTTCAAATGTGATCATAATGAAATCTAAATTCAAGTGCAAAGATAAACAACCCTACGGATATGAACGGAGATTCCATTGGCTTTATTTCGGGGAAATGTCTTATTAATAATGCTGTTGCTAAAATTAAGTGAGACTTTAATCAGCTACTAAGGATTATCTTAATTATTGTAAAATAGAAATAGGAATCTTCTCTATTAATCTTCATTCTACCAATTCGAATATTGCAATCCCGAATCATAAATCCAATGCTGATGTTATCTTATCCCATCCTCCAATTCAAAAACCTGAATTTCAAGACTTTATGCACACTTACCAAAAATCAGATTCATGAAACAAATAATCATAATTACTATCTTCCTGACCTTTGCAACATTGTTGGGATTTGCACAAAACAAAACAGGGCTTGAAGTCAAAAATTACAAAAGCCACAAGACAATTTTTATCAAGGACGGTGCAAAAGTCAAGATAAAAGAAGCTGGTAAAAAAATGAAAGGCAAATTAAAAGTTATCTCAGATCAGGCAATCCTCGTTAATTCAGACACTATCCTAATAAGCCAGATACAGGAATTNNTTCGTTGCAATAAAAGGAGTTCAGTTGCTTATTAATGGCAAGAAATTTTCATCATGGAAATGGGAATATAAAACTACCGGGCACCTAACCGCACAGAATTTGGACTAAAATACCAGACTCTTTCCGGAATGATTAAAAATATTTAATACCGCTATAGTGCATAGTCGTCAAATCTTATAAGGTTATAATTCTGTAAGTCTGGCTTATGTTCATTTCCCTATATAGCTTAGCCAGTTGATGAGAAAAAAATTCCTCATATCTTATGGAAAAGAGATTAATTTCATTAATTTTACATCTACTTATTTATTGTGGGTAAAGTTTACCTTCGATTTAAGACAAATTTTAAAAAAACAGATTCCAGATCAGGTTCTGGCTTTATTTCCTGCAAAAGTGAAACTGGAAACTGAAAATATCCTACTCAAAAAAATAGCAGCAAGCGTGCCGCTGGCTTACTAAAGGAGTTATTCTAAATATTTTCTTATTCAACTATGCAATAAATCTTATGAAAAAACTTATCATGATGCTGTCAGCTTATATTGTCCTGAGTATTGCGCAGGGACAAACAAATGTTTATCATTCTTTTCCCGATACCGCCACATGGAGAGTGGATTAT
>DINP01000104.1 GCA_002426025.1 Bacteroidales bacterium UBA5537 | reverse complement strand
ACACAGTTTAATGAGCACCCTCTGTGAAACCCAGTTGAGGCCATCTTCAATATATTGTTCCCAATCTTGTCCTTCCTTTAATCTTTCTCTGTCAAACCATACACTATGTCCTCTTGCTTTCAGATCGTTGTGTATTTTTTCTGCTAATTCTGCGTACTCATCCCGTCCGTAGCTTATAAAGACCCTTTTAAGTATGACCTTTTCGCTCTCTGAAAATGTGTAATTACAATCCTCGCATACCCATACATTTTTCTTCTTGTTATACATAAGATCGGAAGAACTGCATTGAGGACACACTAATTTCTCTCCAAACATATAGAATCCTAATTAGTTTTAGTCAACTTTTGATTATTGCATTAATTGCGTTTACGCCTTTTTAAATTATTAAGAAGAATTCAGCTATCGGGTTTATTATTAAAACATTGCCAAACAATTCCGTTTGAATTTGTCTGAAAGTTATTGGCCTGATCTTTGTCAAATGTATTGTATTTTTATGGAATAACCCAAAGTGATTTGTACGCGCCTTTTGCAAAATTATTCTGCTGTTTTGGCTTTTTTCTGAAGCATTTTTTTATTTTTCCAGTCATTAAACGTTTTTTCAGTGACGGTATCACCCAAATATTTTAAATGTTCAATTGCAGGCTTTCTCCCTTTAAATTTTGACACTGCCCATTCTTGAAGATGAAAGAGATAATCAGCAATCATTTCCTTTGTTGTTACATTGATGCTGAAATTGAATTTTTCGTTTTCTGATTGTACAACTGCTGAGTGATATTTTTCGAACTCATTCTTTGCATACTGAAATGCGGTCGTTTCGCTTAGCATCCGTTTGGTATCTTCATCAAACTGGTTGAAAACATTATAGTACATTGCTATTTTTTGCAAATCCCTGTAGTTCCCATACAATGAAAGATTATTAATCCAACGCATCAATTCCGGTTTTTTGGGGACCTCAGGGCTTCCGATAAATCTCAGCCCATTCCAGACACTTTCCCAATCTGATAATCTGTCTTCCAGCGTTTCACGCAAAGGCGGGATATTAACAACATGCTGAACGATCCTGTCATAAAAATCAGGGAGTAAATCCTTACGTAATTCCTTAATACAGTGATTAGAAGCGAAGATTAGCTTACATTCAACCTTTATCTCTTTATTGCTTCCCATCCTGCGTATTGACATCTTGTTGTCTTTATCAGTTTGCAATGCTTTCATTAGTTTCGCCTGAACAAGTTTGGACAAATGGTGTATTTCATCCAGGAACAGCAACCCTTCATCAGCTTCTTCCAACAGCCCTTTTTTTGCGGTTATAGCTCCTGTGAATGTGCCTCTCTCATAGCCAAACAATTCAGCTTCGGCCTTGCTATCTTCGTCAAAAGAAGCACAATTGGCTTCTATAAAAGGAGACTTAATATCAAATGATTTCTTTGCTTCACTAGCTATTCTTGACTTCCCTATTCCCCTTTCTCCAATCAATAAAATCGAGAAACCTGATTTCAGGAAGAATTCCATCTGTTTATTTACCAAAGCTCGAATGGGCGATTTGGTTTCTAAATAAATTTTAAACTCTGCGCCTATTGAAGATATAAGATTGGTAGGAATCTGCTGAATTGAAAATTTTTTAAAACGTTCATCGAAACCGTCGCATTTATCGTCATATGTTTTTATGAACGTGGTATTTCCAGGCAATTGTCCTGCCTCTGCCAGTATATGCCAGACAACTTGTGTTTCAGTACTTCCCAAAGAAACATTGATGATTGGGTTTGCATTTTTATTCTTTGAAAAATAAGTACGTGACCATCCACTCACTTCTTCTGATATCTGCCTTTCTTCTCTCAGGTCATTTACATTTAGTTCAACTACTTTGAATTTACCGGAATAGACAGTGGGGAAATTTGAAAACTGAGTTAACCATTTAACCTGTTCTGAGATTGGATAATGCTGGATATTCCGCCACACAACCTGTTTAAAATCATCTTCTTTTTCACGATAATTCTGTCTGATAAATTCTATTTCTTTATCCAGATTATAACATATTCTGTCATCTTTAATAATCTTTTCGAATAAAGTAACCAATCCTTTTTCTTTTACAAGTGCATCTTCCAATATAGTACTTTTATACATAAACCGCCGGCTTGATAGCTTGTCAAATGTCTTCTGAGGTGCGGTTAGATAAATAATTTCATCAAAAACAAACCCATTTTTTACTGGTTCGTTGAACACGTCGTTTAATTTGCCTTGATCCAATTTATAATAGTCTAATTTGTCAGGAAGTTCTTCATTCAAATAAAACCTGCTTAGTATATGTTTCAGGTATGCCACACCATGTGTAGTATAATGCCAGGTGATGTAAATATTTTTCATTATACAAAGGTAATAAAATAACTATAGGTAATATAAGTTCTTTAGGCAAAAGTATAAATAGCAATTATACATTTGATATACAGCGTTATAGAAAATTCTAAATAAGCTGGCATGCAAATTGAATATTTATTGTCAAATTCCGCAAAATGAATAGCCAACTACTAGAATACAGAAGAACAAATCACTTTCTGTTCAACCAATGGAACAGAAACATTGACGATAGTATTCTGCATAAAGTGTTACCTTATATCAACTGCTCCAAATGCGAGAAAGATGTGATTATTGTTATGCCCTCATTTTTGAAAAAGAAAGGAGTCGAAAAGGATGATGAAACCTGTTTAATTCTTATTGCTAAAAAAAATCTCATAGTAACGGGTTTCTGGTGCGACCATCCAAATTATTTATTTAAAAAAGAGAAATCATCTGACTTTCAGATTATCTATAAATAATGGTTGTTCCCAAAGTCCATTCAAAACAAAAAGGGTGCGTAAGCCAGAGCGTAGTACTTCTGGCAAAATAAATAAAATAGCAAAACAATGATAAAACCTTCAAAGCCCCGGCCCGTCAATGGACCAGGCAAAACAGGAATCAAATCTGGTAATGGAAGGGGTAACAATCCGCCATCACCTAAACCCAAAAAATAATGGTCGGGGAGAGATCGTGCTCCCCTCCGCTTTTCAGTTACATTTATCAAACTTGTCCAATGCACATTTTAAAAATCATTCATGGCTACCCACCATTCTACAATGCCGGTTCAGAAGTTTACAGCCAGTCTGTCTGCAACGAACTGGCAAAACAACACAGGGTCTCGGTTTTTACAAGGGAAGAGAACCCTTATTCTCCCGATTTTAGTATTCGCCACCTGAAAGAAAACGACAATCTGAATTTCTACATTGTAAATAATCCCCAGGCCAAAGACGGCTACCGGCACAAAGTGCTGGATGATAATTTCGCGAAACTCATTGCTGAAATCAAACCGGATATTGCACACATCGGGCATCTGAATCACCTCTCGACGGGTTTGGTTGATGAACTTAACAAGCAACATGTTCCCATCGTTTTTACACTTCACGACTTCTGGCTGATGTGTCCCAGAGGACAATTCCTGACCCGAAGTATCGGAATGAAGAATAATTATCAGTTGTGCTCAGGTCAGAACGACCGCAAATGCGCAACCGACTGTTACAAAGTTTATTTCAGCGGCAATGAGGCTAACCAGGAACAGGACACTGAGCATTGGAGTTCATGGATTCATCAACGCATGCTTGAGACTAAATCAATTGTTGAAAAAGTTGATATGTTCATCGCCCCGTCAAACTATCTGCGTAACCGTTACATTGCAGATTTTGGGATACCAGATAATAAAATCATATTTCTGGATTACGGCTTCCCGACGGAATATTTAACACAAACCAGTAAGTCAAAAGAGAAAACCGGATTCACCTTCGGATACATTGGAACACATATACCCGCCAAAGGAATCAATCATTTGATTGAGGCTTTTAAACAAATTGACGGAATTGCTACCCTTAAAGTTTTCGGACGGGAAAACGGACAAAGCACGAATGCGTTGAAGCAAATGGCTTCATCATCTGTGAATAGAATAGAATTCGCCGGCGAATACATCAATCACAATCTGGCAAATGACGTGTTTTCAAAAGTGGACTGTATTGTTGTTCCAAGCATCTGGGCCGAGAACTCACCACTTGTAATTCATGAGGCCCAGGCCTGCAAGGTGCCGGTCATTACTGCTGATTTTGGTGGAATGAAGGAGTTTGTCCGGCATCAGGAGAATGGGTTGTTGTTTGAACACGGCAAAGCTGTTTCATTAAAAGAGCAAATGCAGTTTGCGTTAGAAAATCCCGGAATAATGAAACAGTTTGGAGAAAGGGGTTACTTATTCACTGATGATGGAAACGTTCCGGATATCATTGATCATTGCAACAAACTGGTGACAATATATCAGCACTTCGAATTGCCGGAACAACTTTGGAGGATAACCCTGGACACAAATCCTGAAGATTGCAACCTGAACTGTGTGATGTGTGAAGAGCACAGCCCCTATAGCCGCTTTATTCCTGAATTATTCAAAGAAACAGGGATCAAACGCAGGCTGATGAAGATTGATACTGTAGAAGCTATTTTCCGGCAAGCCCAAAAAATGGGAGTAAAAGAGATTATACCTTCCACAATGGGTGAACCGCTCCTTTATAAAGGCATTGATCGAATTTTTGAACTCTCACAACTATATGGCATCAGAATAAATCTTACGACCAATGGAACATTCCCAATACGTCCGGTTGAAGAGTGGGCCGCATTGATTGTACCCAACACAAGTGATGTGAAGATTAGCTGGAATGGGGCAACTGCCGGAACAGCTGAGAAAATTATGCTGCGTTTGAACTTCAGTCAGGTCCTGGCAAAAGTTAAGAAACTCATCGCATACCGTGATTCACACTATGCCCTGACAGGCTATTATTGCAGAATTTCATTTCAGCTAACGTTTATGCAGAACAATATGCATGAGCTGGCCGACATCGTGAAGCTTGCTGCGCAACTGGGCGTTGACCGTGTAAAAGGTCATCATCTCTGGACACACTTTGATGAAATCAAACAGCTCTCAATGAAAGCCGGTAGTGAAAACATCCGTAAATGGAATGTATATGTGAAGCAGGCCTTTGAAGTACAGGACAGGTTTCGCAGACCAAACGGAGGTAAAGTAATTCTTGAGAATTTTACTCCTATCCGGCTCGAAAAAGGCTGCGAAGTTCACAAAGAATACGAATGTCCGTTTCTGACTAAAGAACTCTGGATTTCAGCAACAGGAAAAATTTCGCCTTGCTGTGCTCCGGATAGTTTGCGGCAATCGTTAGGTGACTTCGGGAACATTTCAGATACCACGATTGAAGAAGTGATGGCAAGTGAAACATACAAAGCACTTGTCAGTAACTATAAAACCAGACCACTATGCAAAACCTGTAACATGAGAAAACCTGCCTCAATATGAAACAGCTTGAAACGATTGATCAACTAAGGAAATTATTTCCAAAAGTAAAAGGAATTGACGTTGCACTTCTTTACGGTTCATTCGGACGAAATGAAGCCACCCCATATTCAGACGTTGATATTCAATTGCTGGTTGACGAAGAATTTGATAATAAATACCTGATTGATGCATTGCAAAAAGAATTCAGAAATGAAGTTAAAAATATCGGTGAAGTACTACTGCGAAGCAAAGTGGTCGTTTATTTTGAATCACAGCCAAAAATTGAATTCGCTATCTGCACCAGCATTTCAGAAATTGACAGAAATTACCTGGGTTCAGAAATCACAACCATTGCAAACACCATTCTTTTTGAGAGATCAGCAGCGAAGGTTGAAATTGGGCCCTATCTCAAACGGCTGGTAAGAAATGGCAACAGAATCAAAAAACAGCAATCAGGAAATAAGCAGGTTGATAACCTGATCGGGAAGTTCGTTTATGAGTTTGAGAGCAGCTCGGGAATGCACCGCAGAAGCGACGGATATCAATTTTATTATTACTATAACATTGCGTTGCATGTTGCCATTCAATTATATCATCTGGCAAAAGGGCAGACCAGGTTTAACTTTCTGCCGAAGCATTTTATTCCAAACATTCTGCCGAAAGAGGAACAGGCAACTTTTAACAGCCTGAGCGGAACGTTGTTTTTACCTGAGGCAAATCAACAGAAAAGAAAATTACTTGACTTCTTTTATTCAGCTATTCAACCATTAGTGCCTTATGAAAAGCTGAATGAGGTAAAACAGTTTTGTGAATGGATTTACAACAGGGATCTGCTCTGGAATTTTCGGGATATCAGCTTACACAACCCGGGACTAAAAAGTGGAAGAATTTACAGAACTGCCACCATGACCATATTTCAAAATGAAAGCTGGTTTGATGATTTGTTAACAGAAAAGGGGATCAAAACAGTAATTGATTTAAGAGCAGATAAAGAGATTGAAGAAATGCCCTATTCCGCTCAAACACTTTCCAAATTCAAATATGTAAAAGCCCAACTGGATCCATGGAACCAACCTGACTGGTTTAAACTAAATCATCATGAAGGAACAAACGAGGAAATTGCTTATCGGTTTTTTGCAATTGGCTGCAACGATAGGATCAAAACTGCCATGCAGGCAATTCTGAATGAGCAAAACGGTGGTGTAGCCATTCATTGCTTCGCAGGGAAGGATAGGACAGGAATTTTTATTTCTATGCTTTACTTGCTTGCCAATACGCCACTCGAAATAATTTATACCGATTACCTGGCAAGTGAAGTAGATGTAAAGCTTTCGCGGCTAAATCTGGTTCTGGATATTATAAACGAAAAAGGCGGAATTGAGAACTATCTTCTTTTTTGTGGCATTACAAAACACCAGATTAAATTATTGAAACGAAGGTTAACCGAATGAGATGATGGGAAACGTGAAAAATGAGCTCAAATCAATGTTCACAGAACATTGGAAATACCTGGCTGTGGCAGCGGCCTGCAGGTTGAAGCTTTTTGATAAAATTTACGAGGGACAAAAAAGTATCGGTCAACTTGTCCAAAGTAACAACTGGAATAGCTCAGTACTGATGCACCTGATGAAATTCCTGACCGATGCAGCTTACATTATATCGGAAGAAACAGGGACTTATATACTGACAGAAAAAGGCGACCTGCTTCGCGAATGCCGGTCAGATGGCCTGTATTATGCATGCCTCAACTGGGCCGGAGAGCATTTGAATGCCTGGCAACACATTCATACCTCGATTGAAAGCGGAAAAAGCGCTTTCGAAAGCCGGTTCAATAAACCATATTTTGAATACCTGAATGATTATCCTGATAAATTGAGAAGCTACCACCTGGCAATGTCGCAGTATGCTGTGGATGATTACAAGGATATCCCTGTTCTGGTTGATTTCAGTATTCACAGGTCAATTATGGATGTTGGCGGCGGATTTGGTACCGTTATCAGGCAGGTTAAATTAAATTTCCCTCACTCTGTCTGCATGTTGTTTGATCTGGAAGAGGTTTTGGCTGGCATTGAGATGGGTGATGTTATAAAGGTTTCAGGCAATTTTTTCAAAGAAATTCCGGATTTAGCTGAAGCACTTATCCTTGCAAGGATCATTCACGACTGGGACGATGATAAGGCCGCAATTATAATCAGTAATTGCTTTAAAGCTTTACCTGAAAGAGGAAGTTTATATCTGATAGAAAATTGCACCGATTACCTGATGGATGACCTGTCATTGCTTTCGTTGAATATGGCCGCCATGTGTCAAAGTTATGAGCGCAGCTCCTCAGAGTATATTCAACTATGTATGAAGGCGGGTTTTACCTTTCACACACAAGAAAAATTAAATCAGTTGCAAACAATATTAATCTTTCGAAAATGAACTGGCATCACATCGAAGTATCAGCAGATAATACCCATTTTCTTTACGAAGGCAAACCAGTTTTCGAACAAAAATTTACAGAGGTGCTTAAGTTTCATGCACCTGGTCTGGCCCCGGTCATGGACAAAGCAGGGGCTTACCATATTGATATAACAGGTAACGCAATTTACAAGGACAGATATGCCCGAACTTTTGGTTTTTATTGCAACAGAGCTGCTGTAATCAGGGAAGGAAAGTGGTTTCATATCAATTCAAATGGCAAGCAGGCTTACGCCCATAGATTCCTCTGGACGGGAAACTTTCAGGAAGATCTATGCCCGGTGAGGGATTGCGAAAATAACTACTTTCACATTAGCCTTGATGGGATGAGAATCTACCAACTTGACCATTTTTACTGCGGTGATTTTAAAGATGGGATTGCATGTGTTAAAGCCAGGGATGGATTATACAGGCATATAAATACAGAAGGCTCCTTTATAAACAGGGAATCATATCTTGATTTAGGCGTTTTTCATAAAAATTTTGCAACGGCCAGAGACAAAGATGGATGGTTTCATATTGATAAATCAGGGAAAGAGATTTACAGCCAAAGATATCTGGCTGTCGAGCCATTCTATAACGGTTATGCACTGGCAACAGACTTTGCCTTGTCAAAGTCAATTATAGATGAAAGCGGATATCCTGTGCTTCATGTATAAACTGCCTCAGAAACAATAATTCGGTGGTTTGTATTTTCATTATGAAAATAGGCAAACGCTTTAGATAAGCTGTTGCTGTTTCCTTTGCTTAGTCATTTTACAAAAACCACAAATTATCCTTCCCGAATACCGGGATGGCGTCATTTACAAAGTTGGGCCCTATGCCGGCCAGTATCTCCGGATACTTGATGGTGATAGGAAGGCCTTGCTGACGAACCGATTTGTAATACAGCCGGCTGAACTGATATACCTGTTCGATCAGTTCTCCGCTTATCTGGTGTTGTTCCAGCAACTGTTTTTGATTGCAGTCTATACTTAGTTTAACAGGAAACGGGAAGCCGTCGGATTCTTTAATCGGCTGCTTGCTATAACGGGTATTGTTAAACAACAGATACTGATGCCGCCCGATATTGATATAAGTGCCTGAAGTGGGCATCAGTCCGGGCCATGAAGTGTCGAATCCAATCAGGCTTTTTGATTCGGTTTTGTTGATGCTCACAATAAAAACAGGAATATCAAGATTCAGTTGCTGCAGGGCATCTTCAATCGGCTGGAGCTCCTTGTTACTCATCTTTTTATAGAAGTGAATNNTTCAGAAAATACTCAAAATTGTTGAATCCGCCATTGTTATCGAAACTGAATGCACTACCGATGTAATTGACCTGGGTGTCGGTATGTTTGAAAGCTCCTACGCCGATGATCAGTTCGTTTTTAACAGGGGAGTTAAGCCGCCATGGGATTCCGTCAAGCTTAGCCAGCATGGCCAGGGCGATATTGGTAAGGCTATAGTGGAAGTACCCGTTTCTGTGTCTTATTTTTTCAGCATCAATGGCCTGTGAAGTGATGTTATGCTTCAGCAACAACTCTTTTAAATGGAAGTAAATCTTTCTTTTTTCCTGGTCAGGTTCCGTTTTTGCCCAGGGAGAAATATAGATGGCGATATAGCGTACATCTGGCTCGAACGTGCGTTCACGCAGTTGGTACTCAATTTCGGGAACCGGGTTTAATTTATTGGAAAAGCTTATGCTGAAATTTTTCTGTACAAAGGGATTCACTTTTGCAAAAGCCTTCAGCCCACCATAGTTGGCCTGACCTTCGAATAACATACTATGCAGATCTGTCGTCAGGTTCTGGTTGTCTTTATGGAAAATATAGAACAGGTGTATATTTTTCCATTTGGGAGGTTTAAACGGGCCGAAATCACGCATTCCCATATAGGGAACCACTGAAGTTTGTTTGCCGGCAAATAAAAGCTGATTGCTTCCAGGATTGGTGTTGCTGACTTTTACCGGATTAACAGAAAGAAATTGGGTTGAATGCAGTGGAATCAATGCCCGAAATGTGGCATTGTCAAGAAGAGAATCTATAAAACTCCTTATTTTCCGATAATGTTTCAGATAGGTGTTTTCTTTGGGGGGGAGTAAGTAAGCATGACCGAGGGCTTTTTCAATGTCTTTGTTTAAAACCGGACGGGCCTCAGTAAAACGGTCAAAACCTTTTTTAACAAGTTCGTCGTAGTAGAATAGCCTGTTGTTAAAATAAACCCGGTTGACCAGCTGCGGGTTGACATCTTGTATCAATTCGGCAACAGAAGTTCTCAAGACCTTTGATTCTCCGTCATAACTTACAAGCAACTCAGGATACATGCTCAACTGGCAGAATTGTACCTTCAGGGTGTATTTTTCGTAAACATCATATTGGGTATTTGAAAGGAGGGGGAGGGGAAGCCATATCTGATTGTCTTTGACAAAATCAGTCATAACCAGCTGATTCCGGCATTTCCGAAAATAATAAAAAATCCGGTTATTGTAGAATCTTTTAAGAAGGTTAGTGTTTTCGTTTTTGAAATCAATTTTCAGAATTTTACCTTCTTCGGTTTTGTAGTCATAAGTGGTGTAAAGCTTGCGGGTGGCATCTTTGCTTATCCCCGGAAACAAGGATTCAATATCGTTTGGATACTGTGAGAAATGTAGTTTTTTGCTTTTCTCAATTTCGTATTCAGTAAAATAAAATGCAGTCTTGTTTTCAGGCCAGGTAAAAGTAAGCGCATTCAGTTCAGGTGTATGGTGGTTTTTCATTTTTTTGATTTGTTTTTGGTTTTTCATGTGCAGTCAGCTTATCGGGCCACTGCATTTGAGATGGATTGTTTGTTTTGCTTCTTTTCATATTGATAAGGTGTTAATAATTTGTTTTTTACTTTTTGCGAATACCGGTTAATCATTTCCCCGGAAACTGTCTCTAATATGTCATATTACATAGGCAGTCTGTTTAGTGGTTAATTTACAGTGTTTGGCTGCTTCTTTCGGAATCCTATAAACGCAGTAAACTGAATTTTTTCCGCACCCGGTTCATCTGTCTCCGGAACCTTAAGGCAAATATATTAAATTGCATAGATAAAAATGCAATATATATAGTAACATAAGATAAAACTTATTAACAATGTGTTCACACATAGTATCTGCATATGGTTAGTCAGTATTGATTTATGAATTTAGTAGCGTCATAAGGTCACTTCTACGGTAATAAATCTTCCCTTTAAGTTTTTTGAAAGTGATAATGCCGGCGTTGCGGTAGTTCTGCAGGGTACGCTTGCTGATGTGCAGTATCTGTATGACTTCCCCGCTGGAAAGCCATTCAGGCTTTTTGGCATCACGCATATTTTCTCTTACCAAATTCAATGCCCTGGCAAGTAGTTTGCACTCTGCAGCTGTTTCATCAAATAGTTGAAATAGCTCCGGCCACCCTGGTATGGTATGCTGGTGAGCGGATAAATCTTGTTGATTTGATTTTTCGGTTTGCAGGTTTTTGTTTGTCTCTGAGGTTGAGTTAATAACTTGTGAATCCATTTTACACTGGTAAAAGTTGAAAACGGACGTTGGCGCCAAAGTCATCCCGGTACTTCCGGAATGGTACAAAACTACTTCGCCGGAAAAGGGATTGAGGCTGTGAAATGAAATCCCCTGTATAAGGAACAGTATATCAGATAAATAATAATTGAAAGGGGATTAAAATATCTCCACAAGCAGGGATTAAATTAATCAAGTCACGGATTAATGTTAGGGTTTAATCCTGTCAAGCCAGGGAAGCTTGATTTTGGTTTCTTCTATATGCGCTTTAGTTAGTTTTTTATAAGTCTCCTTCAGGTCAACCTGATACCGTTTGTCGAGATAGGTGCGGATGTGATGATGCATGATCTGTTTCTTTTTAAACGGGTCGGTTTTTCTGAAAAAGCCGCAATCTATCATTATTTTATACACTACNNGCTGCTTAACAACCGGATTGAAGCCTGAAGCATCTTCCAGTGGGGGGATTTTTCTTGTTTTTGTTTCAGCAGCGGTGATATTGCCTGTCCGCAATAAAGGAATATGTGGCTGGGATGCGGCTGGGGCTTCGGTGATACAGGCCTGTTCGTTTGAATAGTTGCCCGAATATTTTAAAAACAGATCATCAACGGTAAGCGGCGGAGCAAACAGGAAATCTCTGTGAGCCTGTTGCACATTCAGGTACAGGCAGATCAACTGAAGTTTAAGGTATTGGTAGATATAAGCCTTTTCCCATGCCTTTATACTGCTGTTGCTTGTCCCTGGCCCTTTTGTGCATATTTGCGTATCAATATGGTTTGCGGCTGTTTCACGGCAGGTGTCTGAAAGCTTTACCTGTATTACCTTTTGCAAGGCTTTATCGGTGTTGTATATGCGCGCTTCATTGCTTACTGCATTCAGAATCAGGGTGCTGATTTCATTGTAATAATGATGACATTCGTTGTCTGTCAGCATTTTATAATAACGGCTGCGGGTGGTAAGGGCTGTTATAAACGTTACCTGATAGGTAAAAGGGAAAGCTGGTTTTATGACATCCGTAGACGCCAGCAGGGTTTTAAACCATGCTTCGCTTTTTGTTTCAGTCTGAACAGGCCTTAAATCTGTGTAAAGTATCCTGTCCAGAACCAGAAGCTCATTGTGCATAGAGAACTGTTTTTAAACGCCTGCAGCCTGATCAATGCTGAAAGTCAGCATCTGCTTATTGACAAACCTACACGATTTTTTGCAAAAACACAAGTGCTTTTTATCAAAAAGGCTTTTAGTCTTTCTCCATACTAAGTCCATATTAAGTCCGTATTAAGTCTGCATAGGAGCTCTGGTACTTCTCCTGCATTATTCCCTGCCTGTAGAGTCCAATTATATACTGTAGGGCTTTGATACAACCCTGTACTTTTTATAAAGCATCATCTGTTAAAATCACGCTTCCAATTATAAAGCAATGCAAAATGGCAGTATTTGGTTCGAATGCACCCGAATGCACCTGGTTGCTTTCACGTGTCATACTGAAGAAAGTCGCATGTGACATTAAAAATAGACATAAGGAAGCAATGGGGCGCAAATTTTTTCAGGAACAGGGTTTTGCTTCAAATTTGTCTGAGGCTTATTGTCTGCGAAAAAGAGTAGCAGACATAAATCTTAAATCTCAAACAAAATGGCAACCTTCAGACAAGGAATCCATGGTAATTTCTCCGGGACAGTAGGCAATGTAGTTGGCTCCTCCTGGAAAGGGACAGGCGTTATGAAAATACGACCTGCCAATGTATCAAACCCCAACACTGAGCGCCAACAGAATCAGCGCAACAGGTTTGGCATGGTTGTACGCTTTCTTCAGGCACACAACCAGCTTGTAAGGATAGGGTTTCGGCCCTGGGCTACGGACATAACCACATTCAATGCGGCTATGTCGTACAATCTCTCAAACGCCATCAAGGGCGTATTCCCCGATCTCACCATCGATTATGCAAAAGCAATGATCAGCAGAGGCAACCTGCCCGGAATCAGCTACCTCGTTGCTACAAGTCCTGAGCCTGGACATCTCGTGCTGCAATGGACCAGTGATACCATGCTCAGCGGTGCTTTGCAGGATGATACCATGATGCTGAGTGTTTACAATGAGGAGGTGAACAAATCGCTTTTGTTCTCTCAGGTAGCCCGCCGTGCAGACGGTGGCATACAGCTTGAAATGCCTGCTGAATGGAGTGGAAAATCAGTGCAGATTTTTGTTTTTCTGATCTCTTCTTCAGCAATCGGTGCTGTGGAAACTAAAGAACAGGTGTCCGACACCATTTGGGGTGGGGCTGTTGAGCTGAGTTAACCTATGTTGTTCCTTTTACTTATCAGGCCGGCCTCAATAGGACGGCCTGTTTTGTAATATATCTGCAGAATTTGAGTGATGCAAAATCGTAATCTCAGAACTTTTCAATATCTTCTATCCCCCTTGTAACAGCGGTGTACTGCCACTTAAGTGAGGGGATTCCCCATGTGTTGATAAACACTTTTTTCCACTCACCTCCCTGGGCTTTGTTGCAGGTGATGGCATGACCATACATAAGCCTGAGTGCCCCTACATAACGATCGTCACCGGGCATTTCCGATTCCCTGAATAGCTTGTTCTTAATGTACCGCTGTCTGCGCAATTCATTCTCAAGTTGTGGGCCAATTCTGCCACCGGGCACCAGAATGGATTCAATCACCGTATAGTCATCAATTTCAGTATCTGTTTCAGAAAAAAGCAACCTAACCCTTACAGCTACAAAATGCAAACCGGCCACCTGTTCCTGAAGGTCCCAGTCAATGGCCATTATCTGCACATGGTCACCATTGTACAACTGCACCCCATTCCGCATCCAGTTTTGGGTAACCATCATAAGATCGCCCACTTCCAAAACTTTTTTTGCTCTCCCAAAAATCCTTTGCCTGATTAGTTCGTTGAAAAAGCTGTTTGCTTTGTTCGATACGCCGATGGCAACTGCATTTTCGGGGCCGTTTTCCTGTGAATTTTCCACGTAATTATCTGCAGCAGCGTATATATTCCGGTTCTGATTTCCTTTGATTGGAAATGTAGCCTTTTTATTATCAATAGCTTGCCTGATTTCTGTAGCATTCTGCAATATATAACTGCCGTCTTCCTGCCGTTTAACTTCGGAAAGGGTAAATGATAACCCCTTCAGATTAAAGGTTTCCTCCAAAAATTGCTCATTCAGAGCATAAGATTGGCTTTCGCCTATAGGCGGTAATTGGTAATGGTCGCCAAGAAATATGATCTTATTATTGATGTTCGCTTTCATTATATATTCTACCAGGTCGAAGATCAGTCCTCTTTCTGTCTCGAATAAGGCGTTTTCAGTGCCCGCTTCTCTTGGGATCATAGATGCTTCGTCAATAATATAAATAGTTGGCGAACTATTATAGCCCGATTTCAGTTTAAATGAAACTTTACCCGAGTTCGCATCGGCTTTTGGCGTATAAATCAGGGAATGAATGGTGGATGCAGTAGTCCGCGCCTTTCGTCCCAATATCCTGGCTGCCCTGCCGGTTGGTGCGGCAATTTTATAGGGTATATTTTTGTGATTGAGATAGCCGATCAGGGCCGAAGTAACCGAAGTTTTTCCTGTGCCGGCGGCACCGGTCAGAATAAGGAAATCGTAAGGGTCATCATTATGCACAAATATTTCCATTGCTTTTAAAGCGATACTCTGCCCTTGGGTAGGGTTGCTGAAATGCAGGTAGTTAAAAATTGATGGCATATGTAACTTAATTTAAAACTGAACCGATTGGCAATAAATTGTAAAAAGTTCAAAAAATCAAGAACACATCCGATCGGAAACTAAAAACTGTTAAACGGTTGCTACTTCATTAGTTCTACCTTTTTCTGTTAAAAAGCTCAGAACAGTAACCGAGCACTTCAAGAAAACTGTTTAGATTGCGCCTGAAAGCATAAACATCCGGATTATAGGGTGGATTCTGAGACCGGTAGATATGGGTTCCAAATTCGCTGCAATAGGCGTAGAGGTAGTGTACCTGTTTTACTATCTGACGGGGTAATATCTTACGGCTATACAAAGTATCGAATACCGGTTTTACCGATACCCCCATTTTGGATGCATAGCTGCGGGGGTCTTCATTAAGTAATTTCAAAGCACAGGCATCGGTTAGTTTCTCCAG
Source organism: Bacteroidales bacterium UBA5537 (assembly GCA_002426025.1). Taxonomy (GTDB): domain Bacteria; phylum Bacteroidota; class Bacteroidia; order Bacteroidales; family Lentimicrobiaceae; genus Lentimicrobium. Next base: position 4,981 of record DINP01000104.1, on the reverse strand, counting down.
CAGCCTACGCAAAACAGCAAGATTGCCTGGAATATCCTGAGCTGTATAAGTTTCGGCAAAAAGAATCAGACCAATCAGTTCGTTCTCTTCCTGATGGGTGAAAACACTGTTGGTATGTTCAAAAATATCCTTGTATTCTTCCCTTATCCGGGTTTCAGGAAGTGCAGCAATAGCTTTTCTCAGCCATCGGAACAGAAAGCTGTCATCGCCACGTTTGTCAAATACCTGTACCAGTCCCTGAAGCTCTTCTCTGAACTCAGTGGGGCTTTCGGTATTCACACAACGGGGAATGATCCGTTGCTGTTCCCGCTCCATATCATCAAGTGCATGTAAAGCATGATATACAAAATTGGCTTTGGGGCCACCGGACTGATCAGGCTGCAAAAAACTATGACCATCAAGCACCACTGCTACTATCTGGCGGTTTTCATCTAACATTCCAATACCTTCTAAGAGGTTATGTGCATAAACCAATTCAAACGCTGCTGATCTTGCCGAACGCTCAAAAGTTTTGCAGTAAGTGATATCGTCATCAATAAGCAGAATCTGCTGTTTCATCGGTTGTGGGATTGTATGGTGAAGGCGAATTTACGGATTTGCTGTAATTATGCATACGAGACCGAAAGAGATATTTGAATGCTGACATTGAAACCTTAATTATCCGCCGGAGGTGTTCGAAAACCACCCAACTCTTCCACATAAAGCCAGAAAATCCCTTCTTTATCAATTCCTACTTTTTCGTAAGTATATTCTATCGTCCTGTTCCCGTCACGATTAGGCTTCTCAAGGTACACCAGAAATCCATTATATATGCCACTCAACCTGATCTTTGGCCGTTCAGGGCTAAGACCGGCTGCCCCTTTAGCTATTGCCTCGTTAAGCCTTTTAGAAAATTTTATGGTCATGGGTGGATTTTTCAGGTAAAGGTAAAAATTTAGTAATCAAAAACAGGTGGTATTGAGCAAGGTTGTTTCATCTGTACTTTTTCTTTATTTTTACTACTTATTGGTAATTTAATTTTAGAGTGAAAAATACAGATCAGATGCAAGGAATTTAACCTATTCAAAACAGCTGTCTTACTCATCTTATACCTATAAAATCATGCGTGAAATCCTTATGATAGATGATAAATTTTCGAGATGGCAGCCCATTCTTGAAAAATCTGCACTGAAGTATGATTTTAATCTTACCAATTCGCCCAGTGTTGAGGATGGGTTGAAGAAGCTCGGGCTTTATCCCGGAAGCATTGAAGCGGTGATCCTTGGATTGACATTTGCTGACGATAAAATGCAGGGGTTAGAGGGCTTGTTGAAAATCAAAGAAATGGACGAATGCATGCCCGTGGTTATTTTGACAGCAAAAACCGATGATTTTCAACTGGTTTCTGAATGCATCAGACTGGGTGCGCACGATTATTTTGCAAAACCGACCATTAATCCCGGTCGTTTGTTCCTGCAGATTGAAAGCGCCATTCAGCAATCCAATCAAAAAAGAAAACTGCTAAACCTGACTAATTCAGCATCAAATAAATCAGCGCCATTGCCGTTCCTGTTTTTTACATCAAAAAGCGACAATCCTGATAGTGGATACTTTGCCTTCAGATTGAATGCCGTGGCAAGCGCTTCGTTTGAGAATAAGTACGAAACGGAATACCTGAGCCACCTGGCCTACGAGTGGCACAACAACCTTTTAAATTCACTCACCTTTTATGATTCGGGACTTACCTTGCGGTTGAGGTATCTGTCTGATCCGGGCGATGAATACATCAGACCGGTATTGGTAATCGAATTTAAATCGCAGGCTTACGATGAGGCGATGCTACGTTATAGGGAAATACAGGCAGAGTTTAACCTGATTATGCAGTCAAAAAAAGAACCAGGCAGAACAATCTATTCCTTTTCCCCTGTTACGGATGAAAAAGAACTGAAAAACATATTAGTCCCATTTATTCCTGAAAGCTTTGTTGAGTTTAGCCCTGAAATAATCCCTTGTACTTCATTTCATCGTTCCGGAATTGGTTTCAGGCCAGCTACAAAGGCAGTGGCAGAAGATGAGGGAACGCTGCCCTATTTGCCAAAACCCAACCTCCGAACGGATGATTTCTGCGAACAGTTGTTTCTTCAGAAAAAAGATGCCATGGTTGAAATCGTTGTTTCACCAGTCAAACTGAAGCGTGAGGAAATTGACTGGTTAAGGGATTTGGAGGAAGATATCAGGTTGTATAATCTTACGGATATTGAAAAAGAAAAAGTCACTCAAAGCATAACAGCCTACTTGAATGCACCTTCCAAATGTTTTAAGGTAGAAGTTTTTGCGGCTCAGAAATCAAAGAGAATAGGGGAGAATCTGCTATCGGCTATAACAACTTCATTTTTCGGGCATGAATCAAATGTAAAAACGACTCAGATCAGCTTCAGTAGTGAGGATATATTAAAAGTACGTGGTAAAGACAATGAGCGTCCTGGCTGGAGCCATCTTTATCCTCTGAGCACGGTTGCCGGTATATTTAAATTTCCTTATCCCTCATCGGCCGCAATTTCAGGTATCAGATACCTTCAACCTGCATTTGGGTATATTCCTGAAAATATGAATGAAAAAGGAGTACTGGCCGGAAAAATAAAGAGCAACGGTATCGAGATGCCGGTAAAAATCAGTGTGGAAGATCTGCGAAAGCACCTTTACATGCTTGGCCAGACCGGAACCGGTAAAACTACTGTCCTGTACTCAATGATTATGGACAGAATAAATGCGGGGAATGGGGTTTGTGTGATTGACCCACACGGCGACTTACATAAAAAACTGCTGAATAATATTCCGGATAAACGGAAAAAAGATATTATACTTATTGAGCCCGGGAATATAAAGAACAAGGTCAGGATAAACCTGCTTGAATACAATAAAGAGAATCCGCAGGAAAAGAGCTTTCTGATTGATGATTTGTTTAACTTTTTTCGTCAGGAATACGAATCCATGACCATGGGCCCAATCTTTGAATTGTTCATGAAAAACGCTTTGCTTCTCTTGATGGACGATGCCGATAACCTGGGTTCAATTGGTGATATTGCCAGTGTATTTCAAAATACATCATTCAGAGAAGAATTGTTATCAAAATGTAAGGACCGCGAAGTGGTTGATTTCTGGAGAGAGACCGCATTAAAAGCCAATGGTGAAATGTCATTGATGAATGTATCGCCCTACATTGTGAGCAAACTAAACCAGTTGCTGATTAATGAATACATAAAACCCATCGTGGTTACGCAAAAAAGCAACATTAATTTCAGGGAGATAATTGACAATAATAAAATCCTGCTCGTATCCCTTCCCAAAGGGAAAATTGGTAAAATCGGGGTCAATATTTTAGGCACAGTTGTCTTGTCAAGAATTATCAATGCAGCTTTCTCACGGGAGAACATTCCTGAAGAAAAGCGCAATGATTTTACCCTTTTTGTAGATGAATTCCAGAATTTCATGGCCCAGTCGGTGATGTATGCCATGTCGGAAGCCAGAAAGTACCGGCTTAGCCTGGTATTGGCAAACCAGACTCTGGGTCAGTTGAGTGGGCAAATGATGCAATCGGTGCTGGGGAACGTCGGAAGCACCATCTTTTTCAGGCCGGGCATCAATGATGTGGACTTCATTATGCCGTACTTTACTCCATACCTTAGCCGGGAGAATATTTTAACCTTGCCAAACTATAAATGTGTTGGCAGGTTACAGATTAACAATACACTCTCCCTGCCTTTTGTGTTTGATACCATACCCATGAATTAGATATTCCGGCAACTAATTTACCTTTCAGGAGTGGTAAATGCAGCTTTTAAAGCAAGGCATCAAGCACCATCATGCCAAGTTTACTGCTCTTCTCAAAAACCTTGTCCCTGAGCTTTCTCATTGATTTGTCTTCCCCCATTTCGTTGTATAGCCTTGCCCATGCTTCTGCCTGTTGATCGGGATCGGAAATCTGGTCTAATTCTCCCACCCGCTTCATCCAATAATCCTTGCGTTTCTCAATCTGTTTCAGATCGTGACGTGTTAGCCCGGTATCAAAATCAAAAACATCTGTAAGCATATCTTCAATCGGGTTTCCTGTGTTGCCTATGATTTCTGATAAACGTAAAGTTTCTACAAAGTTATAGTGATAGTAGTAAAATATACCGCCCGCCAGAAGCAGGCCGACAAAAAACGAAATGATCAATCGGACGGTTTTCATTTTTAAATGGGTTTAAGGTTATTATAAGATAAAGATATTGAGTTAATTGGGGTTTTACAATAGAAAAGTAATTATTTACGTATCGAAAGAAATATTTGTGCTGTTGGGTTGGTTGTTTTTAATGCCAGGTATGGGTGGTTTCGTTCCGATAGTATCGGAATCGCTCAACCACCGCAGTTTTGACTCCGTCCCCGGTTTGCACAAGCAGACAAGCTTAACCACCGAAACAGATTGAAAGCAACTGTTATGGTTGCTTTCAATGATACTTTTAATTATCCTTGTATTAGGTTCTCGTCTCAGTAAAAGCAACCGGATGGGTTGCTTTCAATAACTCAATGGGCAACATCTATCTATCGCGGGTTGGTAACAAGTCTCAGTATAAGCAACCGGATGGGTTGCTTTCAATCTGGTGGCCCAGTTATCCCTCCAGGAGGTGGTCCCGTTGAGTCTCAGTAAAAGCAACCGGATGGGTTGCTTTCAATGTCGTTTCCCAGTATTTTCCCGAAAAGGGCTTTGGGTCTCAGTAAAAGCAACCGGATGGGTTGCTTTCAATATTTAGCGGAGGAAGCCCTGGTAGATCATCTAGTGTCTCAGTAAAAGCAACCGGATGGGTTGCTTTCAATACTGACCATGGCTTTGCTTGCTGGCTTAATCCGCCAGTCTCAGTAAAAGCAACCGGATGGGTTGCTTTCAATTTCCCGGACGGTGCTTTCCAGTTATTGGTTCGCCAACGCAGTCTCAGTAAAAGCAACCGGATGGGTTGCTTTCAAT
>DINP01000087.1:10582-40760 GCA_002426025.1 Bacteroidales bacterium UBA5537 | reverse complement strand
CGTTTGTAATCCCAGTCGCGCGAATAGGCCGATGCACCGGCAATAATCAGTTTTGGCTTTGTTTCGAGTGCAGCAGCTTCCATCTTATCGTAATTCACCATTCCGGTTTCCTCTTCCACGCCATAGGCAACAGGATTGTAAAGGATACCTGATGAATTAACCGGTGAACCATGTGAAAGGTGTCCGCCATGTGCCAGGTTGAGGCCCATAAAGGTATCCCCGGGTTTCAGCACAGCCATAAGCACCGCCATATTGGCCTGGGCTCCTGAGTGTGGCTGAACATTGGCCCACTCGGCTCCGAAAAGCGCCTTGGCGCGGTCAATGGCCAACTGCTCGGTCTGGTCAACAATCTGGCAGCCGCCATAATAGCGCTTCCCGGGATATCCTTCAGCGTATTTGTTGGTAAGTACCGATCCCATAGCATCCAGCACCTGCTGACTGACAAAGTTTTCAGAGGCAATAAGTTCGATGCCCATCATCTGGCGCTCTTTTTCCTCTTTGATCAGGTCGAAAACCTGCTTATCCTTTTTCATGATTGCAATATATTTTAGGTTTATTGATGTTAAAACAAATCATGCCCTTGTTGGAAGGCAGTCAAGTAATAGGCTATCAGTAAAATAAAAACAAGATTTTGGTTTCAGGGTTTTCCCGAAATGCTGGGCAAAGGTATAAAAAGATATTTATTGCCCTTAATGGTTGAAAAAGAAATCGTTCATTCAAATAAATCAAAAAATGGGGATGATTCTGTAAACCATCCCCATTTGATAGAATTTTATTCAGATTTACCTGATAATTACAATCTTTCTGGTTATCAGGTTGTTGTCAGTTTTTATTCTTATGGAATAGGTGCCTTGTTTAAGGTTGTTTACATCAAAGATATACCGGTCTTCACCACTGCAGTTTCTACTCATCACACTATGGCCGTTAAGGTCGGTAAGCTGTACTTCCATGGCTGGATATTTTGCTTTGTCAACCTCCAGCACAAACAATCCTTTGGTTGGGTTGGGGAAAATCCGCAGCCCCTGATTATCAGATTCTTCGATGGAAAGTTCTGAACTTGATTGGGTAAGCGTTACTTTTTGTGGTTCTTTACCGGCGACCATCACCGAAATGGTAGAAACCCGCTCGGCATAATACGGATTCTGCAGATAGTTTGCAACCAGTGTTCCCGACATACTGCCCGAAGGCGTTACAGTAAGCCATGTTGAATCGGCTGTAGCCGTCCAGTCGGTATTTGAAGTTATACCAAAATTAACACTTCCGGCCAGATACATCACATCCAGGTTTTCGGGGCTCACCGAAACCATAGGTTCAGCTCCCGCCTGTTGTAATGTTGCATCTGCCGAAAGGCTGCTTCCGGCAATCGTTACGACCGTCTCGCGCATTGTAATTGCCTGGTTTTGCTCATAAGTGAGTTGTATAATCGCGGTTCCACTTCCTGAAGCAGGGGCGCTGAGCCAGTCTGCATTCTCGCCAACTGTCCAGTTGGTATTGGTTGAAATCAGCAATTCAGCAATTCCGGCATCGGCTGAAACCTGTATCAACAGTGGCTCTATGGCAAGGTAAGCTTCAGCAGCAGCCTGGTTTAGCGAAACTGTTACCGGATTGAGTCCGGCAACGGTAACCGTAATTTCAGCTGTACGGGCTGATGCAAGCGTGTTTTCTTCGTAATTAACGTAAAGGGTTCCAATACCTGAACCTGAAGGGGTGATGGTAACCCAGTCTGTAGTTGTACTGCATGACCAGTCTGCATTTGAGGTGATGATAAATTCAACGATTCCTGCAGCAACACCAACATTGTAACTAGTCGGATCAACCACTAATGTTGGTAATGCACCCGATTGGATTACACTTACTTCTACAGGGTTGAGGCCGGCAACAGTAATAGTAACAATCGCAGTGCGCTCAGAAGCAGTAAGGTTTTGAGTATAATCGGCAGTTATAGTGCCATCACCGTTACCCGAAGGTGTAACTGTGCACCAGAAAGCATCGCTTTGGGCAGTCCAGGCTGAATTGGAAACAATAGTAAATTCGGTGCTACCCATGGCATCAGAAACTATTTGACTCTCTGGTGTAACTGATAAAGTCGGAGGAGCAGAGGCCGTAGTGGCATTGTCGGTTATTCCGGCAGAATAATTCAGATCGGCATCCACCGAGAAGGCTTTGTAATAGTAGGTAGTTGCAGCGTTCAGGCCGGAATGGTTATAGGTTTGTGCATCACCATTATAAATTATTGTACCACCGCCGCTGATGGATTCGCCTGCATTATAAGCTGTTCCGGCAACGGGCATACCGAATGTCCCATCAGCCGACCATGCCAGCATTACATTATCATTGGCTGCGTTTTTAGTCCAGTTAAGATCAATCTGTGCATCACCAGCTTCAACGGCATCCAGTGCAACCGGATTTGCAACGGCGCTGATACAGCTTACAATTGCCATCCAACCCGATGCATTGATACTGCTGTTACTGCGGAAAACGACTGTCAGTGAGCCTGTAGCGTTATCAGAAACTATAAGGCCGGGCGAATCGTTTCCACACCATTTTCCCAATGCCGGTGCAAACGGTGTTTTACCGTTATGGATGGTGATGTAATCGTTGCTGCAGTTGGTGCTGGCTTCGAGGTTAAATTCGGCAAAATCCAGACGTATCTGATGATTTGGCAGGGCAGAATTAAATACCATGGTATAGCTCTGGTTGTTGCCGTAGTTGTTGGCTTCTCCACCCGGATCGAAAAATGTTCCGCTACAGGTTGTAACTGAAGAGTTATTCATTACAAACGTATCGGCAATTACATTTATATAGTCCGTTTTGGTTGCAGTAGCATTGCCATTAACAGTCAAGCTCACTGTTTTTAATCCTGTGGTTGAATAAGTTACGGTATGTGGTCCCTGTGTATCGGCTGTAGCCGGATTTGCATCTGCGCCAAAATCCCACATCCATGTATTTACATCGCAGGTTGAAGCATCAGTAAAGGTGGTAGGGTTATTCACAACGATACTTACCGGTGATGCGGTGAAATTGGCATTGGCTTCGTTTACAGAGATATACGAAATCTTTGTTTCTCCAATACTTCCTCCGGCATTGGTTGCTGTAAGGGTAACATCGTAATTTCCATAAGCAGTAAACTGAACCTGTGGCTCAGCAGAACTACTGTTTGTTCCACCAGTATAAACTACTGTATTTGGCGAAAATGACCACGACCACGAAGTTGGGTTACCGGTTGTAAGATCGGTAAATTCAACCGTCTCGTTTAGGCATGGCAGGGTATTATCAGCAATAAAGTTGGTATTTGGGCCTAGGGGACCAATGTTGAAGGAGGCGATTCTGGTTTTTTGACCTCCACCTGCATATTGATTGGTGTACCAGAAAGTTTCGTCATCGGCGGGGTCAACACAAAGCAATGAGTAATCTCCCCAGCGGTTAGCACCGGTTTGAGAAGCGGTTCCTTCCCAGATTATACCTTCAGGGGCATCCATAATACCACTTGCGTTGGCATATTCTTCTGCAGTCTGGCCGGTGTATCTTATTCCCGGGAAAACGGAAGTGCTTGAAATAGAATATCCAAGGCCTATTTCGTTGTTGCCATTCATTACAATACTTCCCATCCAGCGCGAATGCGCATCAGGTGCGTAAGTCCCCTGTTGCCTGATGGTCCAGTTGCCGCTGGTTTTGCGCAATTCATACCAGCGTACTCCGGCATGGTCGGTTGCATCAACATCAACCGTGTGGCAGCAGACAATGGTTTGGTAAGAGCCAAAATTCCGGTACTGAGGAGCATTCATCACTACCTGCGGAATGGCATCGAGTTCCTGACTGGTGTTAGGTTGTTTAATATTGTTCCAGTTATTACCGAAGTTGCTATCGAAAGGGGCAACATCAATTTGCTGAACACGGGTAAAAGTTGAGTTGGCAGTTGTTGTCCAGTCAACATCAAGTTCATACAGCCAGAGCTGATCGGTGCCACCGGCAATGGCATCATCGTTGAAAGCGATAAAAATACCTGGTGATCCGGCAGGAGCTGCAGGGCCGTCGTTATCCAGTGGCGGAACCATCATAAAACCATCAATTGATGTTGGTCTCCACTGGTTGTCGAAAGAAACCATTTTTGGACTGGTACCTCCTGCAAGCATAACTTCACGTTCAAAAACATAAATATCGGTTCCGTTCGAGGTGTTGGTTCCCATATAATAGCCATCGGGCCAGATGCCAAACTTCTCATAGTCAGGCATTCCACTCATATTGAAAGAGTACTGATACCAGCTTCCGGTCGGGTCGTTGGTAGCTGAGATAGCAATCAGCATCCTGTCGGGATTCTGACAAAGCGAGAACTCTGCAGCCATCCAACGGTCAGCCATTTCATCATACAGAATAATCGGGTCACCGTCGTTACAGCTTGCGCCCGGAACACTTCCGAAAAGCTGGTTCATATTGGTTGGACCTGCTAATAATGTTCCGGTTTTTGAATAAATGGCATAGGTAGTATTTACAGTTTGCATATAATGGTTTGGACCTGCAGTACCATTCTCGTCTGGTGGGAAGTAAGGCGAATTCTGCCCCTGAAAATTTACAACAGGGTCGCTGGCCACACCCGTTTTTCCCATCTGCTTCTGCCATACATTATCTGAGCCCTTGGGAAGAGCCGTCTCGGCAAAAGGAAATTCGCGGGTACGAAGTTTGGGGTTAAGCAGTTTCTGAGCGGCTTTTGCCTCCATAGCCTCATACTCTGCAGTTGTGATAGCAGGTATATCTTTTAAAGGCTGGCTAATCCCGATTAATGTTCCTGTTCCAACAATCGTTGGGCTTAGTACGTCGCTCTGTGCCATGCTGGTAAAGCTGAACAGGCTCAAAAAGAAAATTGTAATGAAAAAATGTTTCATATGCATTGTAGTGTTTTTAAGAAGTGAAATAGTGACCGATTAACATCCCGGATATTAATCATAAAAGTGGCCAAAGGTAGATGAATGTATTAACAAATAGCAAAGGAAAACTACTAATTTATACCAAATATATTTTACAGAAAATTGCAAAACCAATGATTATTTAGTCCTGAAAGGCCTTACTTTTCAGTATTCCGGACATAAACTTATAATTCTGGAAAAATCAGGATGAATCATTTTAAAGAGTTCCAGTGAGTACTGTTTATAATATAAGCGTATTTAACGAGTTTATAAACAAAGAATCTATTTTTTGTACCTTTGTTATATGAGAAGGATTGAATTGAAACTGAATATATTACTGTTTTTATTAGCATTTTCAGGGCTATTGCTTTCACCTGCCATTGCTAGTGCCCAGCCTGTACCTGCCTTGAATTGTGTTTCGGTAGAGGATGATGGCTCTCTAACTGTTTCATGGTCGATTCCATCAGGAACGTTTGATGGCTTCCGGCTTTTTTACCGGCCCACCAGTGGATCTGTCTCTAATTCAATTGATTTGACCAATACCACCAGCAGTACAAATATAGCAGTAAGCGATGGACAATCAGTAGGATATGAACTTTATCTGGTTACCTTCACTGTATCTCCGCCCCAGGTTTCACCCGAATCCAATCATCTGCGCAGCATGATGCTTGCGGTTTCCAACGCCGGAGCCGGGCTGGGTATTGCCCGCCTCGACTGGAACAGGATACAGGCCGGAAGTACAGGAGTGTTTAATATCTATAGAAAAGAACTGGCAGGAACCTATACATTAATTGCCAACACCAGTAATACCTCATACAACGATACCATTTCCTCTCCCTATTGTACAAACACAAACCTCTTTTACAGGGTAGAATTTTCTTCGGGAAGCTGTGTGGCAAATTCGTCTGTTGCCAGCGGAAGTTTCCGCGATGACAACCAGCCTAAGGACCCGGTTTTATCCTATGTAACCATTGTCAATGGGATTGCAGAAGTTCATTGGTTGCACAGCCCGACAAATGATGTTACTTCTTACGTTGTTGAAAATTTTGATGCTGGTTTCTTTTTCTTAGGTTCAACCGGATACGTTACGGAATATACTGATATAGTGCATGATCCCTGCACTGAATTTATTGTGTATGCTGTGAAGGCTGAAGATCAGTGCGGCAATTCAAGTAGCGGTAGTATCAATTATAACTATCCGCTTAATACCATACTACTCGAAGGTGAAACCACCACTTTGTGTCATCGTAAGGCTACACTTACATGGAACGAATACAAAAATGACCCGGGTGTAAGCAGTTACAAGGTTTTTCGTTCAGATGGCGGTGGGGCAGCAGTTGAAATTGCCAGTCTCGACCCCAATAGTTCAAGCTATACATTTGTTGATCCCGAATTGCTCACAGCCGGGACTCCTTACNNCAACTGGTTCCCGATCCCGAGCCTTTTACACTTTTTGAAATGGACTACCTTACGGTTGTGGACAACGACCATATTGAACTATTCGTAAATGGCGAACCTTCTTCTCTTATTTCAACAATAGAAGTCAGGCGCTCAGCAGTTAATGGGTCTTCGGTTGAATTGATTATGAACGAGCCCTGGACCGGAGGATCGCAAATTACCATATCTGATGCTACGGCTATGGTTAACGAAAGCAGCTATTACTACAGTGTTACAGCTATTGATGCCTGTGGCTTTGAGTTGGAAACCTCAAATATTTCGAGAAGCATTTACCTGCAGATTGAAGATCAGGGAAACGATCAGTTCAGGCTTAGCTGGAACCCTTATGAAGATTGGGGGGGCAGTCTGCTGGAATACAATATTTACCGTCTTGCTGATGGAGTGATAGAAGCGGGTTTCCCAAGGTCTGTTCCTCCATCACAACTTACTTTCAACGACCTTGCCGGTGATTTGGTTGCCAATCGTACCACTTATTATGTTGAGGCAATCCGAAATGATGATGTTGCCAGTCGTTCAAACGAAGTATTGCTTCCGGCTGAATCGGAGGTGATTATTGCAAATGCTTTCAGGCCAACCGGGATTACACCAACGTTCAAGCCAAGGGTTAAAAATATTGAGCCTGATAGTTATCTGTTTGTTGTATACAACCGATGGGGCCAATTGGTGTTTGAAACCAAAAATCCTGCTGAAGGATGGAATGGTCAGTTTAACGGTAATGAGGCTTCACGCGATATATATGCCTACATCATCACATTCAGTGATCTGGCCGGCAACAAGAAATCGAAAATTGGTTCGGTAATGGTTGTCAGGTAATTTACTTCACGTCAACTTCCCGGTTTTTTACATACTTTTCAAGCCATTGGTCGGTTTCCCAGAGCATGTGCATAATGTTTTCGCGGGCACTGTAACCATGGCTTTCGTAGGGGAGTAGTACCAACCTTGCCGTACCGCCAAGCCCTTTTATCGCACCAAACAAGCGTTCGCTTTGCAGTGTAAAAGTTCCGGGATTGTTATCGGCATCGCCATGTATCAGCAGCAGCGGTTCGTTTATTTTATCGGCATTCATAAATGGCGACATTTTGGTGTAAACTTCAGGCGCTTCCCAATAGGTGCGTTCTTCGGCCTGGAAGCCAAACGGGGTGAGGCTGCGGTTGTAAGCCCCACTGCGCGCAATACCGGCAGCAAACAAATCGCAGTGTGCCATCAGGTTTGCTGTCATAAATGCTCCATAGGAATGGCCTCCGATGGCCACCCTGTTGCGGTCGGCCACACCTTTTTCAACAGCAAAATCAATAGCAGCGGCTGCATTAGAAACCAACTGCTCAACAAATGAATCGTTTGGCTGATTCTCGCCTTCGCCAATAATCGGGAAATCGGCATCATCGAGAATCGCATAACCTCTTGCGGCCCAGTAAACCGGTGAGCCATAATATAGTTGTACGAACGTGTGCGGTGATTCTTTGATCTGGCCTGCCTGCTTTGCATCCTTGTATTCGCGCGGGTAAGCCCACATTAGCATGGGAAGCCTGCCAGCGCGTTCCTTATTGTAACCGGCTGGCAAATAAAGCGTTGCTGACAAATCAACCCCATCGGCCCTTTTATACCGCACCCGTTCTTTCGATACATTCATAAATGAAGCGTATGGATTTGGGAATGTGGTTAAGGCTTTGACTGTTTTGCCTGTGCGGAGAAAGAAATTAGGGTTTTGGGTGGACTGCTCAATAGATGTAATCAGTTTCCTCTTTTCAGGATCAATAACCCTTACAATTGATTCGTAGGTCGAAATGCCATCAGCCTGCCACAGCCGTTTCTTTTTCAGCGATTTGATATCAAATTCATCCACAAATGGTTTGTTTCCTTCCGGTGAATAGCCTTCGCCAGAGAGGTAAAGTTTCTTCTGATCCGTTGAAGTCCATAGAATATTGGTGTTGAACGAATTGCGCTTTGTCAGGAAATCGCCTGGGTCCCCGTAATAGTCTTCGGTTGATCGGTCAAAAATAATTTTCGGATCGGTATTTTCTTTTGCAGGATCAACTATATAGGCGGTTGTTTTACGGGTTTTCCACCAGTAATCATAAACAATGGCCAGGTTGGCTGTTCCCCAGGTAATTCCGGCATAGCGGTAACGGGTAGCTGCAATAAACCGGGCATTTTCTGCAAAAGGGGCATCCATCTGGTAAATATGATCCCTGAATCCGGCTTCGTTTGCCGGATCACCACCATCCTGGGCTTCGGCCCAAACAAGGGTTGAAGCCATATCGGCACGCCAGCCAATAGAGCGTTTGCCGGTTTCGGTTGCATCAAAGCCATTCGGCATTTCTTCAAGTAGCGGACGCATGTAGAAATTAAGCAACATCTTTCCATCAGCAGTCAAAACATCGTAGCTTACCGGGAATCTGTAATAGGGGACAATATAGGAATAGGGTTTTTTGATGGTTTGAGCCAGCAAATATGTGCCATCAGGCGAAAACGAAAGTGATTTGTAGATTGAGGCCGGAAGATATTTTGTGCTTGTTCCGTCAAGGCCAATCTTCTTTATTTCTGATGTGGCATAGTACTCAAAAAGCATTTCATCGGCAGGGTTGCGAAGCAAATCCTGATAGGTGCGGGCTGGTGCTTTTTTGCCGAATGTTTCCTGAACCGATGGTCCTTCGGGCAATTCCTTGTTTTTCGGGAGCGGCATCCGGCCATCGGGAATAAACCATGCGAAAATGGCATCCGAGCCAGGCGCCCAGGTGTAGGATGTGCCCATGCTTCCATTTAGCTTTGCTCCGGTAAGTTTTGCAGCTTTCCCGCTTGTGAGGTTCAGCATCCAGAGTTCAACTCCGTCGGTTGTAGTATTAGTAAATGCAGCCTTTGTTTCATCGGGCGAAAAACTGAATTCATCAATGCGCAGCTTTTCAGGTAATCCACTAATATTCAGGTATTCACCCGATTCAATGTTCATGACCTTAATCCCATAAGTAAATGAATTTCTCGACTCTCCGTTGGTTTGTGGGTTGATGCGCAAACCGGCAAGCCTCACTTCATCTTCTGCCATCTCTTCAAGGGTTTTAAACGCCATTCTGTCGAGCATTACCATAGTTTGATTGCGCGAGTCAATTCTGATCGAAGGCCGGGGCTGAATATCAACCAGTTCTAAAATTTCTTTGGGAGGAAGCTGGTAGGTCTGATTTGTCTGGGCGTTTGAAAGTCCTGAAATAGTCATTAGCAGTAAGATTAATCGTTTCATGGATGATTGATTAGGTTCCAGTTTTTAACATCACCGTAAAGGTAAAAGTTTTCAGCAGGATTGAAATTATTATCAAATTTTATGATCTTTTTGCCTGGTGTATAAAATGACAAATAAGGGGAATTTGAAATTTAGGAATTTTTAACAGTCTGAAAAACTGATGGATGAGCGATAAGAATGAAATTAAAAATAAGCTTTACTTTTAACCCAAACTCAATGATGGAAAATAGTGGAATGATTATCAGGTCTTTATAATTACGAATGTTTGTGCATGGTGATTGTTCATCTCCAGATATTAAAAAATAAGCTCTGACTGATTTTCAATTTTGAGCATTTTAACCTTGCTGTCCCCTTAATGAGAAAAGCCAAAAAGGTAATAGAGAACCTATTTTTCATAAATTTGCACTTCCCAAAAAAGCTTAATCATGTTGCCGATTGATCAAAAGTTTACAGGCGAAGGTTACACATACGATGATGTTTTGCTGCTGCCTGCCTATTCAGAGGTTTTACCCCGCGATGTGGATATTTCCACGATGTTTTCGCGTAACATCAGGATAAATATCCCCATAGTTTCTGCTGCAATGGATACAGTAACCGATTCGGTTATGGCGATTGCCATGGCTCAGGAGGGTGGTATTGGTGTTCTGCACAAGAACATGTCTATTGAAGAACAGGCACTTGAAGTTAAAAAGGTAAAGCGGGCTGAAAACGGGATGATCCTGGAGCCCATTACACTCCTGGAAGATTCAAAGGTTGCGGATGCACTCGCGATTATGAAAGAGTTTAAAATCGGGGGGATTCCGGTGGTTGATAAATCTGGTAAGCTGGTTGGGATTGTTACCAACCGCGACCTGCGTTTCGAGCGAAACCCACGCCGTCCGGTAGTGGAAATAATGACCCGCGAGAAACTGATTACCACCACTGAGTTTACCGATTTCGATAAAGCTGCCGATATTCTGCAGGAGCACAAGATTGAAAAGCTACCTGTTGTAGATAAAGATTACAAACTCGTTGGACTTATAACATATAAAGACATTATTAAAATTAAAGCCCGGCCGAATGCCTGTAAGGATGAGCGTGGCCGTTTGCGCGTTGCTGCTGCGGTTGGTGTTACTGCCGATTTGATTGACCGTGTTACGGCCCTGGTAAAAAATGGGGTTGATGCCATTGTAATTGATACAGCCCATGGTCATTCAAAAGGAGTGATGGACTCCGCGGTTTTATTTAAAAAGCATTTCCCCGATACAGAACTGGTTATTGGCAATGTTGCCACAGCCGAAGCCGCCCGCGATCTGCGCAAGCTGAAAGTTGACGGCATAAAAGTGGGCATTGGCCCCGGATCAATCTGCACTACCCGGATTATTGCTGGTATCGGCGTTCCGCAACTTTCTGCTATCAACCTTGTTGCCCAGGAATTAAAAGGTTCGGGCATACAGGTAATTGCCGACGGAGGAATCCGCTATACCGGTGACATTCCCAAGGCATTGGCCGCTGGTGCAAACAGCATTATGGCTGGCAGCCTTTTCGCAGGTGTGGAAGAATCGCCCGGGGAAACCATCATTTTTGAAGGCCGGAAATTTAAAGCTTACCGTGGAATGGGCTCAATTGAAGCCATGCAAAGCGGCTCGAAAGACCGCTATTTCCAGGATGCAGAAGACGATATTAAGAAACTGGTTCCCGAAGGAATCGTAGGGCGTGTGCCTTACAAAGGAACCCTTTCTGAAGTTATTCACCAGTTGGTTGGCGGACTCAGGGCTGGAATGGGATATACCGGCTCGGCAACCATTTCCAGGCTTCACGAGGCTAAGTTTATGCGAATTACGCCTGCCGGTGTTGCTGAAGGACATCCGCACGATATTACCATTACTCGGGAGGCTCCCAATTACAGCCGCTAAAATTTAAAATATAACCTAATTCACTTAATCATCAATATTGTTATGAAAAACCGCTTTGTTTCGTTTCTGTTTACCCTTGCTTTGTCAATGATAGTGCTGGGTTCTTTTGCACAGGAATCTGATCCTGTGATTTTGAAAGTTGCCGGTGAGAACATTTCAAAATCTGAGTTTTTGAATGTTTATCAGAAAAACAATGTAAATGGAGAAGTTCTCGACAGGAAATCGCTCGAAGAATACATGGATTTGTACATCAATTTCAGACTTAAGGTAAAAGCTGCTGAAGATCAAGGACTTGATACTACTAAATCATTTATTGATGAACTGGCCGGATACCGGAAACAATTGGCACAGCCTTACCTGATAGACGATGAGATGAATAAATCGCTTCTTGAAGAAGCTTACAATCGTAAAAAAGAAGATATAAGGGCAAGCCATTTGCTGATAAAGGTTGACCGCAATGCCTCTCCTGCCGATACACTGGCCGCTTATAAACGCGTAATGGCGCTCAGGAAAAGAATTTTAAAAGGAGAGGATTTTGGAACTCTTGCCGCTGAGTATTCAGATGACCTTTCGGCCCGTGACCGCAACGTTGAAAACAGAAATATTAAAGGTAACAAAGGAGATCTGGGATATTTCACTGTGTTTGATATGGTATATCCCTTTGAGACAGGCGCTTACAATACAAAACCAGGAGAAGTTTCGATGCCGGTACGCAGCGATTTTGGTTATCACCTGATTAAGGTAACCGATCGCAAACCAGCTCTGGGCCGTGTTCAGGTTGCCCACATATTGCTGCGCATTCCGGCCGATGCTACCGCAGCAGATAGTGCCGCTGTTGAGGCCAAAGCACAGGAAGCCTACAACAAGATTATGGCAGGTGAAGATTTTAACCGCATAGCCGAACAGTATTCCGATGATAAATCTACCGCTTCAAAGGGTGGGATTCTTCCCTGGTTTGGTGCCAATAAAATGATTCCTGAATTTATCAAGGAAATTTCAGGAATGAAAAATATTAATGATGTTTCCAAACCATTTTCATCGAGTTTCGGATGGCATATTGTAAAATTACTCGATCGCAAAGAAATTGGAACTTACGAAGACAATCTCAACGATCTGAAACAGAGTCTTACCCGCAACGACAGGGCAAAGAAAAGTGAAGAGGCTCTGTTGAACCGTATAAAAAACGAGTATAACTTTTCACAGAACCTGAAAACACGCGATGCTTTCTACAAAGTGGTTACCGATACCATTTTTGCCGGTGGATGGAATGTTGCTCAGGCTGCCGGCCTGAACAAAACCATGTTTACACTGGGCCGCCGTTCTTATTCACAGCAGGACTTTGCAAACTACCTGGCAAAAAATCAGCGTAAGCGTACCAAAGAGGATATTTCACTTTTTGTTAATTCCATGTTCAATTCGTTTGTTAATGAAAAATGCCTCGAATATGAAGATAGCCAGTTGGAGTCGAAATATCCTGAATTCAGGATGCTGGTTAAGGAATACCGCGATGGTATTCTGCTGTTTGAGCTAACCGATCAGAAAATCTGGTCTAAGGCAGTAAAAGATTCAACCGGACTTGAAGCATATTACAATGCCAACAAGAAAAATTATATGTGGGATCAACGTCTGGATGCTACCATTTACTCCTTCAATACAACCAGTGAAGATATTCTGTCGAAGGCGCGGAAAGCAATCAAAAAGGGTATTTCGGACAATGAATTGCTTGAAATGATCAATACCGACAGTACCTCTGTATTAAGCATTGACCGCCGCAAATATCAGAAGGGCGACGATCCCATGATTGACGAAATTGACTGGAAAACCGGTATGGCAACGGAAACTGCTACTACTGATAAGGTTACCATGATTAAAGTTAATGAAGTGGTTAAACCTGAGATTAAAAAACTGAACGAAGCCCGTGGAATTATTACCGCTGATTATCAGAATTTTCTTGAGAAGCAATGGATAAAAGACCTCAGGGCAAAATATCCTTTTGAAGTCAACAACGAAGTACTTTCATCTATAAAATAAGTGTGTTGAATCTGCGAATAGGTCTTGTCTTTATATGTGCGCTTCTGGTGTTTTCTTCCTGTAAGTATTTCAACAGGGAAGATAAGGCTGATGCCATTGCTGTTGCTTACGACAAATACCTTTACAAGAGCGATATTCAGGGGGTTGTACCTTTAGGAACCAGCCCGGCCGACAGTCTTGAAATTGTCAGCCAGTATATCAACAACTGGGTGCGCAGACAGGTGATTCTGCATCAGGCCGAGAATAACCTTGCTGAAGATCAAAAGGATTTTAATGCCCAGCTTGAGACTTACCGCAATTCGCTGATCGTATTTGAATACGAGAGTGAATTAATACGACAAAAACTCGATACGGTTGTTAGTGAAGATGAAATTCAGAAATTTTACGATGCAAATCCGCAAAATTTTCAACTTCGCGAAAATATTGTCAAAGTTAATTATGTTAAAATTCCTCAGGCAAATGCCAATTCGGTGCCGGCAAAAAAGGCATCAGTTTATCTGAAATCGGGCAAGCCTCAGGATATTGAGAAACTTGATGAATTATGCCAGTCGTCAATGCTTACATGTAGAATTGATAGCGAAAACTGGGTGCTTTTTAATGATCTGCAGCAGGAGGTTCCATTAAATGTTGATGATCAGGAGAGTTTTCTGCGTAATCGTAAATACTACGAAACCAATGATTCGCTCTTTGTTTATCTGATAAAATTCAGCGACTACAAGATGAAGGAGACCTTGTCGCCGCTCAGTCTCGAAATTGAGAATATCCGCAACATCATCATTAACCGGCGTAAGCTCGAACTGATTAACCGAATGGAGCAGGAAGTTTTTCAAAAAGCACTTGAAAACAAGGAATTTGAAATTTTCTGAACCACGAAACCCGAAATAGAGAATGAAAATGAAGAAATCAACCGCACTTATTCCGCTCTTATTGCTTAGTTTTCTTGGATTCAAAGCCTGGTCGCAGGAGCAGGTTATTGATGAAGTAGTAGCGGTGGTAGGTGCAAACTATATTCTGCAATCCGACATCGAATCGCAATACATTCAGTTCAGGATGCAGGGTGGTATTACCGATGCCCGGGCAACCCGTTGCCAGATTCTTGAAGACCTGTTGTTTCAGAAACTGATGTTAAACCAGGCCGAACTCGACAGTATCCAGGTTACTGAAGAGCAGATAGAACAAACCATGGATGCCCGTTTCCGGTATTATATTCAGCAGTTTGGATCACAGGAAAAGTTGGAGCAGTTTTACAAAAAGTCACTAATCGAAATCAAAGAGGAGTTCAGAACACTGGTGAAAGATCAATTGATGGTTGATGAAGCCCAGCAAAATATCATCAAAGATTTGAAAGTTACCCCTTCAGAAGTAAGATCATTTTTTAACAATCTGCCCAAAGACAGTATTCCCATGATCGAGATGGAGTACGAAATCGGACAGATTGTTAAGGAGCCTTCTATTAACAAGGATGAGCTTGATGCGACAAAAGCGAGACTTAAGTCGCTGCGCGACCGTATTTTAAATGGCGAAAGCTTTAACACCCTGGCAGTTTTGTATTCAGAAGATCCCGGATCGGCCAAAAAAAGTGGCGAAGTTGGTTTTGTGAGCCGTGGTCAGCTTTATCCCGAATATGAGGCAGCAGCCTTTGGTCTTAAAAAAGGCGAAGTTTCAGAAATTATAAAATCCAAAGCGGGTTATCACATCATACAACTGATTGAACGCCGCGGCGAACAGATCAATACCCGTCATATTCTGCTGATTCCGAAAGTTTCTGATGCCGATATTCAAAAAGCATCAAAATTGTTAGATAGTATCGCAGACCTGATCCGCGAAAAAAAGATGACATTTGAAGAAGCAGCCCTGCAGTTTTCTGATGATCCGGGAAAAATCAATGGAGCCTCTATGGTTAACCCGACAACCGGTAATACACGTTTTGTGGCAGGCCAGATCGATCCCAAAGTCTTCTTTAGTATCGAAAAGCTAAACCCCGGTGAAATTTCTCGACCGGTGGTTAAGGTAAACGAAGAAGAAAAAAAGACAGTGAGCTTGTTCTACCTCAAAAGCAGAACCGAACCGCATCGTGCTAACCTCAAAGATGATTACAGTACGATTATGGAATGGGCGATGAATAAAAAGAGGGGGGAAGTCCTCAATAAATGGATTGCTGATAAAATTTCCAAGACCTACTTCAGAATTAATGAATCATACCTTGACTGCAATTTTCAGCATTCATGGGAAGTAAAGCAATACTAACAGACAACAGGAATGACAACATATAAATCAGACGTAGAAGCCATAGATGCCTTTGTAGGCAAATACCGCATACTAACCAGCGAAATCGGCAAAGTTATTATTGGGCAGGATGATGTAATAAAATCGGTGCTCATTTGTATTTTCAGCAAAGGACATGCGCTGCTTGTAGGTGTCCCGGGCCTTGCTAAAACACTGCTGGTTAATACTATTTCTAAATCGTTGGGACTTTCATATAGCCGTATCCAGTTTACGCCCGACCTAATGCCTTCCGATATTCTGGGAACCGAAATTCTTGATGAAAACAGGCGCTTCAGGTTTTTGAAAGGGCCGGTTTTTGCCAATATTATCCTGGCCGATGAAATTAACCGTACACCACCCAAAACACAATCGGCACTCCTCGAAGCTATGCAGGAAAAAGCGGTAACCGTTGCCGGAGAAAGCCATCGGTTAACCGAACCATTCTTTGTTTTGGCCACACAGAATCCTATTGAGCAGGAAGGAACCTACCCATTGCCCGAGGCCCAGCTCGACCGATTTATGTTCAACGTATGGCTCGATTATCCTTCCTTTGAGGAAGAGATTCAGGTGGTGAAAAACACTACAACAGAGAAATCGGTAGAACCCCAGATTGTTCTGTCAGGCGAAGAAATCATCTATTTCCAGAACCTGATCCGCAGAATCCCGGTTACCGATAATGTTTATCAATACGCGGTGCAGGTAGCTGCACGAACTCGTCCCGGAACCAAAATGGCTCACGACTGGGCTAACAAATATCTTACCTGGGGTGCCGGGCCGCGAGCATCACAATACCTTATCCTGGGCGCTAAATGTCATGCCGCGATTAACGGTAAATATTCTCCCGATATTGTAGATGTGCAGGCTGTTGCTACCAGCATCCTCCGACACAGGATTGTAAGGAATTATAAAGCCGAAGCAGAAGGCATAAGCGTGAAGATGATCGTTGATGAGTTTCTGAAATAAGCAGTTTCTTTCGGGCTAATAGCAATGATTTAAAAGGTTTTTACAGAATTTATGCATTTCCCGGGAGGGTATTCAGCCTTCTATCCAATAATCCATTAATTTTGTCGTTATTGATCTTATTAAGATACGTTTCCTGTTATCACATAATAAAATATCAAATATTCAGTTATGGCTTTTCCACAATTTAACCGTAAGTTCTGGTTTATTATACCTGCAGCAGTTATTGCAATAGCTGCCAGCTGGTATTACTTTTCAGGAAATAAAAAAGGCAGCTCGGGTCTCACTGCAAAAGTTGAATTTGGCGATTTTAACATCAATGTTACTACTACCGGAGAGCTTGAAGCAAAAAATTCGGAAAACATTCTCGGGCCTAACGGATTGCGCGAAGCCCGCATCTGGCAGGTTCAGATAAGTGATATAATTGCGGAAGGAAGTATAGTTGATTCGGGCCAATATGTTGCTACCCTCGACCGTACAGAGATTACCAACAAAATGAAAGACCTCGAAAGTGAGCTTGAAAAACTTGAATCGCAATACATCAAAACAAAGCTCGATACTTCAATGGATCTCAGATCGGCCAGGGAAGAATTGATCAATATGAAATATGCCCTCGAAGAAAAGCAGATAACAGTTGATCAGTCAATTTATGAGCCACCTGCAACCCAGCGACAGGCACAGCTCGATCTGGAAAAAGCACAACGGGCGTTTCAACAGGCCGAAAAGAATTACAAACTCAGACGCGATAAAGCCAATGCCAATATGCAGGAAGTTTCGGCATCCTATACGCAGGCGCAGCGCCGGCTTGAACAAATACGCGATGTGCTGAATGGATTTACTATTACGGCTCCCAAAGCCGGTATGGTTATTTACAAACGGAATTGGGACGGGTCAAAAATAGGTATCGGGGCTACCATGAGTTCCTGGGAAAATATTGTTGCTACCCTGCCGAACCTCAGTGAAATGATTTCCAAAACTTATGTGAATGAAATTGACATCAGTAAAATAAAGAGTGGTCAGAAAGCAGAGATAAGCATTGATGCATTTCCCGAAAGGAAATACACCGGTTTAGTTACCGAAGTAGCCAACATTGGCGAGCAGATGCGAAATTCAAATGCCAAGGTTTTTGAAGTTAAGGTTAAGGTAAATGAATTTGATTCTATACTCAGGCCAGCTATGACTACCAAAAACATAATTATTACTTCGGTTATCCCAAAATCGCTCTTTCTTCCTATCGAATGTATTCACAATGCCGATAGTATAAGTTTTGTTTATATGGCTGGTTCAAGTATCCGCAAGCAAGTCAAAACAGGTCTATCAAATGAGAACCAAATCATAATTGAAGCCGGACTTGAAAAAGGTGACGAAGTCTATCTCTCACCTCCTGAAAATTCGGCTAAATGGCGGTTAGAGAAACTTTAAATCCCCGAAATTGGAACGTAAGCTTTACATACTGACCATTGCACTTGAGGCCGTTTTTGCCAATAAGTTCAGATCGATGCTGACCGCACTCGGAATTATTTTCGGTGTGTCAGCCGTTATCGCGATGCTTGCTATAGGTAATGGGGCACAGCAGGAGATTCTCGATCAGATGAAACTGGTTGGCGTGAACAATATCATCATCATGCCCAAAAGTGAATCGAAAATGGAAGAAGCCGCCAAAAATGAAGAAAAAGGAAAACAGGCGGCCAACACTTTCTCTCCGGGCCTTTCTATTCAAGATGCCAACAGTATAAAAGAGATTATTCCTTCCGTTGAAAAAGTGAGTCCTGAAGTAGTTTATGAATCACCCATAATTGCTGAAGGTGTAAGTACTTATGGTAAGGTGAGCGGTGTTACACCCGACTTTTTTGATGTTTTTAACCTCTCCCTAGAAAGAGGTGAAATGTTTAACGATGAGCAATTGAAGTTCGGTAAAGCTGTTTGCATCTTAGGTTCAGGACTTAAAGCGCGATTATTTCCGAATACCGATCCCATTGGCCAGTATGTGAAATGTGGAAATGTATGGTTAAAAGTCACCGGGGTTCTTGAAAATAGGTCGGTTTCCGAAGGCATGACCGAAACACTGGGAATCAGCGATTACAACAACCAGGTTTATGCCCCCATACAAACGATACTTCTGCGTTACCGCGACAGGTCTGTAGTGACTACCAGCATGGTCAGGGGCGGAAGCAGTACAACTTTTGTTATGGATGGTGGAATGATGTCATACAGCTCATCAGGCGGCAGTGATGAGGATGCTTCAAACCAGATAGATAAGATAGTAGTACAGGTAAAAGAAACCGCATTAATCAATCAAACCTCGGAAGTGATCAAACGCATGCTTACCCGCCGCCATGCCGGTGTGGATGATTTTGAAATTAAAGTGCCTGAATTGTTATTGAAGCAAGAACAGCGCACAAAGGATATATTCAACATTGTTTTNNGCTTCGGTAATGGAGCGCACCAAAGAGATCGGAATTAGGATGGCTACCGGAGCCACACGCCGCGATGTCGTTTTTCAGTTTTTGAGCGAAGCCACCATGATTAGCCTTTCAGGAGGAATAATCGGAATTTTTCTTGGTCTGGCATTAGCCAGAATCATAATGGAACTTACCGGAATTCTGACGATTGTATCCATCAGTTCAATTATCATTTCATTCGGGGTATCGGCTACCGTTGGAATCCTCTTCGGCTATATGCCTGCAAAAAAAGCGGCCATGCAGGATCCGGTTGCATCCCTTCGTTACGAATAACCGGAGTTAATTGATTAAACTACTAATAATGAATAGGATATATAGCGTAATTGCATTAATTGTTTTTCTTTCCGGAACTATTCCGGATGTTTTCGCACAAGAGAAATCGCGCGTTTTTACACTGCCTGAGGTTATTGAAATAGCCAAGCGGCAGTCGCCCGATGCTCTTGCCGCGATGCATCGATTCAGAAGCAGTTACTGGCAATACCGTAATTACAAAGCCGGACTGATGCCCATGCTTACCCTCGATGCTACTCTTCCCAGTTTAAGCAAAAGCATTGATAAAATATCAACCACCGAAGGCGATTTCTTTATTGAGCGGAATCTGGCAAGTTACTCCTCAACAATGTCGCTTTCTAAAAATATAGGGCTAACCGGTGGACAGGTTTTTTTGAATTCCGGACTTCAACGCCTTGACCTTTTCGGTGATAGTACCGTAACTTCGTATTTATCATCGCCACTTAATATTGGCATTCGTCAGCCGATATTTAGTTACAATGCATACAAATGGCTTCGCAAAACCGAGCCGATGCGCTATAACGAAGCAGAAAGGCGTTACCTCGAAGATGTTGAAAAAGTGGCTATTACCGCTGCCGATTATTTTTTCAGCCTGCTCGATGCGCAAATCAGGTTAAAAATTCAGCAAACAAATCTTGCCAATAATGATACACTTTACCAGATTGCAAAGGGCCGTTACAACATTGGGACCATTGCTGAGAATGAATTGCTGCAGATAGAATTAAGTCTGTTGAACTCGCGATCGGCACACGAACGGGCAAACCTCGATGTGGAGATGAAAACCTTTGACCTTCGGTCTTACCTCAGGCTAACCGATAATGAATCAATTGAACTTTATGCTCCTGTTGCGCCCGAAACTCCGGTATTGGAGTCGCAGTTGGCCATTAGTGAAGCCCGCCAAAACCGGTCAGATGCTCTCGCTTTTGACCGCCGCCTGATAGAAGCCGAGAGTTCTGTAAATAAGGCAAGGGCCGAAAGCAGGTTCAATGCCAATCTTTTCGCGGTTTATGGTTTAACTCAAACAACAAATGATCTCAAACAAGTTTATCAGAATCCACAGGAGCAGCAGCGTCTTGAAGTTGGCATACAGATTCCCATCCTCGATTGGGGTTTAGGCAAGGGCAAAATTAAACTGGCTGAATCGGACAGGGAATTGCAAAAAACTGCAGTGCAGCAGGAGATGATTGACTTTGATCAGGAGGTATTCCTGAAAGTTATGCAGTTTAATATGCAGCGCAATCAGCTGATTATTGCGGCTAAAAGCGATACGGTTGCCGAAAAGCGTTATGAAGTAACCAAGCAGCGTTACCTGATAGGCAAGGTTGGAATTACCGATCTCAACATTGCGCAGGCAGAAAAAGACAATGCCCGTCAGGATTATATTGCGGCTTTGCACACCTACTGGCGAAGTTTCTATGAAATCAGAAAACTTACACTATACGATTTTATCGCAGGGAAACGGATGACTTTTGACTTCAGCAGTATTCCTGATGTTGAATAGCCGGCAGCCAGGCTATATTCTAGCTTTTTAAATGATCCTGATTTTCATATTTTATCAAGAATAATTCCGATCAGGTTTAACTGCTTTATTTTTCCATATATTTGTGGCACAAATCAATAACACAAAAATCCTCAGAAGCCATGTCAGTTTTAGTTGGGAAAAAAGCTCCTCATTTTGAAGCAGATGCTGTTATCAATGGAGGCGATTTCGTCGAAAAATTCTCGCTCAGCCAGTTTATTGGTAAAAAGCACGTAGTATTTTTCTTTTATCCACTTGACTTTACTTTCGTTTGCCCGACAGAAATTCTGGCATTTCAACATAAACTCGATGAGTTTGAAAAACGCAATGTAGCTGTAGTTGGATGCTCTGTTGATTCAACCTATTCGCATTTTGCCTGGCTTAATACTGAGCTTTCCAAAGGAGGAATCAAAGGAGTAACTTTCCCGCTGGTTTCCGATTTATCGAAGACAATTTCCGAAAATTATGATGTTTTAGCAGGAGCCTATGAATATGACGAAGAGGACGATCACCTCGAATTTGATGGTGAAGCCGTAGCTTTTCGCGGACTATTTCTGATTGATAAACAGGGAATTGTAAGGCATCAGGTGGTAAATGATCTTCCTTTGGGCCGCAGTGTTGAAGAAGCAATCCGTATGGTGGATGCCCTTCAGTTTTTCGAAGAAAACGGAGAAGTGTGTCCTGCCGACTGGCACAAAGGCGACAAAGCCCTCAAAGCAACACAGGAAGGTATTTCAGAATACCTTTCTTCGAAATAATTTTTATTTACTCTTTCTTTGCCCTGAGCCCCGTGCCCTGTGCACTGTGCTTCTTGCCCTGTGGCTTTGATACGATTTAAAAGTGGGGTAATCTTTTGTGGTGAGAGCTGAAAAGTGACAAATTGAATTGCGAACCCAATCACCTATTTTCGTTCCCTTTCATTCAATCGCTCTTTCGCCATTCTGAATAAATTACTCGGCCACCTGTAGGGTTTCAATCGTAAATCTAAAATCGTAAANNTCGTTCCAGAAAACATCAAGTTCTGCAAGTGTCATATCGTGCATTGACCTGCCTGTTTCGTTTACCTTTTCTTCAATGTAATTAAATCGCCTTATAAATTTTTTATTGGTGCGTTCTAGGGCATCTTCGGGATTTACATTTATAAATCTGGAGTAATTGATCAGCGCGAAGAGCAGATCGCCAAACTCATCCTCAATTTTATCGGCTGAGCCATTTAGATTTTCGTATTGAAGTTCGCCCAGTTCTTCCTGAACCTTATCCCAAACCTGTCCGACATGATCCCAGTCAAAGCCGACGCCACGAACTTTTTCCTGAATTCTGTAAGCCTTAACCATTGCCGGAAGCGATCTGGGAACGCCTTCTAAAACCGATTTGCGGCCTTCGCCCAGTTTAATTTTCTCCCAGTTATTCTTAACAGTTTCAGCATCATTGGCGGTAACATCGCTGTAAATATGAGGGTGGCGGCGTATCAGCTTTTCGCAGATGTGGTTCAAGACATCGGTAATATCAAAGGCATTTTGCTCAGAAGCAATCTTCGAATAGAAAACCAAATGCAGCATAAGGTCGCCCAGCTCCTTTTTTATCTCGTCCATATCTTTTTCAAGTATGGCATCACTAAGTTCATAGGTTTCCTCAATGGTAAGGTAGCGTAAACTGTCAAAGGTTTGCTCCTTATCCCAGGGGCAGCCAGCCCTGAGTTCATCCATTATTGTTAAAAGCCGTTCAAATGCAGTAAGACGTGGATCCATAGGTTAAGTAAAAAGTCAAAAGCTCAAAGTCTAAAGTAAAAGATCAAAATAAAAAGCTAAAAGCTCAAAGTGAAAAGTAGAAATTAATTTATTGTAAAATGAGGTATTCCAGCAGTAAATAAAATTCTCATTCCCTCCCGATTCTGAAGCCAAACTTTCAGTTTTTGCAAAGTTAAGCAAATTAGCGGGGCCGGATTTCGTATTTTTGTCACTTAGCATTCATCACAGGTTTTTACTCATTTGAAAAGCATATCCACATATTTCGGGATTTCAGATTCAAAATTTCAACTATTGTTGGTTGGNNTATAACGGCCATTTTCCCTCTTTTGAATTTTCTGTTGCCCGCGCTACTTATGGCAAGCAGCAATGGGAATCATTATATAATTATCCGGTTACAGGCTGTACTTATTGGAATGCCTGGCTAGGTCATCCGGATCTTGGGCAGGCCCATGCAATATTCCCATTTATACGTTTTCCATGGCTGAAGACCGATAAGAATGAACTGAATTTCAGACTTGGGGCAGGTATGGCCTATCTCACCAAAAAATTCGACAGGCTTGAGAATTACAAATACATTGCAATCGGATCGCACCTGAATGCAGCCATAAACCTGATGGTTGAATACCGATGGAAACCCCTGAACTATCTTCAGCTTTCCTTTGGTATACAATTGATGCATTTTTCGAATGGTTCTACAAAAACGCCAAATTATGGCCTGAATATTCCATCGTTGAGCGGTGGAGCAGCATTCAGGCTTAACAAGGAAAATAGTTATATAAAGCGGCGCATCAGACCCGATCTCATAAGATTCGAATTCGACGGAAGGGAATTTCTCGAAATCAAGCTGGGCACTACTTTTGCCATTAAAGAAACCGGGGATACCGATGGGAAGCGGTACAATATTTACTCTGGTTTTCTGTCAGCTTCAAAAAGCCTGGGCTTCAAAAACAAGCTTGGCTTATGCCTCGATCTATCGTGGGATGGTTCGGATGCCTTACTTGTCGCCAGATCCAATTCTGATCCTTATCCGGCAAGTCAGCTTACCAAGCCAGGAATAAGTGCTGCTTATGAATTGGTGCTTTCGCGGATGTCGTTCGCCTTTAACCTGGGTTTTTATCTTGGCGGGAAAGATAAGAGTGAAGGACTTAGTTACTACAAAGCTGGAATTCACTATCTTATCTCAAAAAACATGTTTGCTAATCTTACATTAAAAACACACTTTGCCCGGGCAGATTATGTTGGAATTGGGCTAGGGTACAGGTTCAGATGGAAATACTATCTGAAATAGATGGCTTGATAGGCAGAATCAGGAGTGCTGTCTCACACACCACA
The DNA here is from genome assembly GCA_002426025.1 of Bacteroidales bacterium UBA5537. GTDB lineage: Bacteria > Bacteroidota > Bacteroidia > Bacteroidales > Lentimicrobiaceae > Lentimicrobium. Next base: position 16,666 of record DINP01000087.1, on the reverse strand, counting down.
TGCATTCTCAAAGGAAAAGCAAAGATGAAAAGCTTTTAAATAACATTTTCAGAATACAAAGATGCAGAAAAGGAATTGGTTGATATTTTCAGTTTGGAACCGGATAAATATCCTGGCTCTGCGTGCATACTTTTCACTTTTAACTTTGAGCTTTTCGTTTATTACTTTAAACATCACAACCTCATGCAACAGCGAGCATGTTGACGATTGTTTTTCCAATACAGGTGTTCAGATTACCGAGACGCGCACTGTTGCTGGTTTCAATAAAATTGAATTGTATGATAACGTTAACCTTGTTCTGTTGCCAGGGGCCTCAACTGAAATTGAGGTTGAAGCAGGTAAAAATATAGTTAATGCAATAAAAACAGAAATTTCAGATAGTACACTAGTTATCAGGAATACAATGGAATGTAACTGGGTGCGCAATTTCGATCGTGAAATAACGGTTTTTGTGTTTGTGAATGACCTTAAGGAACTAAGGTACGAGGGTTCGGGTGACATTTCATCCAATGGACAAATATCAAGCGATTCATTAAAAGTGAATGTCTGGGGAGGGTCAGGTTCATTTGACCTTGACCTGAATATAGATAAACTGAGTTTAGCCCAGCATTATGGTACTGTTGATCTGCATGTTCGCGGAAGATCTTCTATTACTACAATATTTTCAAATAGTTACGGGCCGTTTTATTGTAGTAATCTGATCTCAGACATTACTTATATACGCAACAACAGCAGCAATAATTGCTATGTGTATGCAAAATACATTCTCGAAGTTGAGATACGATCAGTTGGTAACATCTATTACTCAGGCGACCCACCTGATATTAAAAGCGATATTACAGGCAGCGGAAAACTGATTAAAGTAGAATAGTTACTTCAACTATTTTACATAACCTTAATTTAATAAATTAGTAAGCCCTTGCAAACACAACCCTTCTGGCTGATGGTTTTCCGGTAAGAATGCATTTCCCTTCTTCCGCTTTGGTTTCAAAGGGGATACAGCGTATGGTTGCTTTGGTATCCTCTTTTATTTTCTGCTCTGTTTCTGGAGTTCCATCCCAATGGGCAAGAATAAATCCACCTTTGTTATCGAGCAGATCAATAAATTCTTCCCAGGTGTCGGCCTTGGTTGTCATGTCTTCTCTGAAATCGAGAGCTTTCTGGAAAAGATTCTCCTGAATGTTTTGCAACAGGTGCTCAACTTTGGTCTCGATATCCGACAATTGGTAGGTTGCTTTTTCAAGGGTGTCGCGGCGCGAAACTTCCACGGTGCCGTTTTCAAGATCGCGCGGGCCTATAACCAGTCGCACCGGCACACCTTTAAATTCGTATTCATTGAATTTCCAGCCAGGTTTATAAGTGTCACGGTTGTCGTATTTAACCGAGATCCCTTTTGCCTGAAGGTTTTTCTTGATTTCATTCACCTTTTCGGAAATAGCTGCGAGCTGCTCTTCATTTTTGAAAATCGGAATTATAACCACCTGTGTAGGAGCCAGTTTTGGAGGCAACACCAGTCCGTTATCATCGGAATGCGCCATTATCAACGCTCCGATAAGCCTGGTTGAAACACCCCATGAGGTAGCCCAAACATGTTCGAGTTTGTTTTCTTTGCTCAGGAATTGCACATCGAATGCTTTGGCAAAATTCTGCCCGAGGAAATGCGAAGTTCCGGCCTGCAGCGCTTTGCCATCCTGCATCAGCGCTTCAATGCAATACGTTTCTACAGCTCCCGCAAAGCGCTCGTTGGGCGATTTTACCCCTTTAAGCACAGGAACAGCCATAAAGTTTTCGACAAAATCTGCATAAACATTGAGCATTTGTTCCGTTTCGGCAATAGCTTCTTCGGATGTTGCATGTGCCGTATGGCCTTCCTGCCAAAGAAATTCAGCCGTGCGAAGAAAAAGGCGGGTACGCATCTCCCAGCGAACTACATTGGCCCACTGATTGATAAGCAATGGCAGGTCGCGGTATGACTGTATCCAGTTGCGGTATGTATCCCAGATAATGGTTTCGGAAGTCGGGCGAACAATGAGTTCTTCTTCGAGTTTCGCAGTTTCGTCAACAATAACGCCTTTGCCGTTTGGATCATTTTTCAAACGGTAATGGGTTACCACGGCACATTCTTTGGCAAAGCCTTCTACGTGGCTGGCTTCTTTGCTGAAGAACGATTTGGGGATAAATATAGGGAAGTAGGCATTTTCATGCCCGGTATCCTTAAACATTTTATCGAGTGCAGCCTGCATTTTTTCCCAGATTGCATATCCGTAAGGTTTTATTACCATGCAACCTCTAACTGCAGAATTCTCGGCCATATCAGCCTTGATTACCAGATCGTTGTACCATTGAGCATAGTTTTCAGCTCTTGTAGGAAAATCTTTAGCCATTTCTTTATTTGTGGTATAGTATTTGTTATTTTACGGTTGTGAAACTTCATCATCCCGCGAAAGCGGCACAAAATTAACAAAATTAATGCAGTTAAAACATCTGAAGAACACCAGAGCGCATACACTGCTAACATAGGGAGGACTTAAAATGAAAGCTTTACTTACATTTGTTGCTGCATCAGCCTTAATCTTTTCGGCTTGCTCAACGCAGAATCAAACCCGGGCTACGTACGACGATATCTATTATTCGCCTAAGGATGCACAAGTTGCACCGCCGGTTGAACCTGCCCCTCCTACAGATGTTACATCCTATCCCGATAGTTACACCCAGGCTGCTGATCAGCAGGCACAGGAAAACAGGCAGAATGNNTACGATTCGGATGATTACTACGATTATGCCTACGCAGCCCGTATTCGCAGGTTTCATTCAAATGTTTACTACAGCAGTTACTACTCACCATATTATACTAACCTTTACTGGTACGACTACAACCCTTTCAGTTGGGGAACCAGCATTTATCTGGGTTACAACTGGTGGTACCCCAGCTATTCGAGTATGTATTTTGGTTATGGATGGGGATACCCTTATTATGGATGGGGCTATTCAGGATGGGACTATCCTTTTTACGGATATGGATACAGGTCACCCTATAGCTACTGGGGCGGATACAGTCATGGATATTACGCCGGTTACTGGAATGGTTATTATGATGGATCGGGCAACTACTACAATAGCTACGATAACAATTCATACTACTACGGACATCGCGACAGCGGACTGGGCGGCGGATCAGGAAATGGCCGGAACAGCAGCAGAACCTCTTCAACTTTTGGTGAACGTTTTGAACGTGCCATCAGCAGTGGTAAGATAGATGACCCCCGGACCAGTGCCAGAGGCGTTGCAANNAACACCCGCAGCACTGAAACACCGGGCCGTACAAATCAAAGTAGTACTGAACCATCAAGGTATTCAACTCCCTCCAATTCAAATCAGGGCAATGTAACACCAAGCCGCACGCACGAAGCTGCACCTCAAAACCGTAGTACGTACGATCCAAACCGCAAGGTTTACACACGCCCACAAACGCAACAGCCTCAACGCCAGCAGACAAATCCTCAACAATCGAGGGCTCCGCAGTCTTATAGTTCACCTAATTACAGCAAGCCCAAATCGAGCAACGAATATACCAGCCCCCGCTACCGCAATATTCGCGAAACCGAAACAAGTCCGCAAAGGCAGACAACTCAGCCATCGCAACGTGAAACTNNTTACACCACAGCAATCACAGCCACAAAGGTATTCAACACCATCACGATCGAATGAAGGCAGAAGCACCTACAGCCAACCTTCTCGCTCATCATCATCTGGTAGCAGCTATTCAGCCCCTTCGCGCTCTTCATCATCTTCGTCTTCAAGTGGAAGTTATTCAGCTCCTTCGCGCTCCTCATCAAGTGGAAGTTCGTCTTCGGGAAGTTCATCATCAGGGAGCAGCAGGTCATCTTCAGGTGGAAACCGCAGGTAAGCATGTTTAATGCCGGAAATTGAATTTACTAAATTTAAACTATTTGAAATTATGAAAAAGCTGAGTGTTGCCTTAATGTTACTGATTGCTTTCAGCACCTGCACAATGGCACAAAGTGAAGTGGACGCACTTCGTTACTCCCGGTTAAATAACTTAGGATCGGCCCGTTTTGTAGCATTAGGTGGTGCTTTTGGCGCCCTTGGCGCTGACTTCAGCACCCTGAGCTATAATCCGGCAGGAATCGGATTGTATAAAAGTTCAGAGATTAGTATTACTCCATCACTAGCCATAGGAAAAACCGAAGCAACTTTTAACGGGAGCTTCCGCGATGATCTTAAATATACCTTCAATCTTGGAAGTGTCGGAATTGTTATGGCTACCAATCCGGTTTCGCGAAATCAGCAATCTATGTGGAAAAATGTTCAGTTTGGATTTGGTGTCAACAGAATGGCCAACTTCAATAACCGTGTTATGATAGAGGGGGATAACAACGAATCGTCTTTCCTAACACCTTATCGTGATGCTGCACAAGGTATTGCTCCTCAGGACCTTGGAGCTTACAATACCGGCCTTGCTTATGATGCCGATCTTTTTTTCTATGATAACCAGTTGGACTCTGCTAATTCAATTTATCAGATATTCTATCCAAATGGAGGTGTGAATCAGCGTAAGAGTATTGAATCAAAAGGATCCCTGAATGAAATGATATTTTCAATTGGAGCGAACTATGGTGATAGACTATATTTGGGAGCTACACTCGGAGTACCTTACATCCGTTATTCAGAGATTTCTAAGTTTACCGAAACGGACGAATCTATAGTTGATCCAAATTCTTTCTATAATTATAAAATGTTTACTAAAACTGATAATTTAGAAACATCTGGAACAGGAATTAACTTTAAATTAGGAATAATATTCAGGGCAACCGATTTCTTAAGGATTGGTGGTGCGATTCATACCCCGACTTTTTATACTGGGATGGCAGATAGTTGGAATACTTCAATTGAATCCCACTTTGACGATGGAAGCAGCCTGACGGCACGTTCTCCCGAAGGTTTTTACGAATATGAACTTACTACGCCCATGCGCGCTATAGGTAGTGTAGGGTTTATTATTGGCAAAGCCGGACTTATAAGCGCAGATTATGAGTACGTTGACTATGCCAGCGCAAGGCTAAGAGCCGTTGATTATGATTTTAACAGCGAAAATGAAGCCATAAGAGACAATTACCTTGTGGCGCACAACCTAAGATTTGGTACCGAGTGGCGCTATGGTTCGCTCAATTTCAGGGGTGGCTATAATATTTCGGCCAATCCATACAGGTATGGAACTGATGCTACAAACTCATCGTTTTCGCTAGGACTGGGTATCCGGGAGAAAAATTTCTTTATTGATATGGCCTGGGTGCACTCAAATATGGATGATGAATACCATCTTTATTCATCAGACTATGTGGCTCCTGCTATGACCAAAGTAATTAATGATTCATTCCTGATGACCATCGGAATTAAATACTAACATTCAACTAACTTTCTAATTTTACTATACTGAAATTGTTGAATTCAAAGCGGCCCTAATGGGTCGCTTTCTTTTTATTTATAAAAATGAAGGGGTGTCCCAATATCTATTTTAATGCCGAAAGTCCTGCTTTTGCTTTCTGGCTGATGCCCGAACGGTACTCTTCATAGTTGAGGTTAAGGCACTTTTTGTAATAGTATCGTGCTTTATCGGTATTGCCGGAAGCCTCATATATATTCCCGAGCTGCAGAGCTGAATTGGCGGCAAAGTAATAGGGGTAATCGGCTCCCTTTTCCAGCGTTTGCATATAATATTCTACTGCTTTTTTTGTATTACCTGATTTATCATAAATCCGTGCAAGGCGATAGGTAAATTCAAGCATTTCGCGGGGCGAGGCTGACTTATCCTTGTTGAAATTGCCAAGTTCAGCCAAAGCCTCAGTATAATATCCTCCATCGAAAAGCAGCCTGGCCTTAAGCAAGAAAATATCGGGCGGCTTGTTTAAGTTCGCTTCTGTAAGGGCTTGTTGGTCGTTTTCCAATTCCTCACTTCCCATTAGTTTTACCCGGGTTGTGTATTTGTTGTATTCACCTGTATTGTTGTTGAGCAATCCTATCCATGCGAGGTGCAGGTAGGCTGATTTGATATTGTTTTTACCT
>DINP01000087.1:0-10523 GCA_002426025.1 Bacteroidales bacterium UBA5537 | reverse complement strand
TTGAGTTTTGCTTTGCCAGTAAGGTAATCAAGAAAGTGAAAAGGGTAATAGGCGTCTCCTTTTGGATAATTATTCAGCAGGCTCAAAGCCTTATCGTTCAATGCGTTGTGAAGGTAATATNNAAACGAAAATGTTGACATAATCCACCTGTAATTTTCCGGAACTGAGCCGATAAGCATATGCAGAAGTCCTAGCGCGGCATTGTTTGGGCTAAAGTCAGGAAACTTTTCCTGGTTGGCCTTTAATTGCCTGTAAGACCGGTTTAAATTAAGTGCAGCACTGGTGTAGTCTCCGAATTTAATCCTGGCAAAGGCCCATTGCAGATTTCCTTGTGCCTGACAATAAAGATGCCAGGGTGAATTTTCGGTACCACTTTCAAGTTGATCATCACGCTCTTTAATTAAAGGAGATAGGGATTCAAACAAGGCTTCATCTTCTGAAATGATTATTTTCAGAAAATCGCTGTAGTTTTTGAGATAAGGTATGATGTTGTTGGCCGGGTTTGATTCTTCAGCATCAGCAAGCAAATTATGGGCTTCATCAAGCTTAAGTTGAAGAATGAGGCCATAAGCTTTAAGGCAATCGCGGTTCATGCTGTAGTCGGCATCTGAAGCCCTGACTGCATTTAAATTAAGCAGTAAAATTAACCCGATTCCTACACTCAGTTTCATTATGGGAAATTATAAAAAAAAGGGGAAAGCATTAACTTCCCCCTTGTTCTTTTAAAAATTATCTGATTAGTTTGTTTTTGATGCAAGGCCATGATCAACCAGGATACGCCCGCAATACTCGCAAACAATAATCTTTTTATGCATCCTGATGTCGAGTTGGCGCTGTGGTGGAATGGCACTAAAGCAACCACCGCAGGCATCGCGTTCAACGCTTACAACAGCGAGTCCGTTACGGGCATTCGAGCGGATGCGTTTATAAGCCGTTAGTAAACGTTCCTCGATAAACCGCTGATAATCTTCTGATTTGGAATGAAGTGATGACTCTTCTTTTTCGGTTTCGCTTACGATATCAGAGAGCTCGCTTTTTTTGATTTCGAGATCGTTTTTGCGTTCTTCAAGCACTGCCTGAGCGGCAACAATTTCTTCATTTTTAAGAGCCAGGCTGTTGTTGAATTCCTTAATACGTTTTTCAGCCAAAGCAATTTCAAGGTTCTGAAACTCAATTTCCTTCGAAAGTGAATCGTATTCGCGGTTGTTGCGAACATTCATCTGTTGCTCTTCGTAGCGTTTAATTTGTGTCAGGCTTTCCTTAATCTGAAGATCTTTTTCTTTAATCTGGGCTTTCAGATTCTCAATTTCCTGAATGTAATTATCGGTACGTGTTTCGAGCCCAATAATTTCATCTTCAAGATCTTCAACCTCAAGAGGAAGTTCCCCTCTAATGATTTTGATTTTATCTATTTGAGAGTCAATTTGTTGAAGGCTGTAAAGTGCGATCAGTTTCTTCTCGATGGAAATTTCTGTTTCTTCACCATCAGTGTGTGAGAGCGAAACATGCGCAGAAATTACACTTTGTTCCTCTGATTTCTGTTCCTGGGTGCTTTCTGCCACAGGGGCGCCTTTAGCTTTCGATGGTGTTTTTGCCATGTTGTCCTGATTTATATAATTAGATTACAGGTAGTTAACCGGATTGGTGTTGATCATAGAAATTTGGAGTGCAAAGGTAGGAAAATTTTCTTTAACAATCTGATACAATAATTCTTTCGTAAATTGTTCTGTTTCATAATGACCTGCTTCAACCAGTAAAGTTCGTTCTTCGGCCAGGAAGTAATCGTGATACTTAAGTTCACCGGTTACAAAGGCATCGGCTCCGGTTTTGATGGCATCCCCAATAAGGAAATTTCCCGAGCCACCGCAAACAGCTACCTTACTGATTTTGCGATTGATAAATGGCGAACATTTGATAAGCGGAACATTGAGCTTTTCTTTCAGTAAATCAATAAATGCTGATTGAGTAAGTGGTTCATCGAAAAAGCCAAGCATTCCCGAACCGGTATTTAAGGTCTGGTTGGTGAGTGGATAAGAATCCCAGGCCACCTCTTCGTAAGGATGCACCTCTTTTGCTGCCGATAATACCTTGGTTTCAAGCCACATCGGAACAATGGTTTCTATCCTGATTTCTGGTTCGGTATGCATTGCGCCAATTTTACCCACAAACGGATCAGCCCCTTCTAATGCTCTGAAGGTACCTTTACCCGAAACAGTAAAACTGCAGGAATCGTATTTCCCAATGTGTCCGGCACCTGCATTAAAAATTGCCTGTTGCACGATTGCTGCATGAGTTTCCGGCACAAAAATCACCAGTTTGCGAAGGTTACCTGATATAGGGCTTAAAATAGACGTTTTGCCAAGTCCGAGTTTATCACAAAGCCTTGCGTTTACGCCGGCATCGCTGTTGTCGAGATTGGTATGCGCTGCATAAAGCGCGATGTTGTTTTTAATTGATTTTATCACACAGCGCTCAACCTCATTGTGACCGTTTATTTTTTTTAGGGGTTTGAAAATCAGCGGATGATGGGCAATTATCAGATCGAATCCTCCTTCAATGGCCTCATCAATAACGGCTTCTGTAACATCAAGTGTGATCAGAGCCGATTTAACGGTATCTGATGCATGCCCGGTTAGCAGCCCCGAGTTATCGTAAGATTCCTGCAACGGCAGTGGGGCAATATTTTCAATACATTGAATGATGTCTTTCAGTTGCATAAGTTAAACGCTTTATGACCTCAAATCTACTTGAAATTCTGCAGATAGCGATAAGATTTCTGAATTGGATTTATTGTTTTCATCAATACTTCAGTCAGCAATGCGTATTACCTATGCATATAAATCAGATTAATTATAAGAGCCAAAGCACAGTTCAGAATTTTATTGAATAAAAAGGACCGAATTTTATTCAGTAAATTTTTTTACAATTTTGCGTTCTATCGGTTTTGCAGGTTAATTGGTGATTGTGAATGGTCATTTTATTTATATCGTCAAGAAACTTGCAGATAATTGTAAATTTATTAATTTTAAACCGTGGAATTTTTAAGGATCCTGCTGCTGCCTTTTGCATTGCTCTACGGTTTAATAACCGGAATCAGGAACTTGTTTTTCGACTGGGGAGTTCTTCCTTCAGTAAGTTTCAACAAACCGGTTATTTCTGTGGGAAACCTGTCTGCCGGAGGAACCGGCAAGACACCTCATGTGGAATATCTGATCCGACTGCTTTCGCCTGGCATGAATGTTGGGACACTCAGCCGCGGGTATGGGCGAAAAACCTCGGGATTTATTTTTGCATCAGATCACGACAATGCGGCTACTATTGGTGACGAACCCATGCAATATTTCTGGAAATTTAAGGATATTAAAGTATTTGTAGATGGCCACCGCCGCAGAGGAATAAAGCAGATAATTAAGCACAGCCCCGATACACAGGTTATTTTGCTCGATGATGCTTTTCAGCACCGGTATGTGAAACCGGGATTTTCAATTCTGCTGACAGACTACCATAAGTTATACTGCAACGATTACCTGATTCCAAGCGGAACCCTGCGCGAATCAATTAAAGGAGCTTCGAGGGCTGATATAATTATTGTTACCAAAACACCTCCGGTGCTTTCGCCCATTGTGAGCCGCAAAATCATAGAAGATCTGAAACCGCTTGATCATCAACAGATATATTTTTCATACATTAAATATGGAGAAATTACTTCACTTTGGGAGAATCCGTGTGTAAACAAACCCGACAAGCTCTATAACACTATTGTGTTGTTTGCGGGCATTGCCAATGTTTATCCCATACAGGACTATCTGCGGAAACTCTGCCATGAGCTGATTGTGTTGCAATACAACGATCATCATCAATATACTTCAAAAGATCTTGATAAAATAAAAAGAAATTTTGACGATCTTTACAGCCGCAATAAGCTTCTCATTACAACCGAAAAGGATGCAATGCGCCTGCTGAATCCCGACCTTGTTGGACAGGCCCATAAAATGCCGATTCATTATCTGCCCATAGAGGTTGATTTTCACAATGGTGACAGCTTTGCATTTGACGAACAAATTTGGAATTATGTTAGAAAAAATTAATGAGAGTGTTGCATTTATCCGCAAACACATTGCAGGTTTGCCCGAAGCAGGTATTATTTTAGGAACAGGTCTGGGCGGATTAACCCGCGAAATAAACATAGAAAAAGAACTTCCTTACGGCGATATTCCCAATTTTCCGGTCTCAACTGTTGAAGGCCACAAAGGGCAGTTGATTTTTGGCAGCCTTGGCGGAAAAAGGATTGTAGCCATGCAGGGCCGCTTCCATTTTTATGAAGGCTGGACGATGCAGGAAATCGTTTTCCCTATAAGGGTTATGAAAGCACTTGGAATTAAAGTGCTTTTTGTTTCCAATGCAAGCGGCGGACTGAACCCGGGTTTTGAAGTGGGCGACGTAATGTTTATTACCGACCATATTAACCTGATGGGAACCAATCCACTGATTGGTAAAAACGACGATAAAATTGGTCCACGTTTCCCCGATATGAGCGAAGCTTATGACCGTGCTATCCTCGACAAAGCCTGTGATATAGCGCGCCGCGCCGGAATTCCTTTCCGCACCGGTGTTTATGCTGCTGTTACCGGACCAACATTCGAAACCCCGGCCGAATATCGTTATATTCACACCATCGGAGCAGATGCCGTTGGTATGTCAACAGTACCCGAGGTAATTGTAGCGAGGCACATGAATTTGCCTGTTTTCGCGGTATCGGTAATCTCCGATCTGGGTGTGCCAGGTAAAATTGTTGAAGTGTCGCATAAGATAGTAATTGACGCTGCCAGCAAAGCTGAACCTCTTATGACACGCATTATAACCGAATTGCTGAAAGAGACTACCTTCTGAACCTGACTATTGTTCAGTTCGTTTTCAGGCAATTTGCCGGAGTTTAATTCGTTCATTTACCATGAATCGTTTTATTAAGGTCAATCTTTTTACTGCATTGTCCCTGCTGCTGCTATTCTCAACTTCCTGCCAACAGCAAGCAGAGCCTGGAGAGGTGAGTATATGTGGAAATGCAGCCGCTATTGCCGAAACTTATCTTCGCCTTGTCAGGATAGATACTGCTGCTTATATAACAGTTGATTCGGTTAAGCCGGACAGTGATGGACGTTTTTGCCTGAATTTTTTACCTGAGATGGCTGGTTTTTACCTTGTTCAATCTGGTGGCAAAACCCTGGCGCCAATGGTAATTTATCCGGGTGATTCAATCAATGTGCAGTTTCACAGCGATTCTATTGTTTTTTCGAGTGGCCGGGAAGCTGGTATATTCGACAAATTCAGGCGATCGCTGCTCGCGGATGAAGCTGTAGCCGACTCGCTTGGTAGTGTACTGATACTTGCCCGTGATATGGATAACTATGCCGCAATAAAAATGAAAACCGATTCGGCATGGGCAGATTTAATGCTGAAAGCGAAGCAAAGGGCAATAGATTTTCTCGAAGCGAACAAGGATTTCCTCTCGCAGATTCTGGTTGTAAACAGTAAAATACAGCAGTCGTTTCTTTTCGATCAGACAGTTGACAGTGCCTGGCTGTTTGTTGCCGATAAACAGCTTGCATCCAATCACAGTTCAAATCCTCACTATCAAGCATTTCATACACGTATGAAATTGCTGAAAGCCACAAATGAACGAGAGAGGATAGCCCGCGAGAATATGAGTCCGGGAAAACCGGCACCGGCCATCTCACTTCCCGGCCTTAACGGAAAGGATTTGATTCTTGACCCATCAAAAAACAAGTTTACCTGTGTTTACTTTTGGTCGCCAGCCGATGGGCCAAGCCGCAAGGCTAACCAGGAACTAAAAAGCCTTCACGAAAAGTATAAAGACGCCGGGTTTGAGGTGTTTGCTGTTTCGCTCGATGCATATACCGATCGCTGGGCCGCTGCGGTGAACCTCGATAAACTATGGTGGGCCAATGTGAACGATACCCGTGCTATGAATTCACCGGTTGCAAAGGAATGGTATATTCAGAAACTGCCTGTTTTTGTGCTGATTAACCGGCAAGGCCACATTGTTGACCGCTATACTTCTACAAGGGCCTTGGGAGAAAGACTTTTAAATGAGTTATAAATCTGTACTTTGGTGTCTTAGTGGCAGATTTTTTTTATTTTTAACCGGACAATATTGTATGCCAAACCCGATTCAGGCAAACTAAACCCTAAATCACTATTTTTGCAGCAAATGAAACTATAATACCTTGAATTTGAAGATATATTTTGCCTCTGACTTTCATTTAGGGATTCCCGATCACGCATCGAGCCTTCGTCGCGAAAAACTGCTGGTTAAATGGCTGGATGAAGTTTGTGCCGATGCTTCGGAAATTTACCTGATGGGCGATGTGTTCGATTTCTGGTTTGAGTACAAAACAGTTGTGCCGAAGGGCTTTACCCGCCTTTTCGGGAAACTGGCCGAAATTGTTGACCGCGGCGTGCCTGTTTATCTTTTCAGGGGCAACCACGATATTTGGGCGTTTAACTATTTTGAGCAGGAGATTGGCATACAGCTTCACCGCGAAGCCGTGATACGGGAATGGAACGGAAAGCGTTTCTTTCTGGCGCATGGCGATGGCCTTGGCCCTGGCGATAATGGTTACAAATTCCTGAAAAAGGTATTTGAGTTTAAGCCAAATCAGTGGCTTTTCCGATGGCTGCACCCCGATATCGGCACACGCCTGGCATTGTTCTTTTCGCGCCGCAGCCGTTATGCCAACGAAGCAAAAGACGAGAAACAGGTTTCACTGGAAGGTGGAATTGATTTAAGCAAAGAGCGGCTGTTTACTTTTGCTGCTGATTACCTGAAAACTGACCCAAACATTGAATATTTTATATTTGGCCACCGCCATGTACCAGCCAACCTTCCACTAAATACCAAAAGCCGTTTTATAAACCTCGGAGACTGGATTACCAATTTCAGTTATGCAGTGTTTGATGGGGATAATCTGCAGATGATGACATATAAAACCGGAAGCGAAGAAGAATTGAATTGAACACTATAGGAGATATACTTTTGGAAAATGGTTGGGTTATTTCTTCTGATTTCAGTTCAATTTTATCTTAACAGCATCACCAAACCTTTTTGCATATATTTCCTGCCATCCGCATCGTAGTCGGAATAGTTGATTACGTAAGCATAAATGCCCTCGGGTGCGGGCCAAGAGCCTATTTTCCCATCCCATATAAAACCAGGCGATTGCCCTTCAAAAACCAACTGTCCCCAGCGGTTGTAGATTTGAATCAGGCCAATGTACATATTTGTTTGTAAAGGACCGAAGGTGTCGTTAAGGCCATCGCCATCGGGGGTAAAGGCATTGGGGAAGGCTATTTCGGGCGGGCAGACATCTACAAAGATTTCATCGCTTACTTCGCCACACCGGAACCTGCTGGTAAGTGTGTATAAGCCACGGCTGCTGATGCTGGTTTGCCGGGTTGTGTCGCCATTGCTCCACAGGTAGTTGGGCAGGGTGGTATTGGCTGAAAGTACAATGGGAAAATCCTTTCCATTGCTGCAGGTGGTGGTATCGTTTCCCAATTTTATTATACCTGTAGGGATGGTGTCAACTAAAACTTTTACCGAATCCAACTGAGTGCCGCAGCGGTCGGTGGTTTGCAGGTAGTAAGTACCGGCTTCGCTTACCCTTATTGTTCTGGTAGTATCGCCATTGCTCCAGTTGTAGTGGTTAAATCCTGTCGGAGCAATAAGTTCGGCTGTTTCGCCCCGGCAAATGCTGGTTTCGTTATCGAGATTGAGCACCGGGGTATCAAAGCTGATTTCAATATCATCGCTCAGGCTGCCACAGTCGCCTAAGTAACAGGTAAGGGTGTATTTCCCTTCGTTATACACATCAATGCTTTGGCTTGTTTGCCCGGTGCTCCATAAATATGAATCATATCCGGCAGGAGCCGTAAGCCGGTAGGGCATGGCATTGCGGCAAAGAACAGTATCTTTCCCCAATGCTGGGGCTTTAACCCCGGCGGGGGTTATACCTACATCATCGAGGAAATAATGAACTACAGTACTAAGGTCGGGCATTTGGCTCCAGCTTATTTTTGTAGTTCTCTCCCTGGTCTGGAAATTGCCGATGGTAATATAACGTTCACCACCATGGGCTTTGTAAAGATCGCTTACTCTTGTCCAGTTAATGCTGTCATTCAATATTTGTTTGGACTTAATTTGTGCAGGTAATTCAAGTAAATGTCCTTCCTGAATCCAAGGGGGATATTTTGGAACAGTATCACTAATAAATGCATCAACATTCATTATCGCGCCATTTGAAGTTCGTTCAGCCAGGCAAACATAGTATTCAACACAATAAACGGAATCAAGTATAAGTGGTTTTTCAAATGACCCAACAGGATACCCACGCCCATCGTACCCGCCTTCATAATAATAAACCAACAAGCAAATGTATGCTTCTCCTGTACTTGGATATTGGAAACCATAAATGTTATTTGGTATTGAAGAATGATGTCCTGGCCAGGTTGAACAAGTGTTTAGATAAATACATTGATCATTTAAAGAAAACCAATTTTGAATTGGAGAATTGCCACCAGTCATTCCCCCAAAATTCTCTCCATCACAATCTGCGGTGAAAAATTCAAGCGATGAATTGATAACCAGGTTCTGCGAAAGTCCTGTTAAACAATGGGAGGAAATTATTAATATTATAATTAGATTTCTCATAAATCAAGGATTGAACCTCCATGCTACTAATTAGCACCATGGAGGTTCAATTTTATTTAATTTTTGGTAATAATGCCATTCTTGTTGATTGACTCTGAAAGAACCCTGTAAATGTAAAGGCCTGGTTTTAGGTCATTGATATTGAAAGATTTGGTGGAGTTTCCAATAGGCAATATCTCATTCAGAAGGAGAGATCGTACAGAACGACCGCTATATTCTTTGTCATCAGTAGAATGGAGTTTATAATGTTGGTTATTGGGGCTTTTTACATCTGGGAAAACCTGCAAACCCCTGTGCATTTTCGTTAGTAACTAAGTAGAGGGATTCATATTGAACATATTATGGAAAAATGTCAGCTAATTTATTTATACGATAGTGAAGCGATTTGAATATAAGAACGTGAAAATGATCTATTTATTTTCACCTGTTATTATTTTGGGAGAGCAGGTTTTTATCCTAGAGGATTAAATCAAATTCTTTTCCGGAACTTAAATCTGTAACTAATCTGCTTTGGTGTCTGGTATAGAATCCATTTCAAAAGTAAAGCATATTACACTGCTTAACAAATCGGGAAAGGATAAAAGTTAAAAATGAATCTCTAAATTATTTTTATTTCTTATAATCTCACTGATTGATATTTGTTTAATTTCGTTCAGCAACATTTCTTAAAACCTCAATTTATGCTCTTCTCAAGTATTGATATAGGCTCAAATGCCGTAAGGCTTTTATTTGCCAATGTTTACGAAAGCAAAGGCGGCCCTGTTACCGAAAAGGCTTCACTGATCCGTATTCCCATTCGTTTGGGAATGGACGTTTTCAATACCGGACGCATTTCTGATCAGAAAGCAGATGATCTGGTTAAAACCATGCGGGCATTTAAGCTACTCATTGATGTTTACAAACCCAATGGTTACCGGGTGGCTGCTACTTCGGCCATGCGCGAAGCAGCCAATAATCAGGAAGTTATGGAAAGGGTGCGGCAGGAAACCGGCATGGAGATTACGATGATTGATGGTATTGAAGAGGCCAATATCATCAGCTCGCTCAGCAATGTGTTTGTGAATAAGAACTTCAGCAAAACCATGTATATTGATGTGGGCGGTGGATCAACAGAGATTTCGTTGCTCGATGGCGAACGGTTTATTATGTCCAATTCTTTTAAAATTGGCACCATCCGACTGCTGGCCGATAAGGTTGAAGATACCGAATGGGAAGCCATGCGCAAGTGGCTGAACCAGTTTAAGGCTGACTTTGGCAGGATGAACTGNNGATCAGTTGCAGTATGCCTACAAACAACTGCACGGTATGCCGCTCGATGCCCGCATTCAGCGCATGGGGCTAAGGCCCGACCGCGCCGATGTTATCGTGCCTGCCGCCCGTATCTTTATCAGGATATTGAAATGGACAGGCATTAATGTGATTATCGCCCCAAAAATTGGTCTGGCCGATGGATTGGTTTTGATGCAATATAAGGAAAAATCGGGTTCTGGGTTCTGAGTTCATAGTTTGAAAGAGCGATGGTTCGACAAGAGCTCACCACAGGTGGAGCGATAGGGCGAGGGAGCGAAAAATAGCGAAAGAGCGAAAAAAGGCGAGGGAGAGAAAGAGCGAGGGAGCGATAGGGTTCTGTGTTCGACGTTCTGCGTTCTGTGTTCCGTATTCCGTATTTGTTTTTGTGGTTGAAAGTTACAGCAAATTTATCCGTGGATATCCGTCTTAATCCATGTCATCCGCGTTCCAATAAGAGAGGGAGCGAAAGAGCGAAAAAAGGAGAGGGAGCGATAGGGTTTTGTGT
>DINP01000076.1 GCA_002426025.1 Bacteroidales bacterium UBA5537 | reverse complement strand
TTGGCGATAATCCTTTTCGCTCACTACTCACTACTCACTACTCATTTCTCATCTCTATTAATATATCCGTGAGTATCCGTTCAAATCCCTGCCTGCTTGTTTGCAACAGCAGTCAGGCAGGCGTGTCATCCCTGTCTGCCGACAGGCAGGCGCGTTCTATCAACCTACTGGGATATAGAATTCAAGAGTTCAATGGCTTCGCCGTTCAAAAGTTCAGAAGTTCAATGTTAAAACTCACAACTCATTTCTCATTTTCTCCTTTTCTCAGTGCTCACCTTCCCATTTTCTCCTTACTCCCTACTCCTTACACACCCTTAGTCTCTNNAGTGCGCCTACAACGCCCACTGTTACCGGGATTTCAAGATATACCTTACCCTCTTCGTTTTTCACGATAATGCGGGAGATATTGCCCTGATGAAGCAGTTCTTTGATTTTGGCGAGGAGCTCTTCGCCCTTGACTTTAAATTCGTTGGATTTTTCCATAATTCGATTCTTATTGCCACCAAATCACTAAGACATCAAGTTTCACAAAGAATATTATTAGATTTTTTAGAATAGCTTAGTACTTTACCTTAAAAAGAACTTTGTGCTTTCTTTGTGCCTTTGTGTCTTGGTGGCGCTTTATTATTAAACGCAAAAAAGCACTGCCGGTTACACACCGGCAATGCTTACATACTTTTTACAGACCCCAAGGCCTGTTATCAGAGGCTTGCGCTGATAAGGAAGGTAGCCGCGAAAGCTATAATGGCGTAAAGCTCTGGGAATACAGCCAGAATCAGTGTATTACCAAAAACGTTGTACCCGGCTCCGATTGAAGCAATACCATTGGCACAAACCTGTCCCTGTTTGATGGCCGAGATCAGTGCAACAAATCCGAGTGCCAGTCCTGCGCCAAAAATAGCACCAGCCTGAAGCCACGAAATTTGAGGCGTTAAAAATCCCTGCAGGATAAAATATCCCATAAATCCGTAAAGACCCTGGGTTCCTGGCAAAGCGCTCAGTACAAGATAATTACCAAAGGCATCGGGGTTTTTCTTAAGGGCACCCAATGAAGCATTGCCGCCAATTGATACTCCCAAAGCACTGCCGATACCGGCCAATCCAATCATCAGACCAACGCCAATGTAAGCTAAAATAATCGGTTCCATAGTGAAGTTATTAAGTATTAAAATTGATTTAGATTAATTTCCTGAAAGGCGTGTATTTTCTGCCGCCACCTTCAAAACCGGCATTCTTGTAAAATTCCACAAATGTCAGACGCATAGGGTGCACGAAAGAACCCAGGCTCGCCATAAAGATATTGATGCTGTGCCCTATCACCAGTATAATGACCATAAAGAAAACACCTATCACACTGCCGCTTACCGAAAGTGCCAGGCTGTTGAACACAAAACCAAGGATGGCACTCGAAATGCCCAGCGCAAACAACCTGATGTACGAAAGCAGATCGCCCAGCACACCGGTTACCATATTGTANNACCACCCAGTTTGCTGATGCCTCCGATAATGGCAATTCCGAGCAATATAACAATCCAGCCAATGGTACCCAAAGCATATTTAAAACCAAATTGAATTGCTTCGTTGGCCGCTTTAATGCCCATTCCGAAAAGTATCTGAATACCACCAAGCACCAATGCAAGGATAAAAAGCAGATTATTGATGTCGGTATTGTTAGCTTTCAGCATTTGTTGCAACTGACTGTAAACCGGAAGGTTGGTTTCGTAAAGATTGATTCCGAATGCAGTTCCACTGATTAAACCGAAGACGATGGTCGAAATTCCCAGATAGCTTACCAGCGAAGCAATGGGTTTGAGTGGTGTAGCAACTTTGCGTTTTGCAAAAAGCGCTACCAGTGTAATAAGCACACCATAACCTGCATCTCCAAGGCAGAAGCCGAAGAAGATGGTGTAAAAGGGTGCAAAAAATGGCGTAAGATCGAGTTCGGAATAGCCGGGCAATGAATAAAGTTCGCCCAGCGCTTCGAATTTATTGGCAAATTTCTTGTTCTTCAGCAAGACCGGAACCTTATCACCAGGAACCGGGCGATCAGCAAAATAAACGAAGCCACTTTCATCAAGCCAGGTTTTTAACTTTGTCTCTTCCGGCTCGGGGACAAACCCATGCAACACCATCAGCTTTTCATCAGCTTCACGCAAAGTGTTAACCAGCACCGTTTCATACTGCGCATCGCTCAACACCCTGAGTTTTGCATTTTCAAGTTCGGGAAGGTATTTGGCTGCCAGTTCGTCGAGTTGCTTATCAATAGCTGCCGATTTCGCGAGAGTATCTTCCTTGTGCTTGCGCAGAAGGGTAACTGTGTGCTCAGGAATGCGCTGCTCCTCGGCATCAATTTCAATCGTCTGCCCCTCTTCCTGGAAAAGCACAAAATAGACAACCGACTGCTTTCTGCTGATGTCGGCTATATAGTATTCGCTCAGCCAGCTTTCATCAAATTTGCTTTCAGCACAACTGAAAAAACGTGCCTTATAGCCTGCTTTCGCGATCTTCGACAATAACTGTGGAGAAAACTCGCCCCAGGGCTCTGCCAGGGATATCTCCTTATTCAGTGCTGTAGCATAGTGAGTCAGGCGATCCTGCTCTGTTTTCAGCTCCTGAATTTTATTGATTAACTCAATGCCATCAATGAGCTGATCCGGAGTTTTTGCTTCCTGGTTGCGGCTCTTCAGCATTCTGATCATATCTGAAATACGCGAAGCGGTAATATGTCGTTCCTGAATCAGATCTGATGTCTGACCGGGCGATTCTACCACTTCGATTACGCCAATCTCCCTTATTTTCTCAAGGAAGGCCTCATAGTCGGCATGATAAACCAGGAAAGAATATTTCTTCATGGGAACAATCATAGCTCCTCCTCCATTCTTTGCTGACGGTCCTTCACAATTTTCTGTGCCGATTTCGAAAGGTTTTCCTCATCTTCCATAAAGCGTTTTATTTTGAGGATGGCTTCCTCATAACCCGGAATCTGAACTTTTTCGTACAGGTTTACCTTCTGCGTAGTTTTCCGGCGGGCATGGTCAAGCAGGTGCATTTTGCGGTTGTAGAATTCACTTTCGATGCCAATACTTGCCAGTTTTTTAACAATACCAATGCCATCGGCAAACCAGGCAGGACTATTGAACAGGCTGAAATCAGCAATTTCAAACTTCACCTCATCGAGCACCGGAATTCTGACACCGGCAATTTTACGGATACTGAGTTCCACATCCTTCACTTTTATAAGGCTGGCATCAAATTCTCCCCACAGCCTTACCATATTCTGGTGGCTTTCAATGGCGGCATCCAGTTTCTGGCTGAGCGAGGTGGCTTTATCCTTCGCTTTCTTCACCTCCATACGTAAGGCCGATTCCTTATTCTTAATCGTAGGAAGCGCCCTCACCCTGACCTTCAACTGTTTGTTGAGGTCCTGGAGCGAAGTTTTATTATATTGAAATTTTATTGCCATTTATTTTTTGTTCAATAGCCTTCGGCTGTTCAATCTTTCAAGAGTTCAAATGTTCAAGAGTTCAAAAGTTCAATGCACTTCGTGCGCCTGCCCGACTGACTTTGATAAGTCTTTAAAAAGCAATACTTTGTCGGTCAGGCGGGTTCAATGGCTTCGCAGTTCAAATGTTCAATGCTCAAACTCACAACTCATTTCTCCATTTCTCCATTTCTCCCTTTCTCCTTTTCTCCTTTTCTCCTTTTCTCCTTTTCTCAGTGCTCATCTTCTCATTTCTCCCTACTCCCTACTCACTACTCATTTCTCCCTACTCACTACTCATTTCTCCCTACTCCCTACTCACTACTCACTTTCTCCCCTTCTCAAACTAGGCTGGCCAATAAAGATCAACAAACTCCTGCTTAATCCCCACTTCTGCCTTACTGAAATGTTTACCAAACAATTCCCAGGCTTTATCCAGCATCATGGTGGTATCAATATTTACATCAATCGCCAGCAGGTCATTTGAATATTCACGGGCATAGCTCATGGTGCGTTCATCGTAGTCGGTAAGGTCGAAACCATTTTCGAGTTTGGTTTTGGCGTTGGCCGCATCGGCGTAGAGGCGAACTGCCGCATTCATCACCTGCGGATGATCCGCACGGGTCTGCTTGCCAATAACCAACTGCTTTAACCTCGACAGCGAACGGAAGGGGTCAACAATTACCTTTCCGATATCAGAATCACGACGCAGGAATAACTGCCCTTCGGTGATATAACCGGTATTATCGGGAATAGCATGGGTAATGTCGCCACTCGAAAGCGTGGTTACAGCGATAATGGTAATGGAACCACCTTCGGGGAACTGCACCGCTTTTTCGTAAATCTTTGCCAGATCGCTGTAGAGCGAACCGGGCATACTGTCTTTGGATGGAATCTGGTCCATACGGTTGGATACAATACTCAGCGCATCAGCATAGAGTGTCATATCGGTCAACAGCACCAGCACCGTTTCCTTTTTATCGTAAGCGAAATATTCGGCAGCGGTGAGTGCCATATCGGGCACCAGCAAACGCTCAACCGGAGGATTCTCCGTTGTGTTTACAAAGCTGATAATACGGTCAAGGGCACCGGCATTGTCGAATACGTTTTTATAATAAAGATAATCGTCGTTGGTAAGCCCCATCCCGCCAAGGATAATTTTATCGGCCTTAGCCCGCAGCGCCACCATAGCCATCACCTGGTTAAAAGGCTGGTCGGGGTCGGCAAAGAAGGGAATTTTCTGACCGGTAACCAACGTATTGTTCAGGTCAATTCCGGCAATACCGGTAGCAATCAGTTCCGAAGGCTGTTTGCGGCGTACCGGATTTACCGATGGCCCGCCGATTTCGCGTTCTTCGCCTTCCACTTCGGGTCCGCCATCAATAGGCTGTCCGTAAGCGTTGAAAAACCTTCCGGCAAGCTCTTCGCCAACCTTTAATGAAGGTGGTCTGCCAAGGAAAATAACTTCAGCATTGGTCGGAATACCTTCGGTACCCGAAAAAATCTGCAGGGTAACATTGTCACCATTAATCTTAACCACCTGCGCCATGCGGCCATTAACCAGCGCCAGCTCTTCATAGCCGATGCCGCTCGCCTTCAGCGAACAGGTAGCCTTGGTAATCTGGGTGATTTTGGTATATATTTTCTGAAATGCCTGTGTTTCCATTATGCAGCTTTCCTTTCTTTGATAATTGCATCGAGCTCAGTTTCGTATTTTTTGAAGTCTTCAGACTGATACAGCGAGTAGTTCATTTGCTTGAAAATATTGATTACCCGTTTAAAGTAAGGGTTCACCTCTTCAAAACTCTCGAAGTCAAAATTGGTGTGACAAACCTCCAACACTTTTTCGAGCATCTCTTTCTGCCTTTCAATCGGAGAGGAAGCATCAATTTTATCGAAGGCATCCTGCTGCAGGATCACGAAGTCAATAACCTCTGATTTCCAGTAGCGAAGGTGATAATCAACCGGAACGCCATCATCGCCAAGGATATTGATTTGTTCGTACGCTTCTTTTCCACGAAGCAGTATATTTTTGGTTTCCAGAACACTGTCAAGCCATCCGGGGCCAATGTTTTCAGCCAGGTATTCCTGTAATTCAGGATATTCGAGATATTTTGAATAGCTGTCAATCGGGTCAACCGCGGGATACCGCTTGCTGTCGGCGCGCTGCTGTGAAAGAGCAAAGAAACAGCGGGCAGCTTTTTTGGTTGACTCGGTTACCGGTTCTTTCAGGTTTCCACCAGCCGGTGATACTGTTCCGATAAAGGTAATGGAGCCGGTTTTTCCGTTGTTCAGATTCACATAACCTGCACGGGCATAGAAACTGGAGATAATAGCAGGAAGGTCCATCGGGAAAGCATCGGGACCGGGCAGCTCTTCCATACGGTTCGACATTTCGCGCAAAGCCTGCGCCCAGCGTGAAGTAGAATCGGCCAGCAGCAACACCTTCAATCCCATTGAGCGGTAATATTCGCCGATTGTCATAGCTGTATAAACGGATGCCTCGCGCGCAGCAACCGGCATATTCGATGTGTTGGCGATAATGGTAGTCCGTTCCATCAGTTTGCGGCCGGTACGGGGATCGTCGAGTTCTGGAAACTCAGTAAAAATCTCCACAACTTCATTGGCACGCTCACCGCAGGCAGCAACAATAATCAAATCGGCCTCAGCCTGTTTCGACAGGGCATGTTGCAAAACAGTTTTACCAGATCCGAAAGGTCCTGGAACAAAACCTGTTCCACCTTCAACAATCGGATTCATGGTATCAATAATGCGGACACCGGTTTCCATCAGCCTGAATGGCCTTGGTTTATCTATAAATGCCCTGATCGGAACCTTAACAGGCCATTTCTGAATCATTGTTACATCTATATCGCGGCCATCCTTGTCGGTAATCACTGCAATGGAATCTGAAGCCTTATAGGTGCCAGCTGTCTTCACACTTTTTACGGTATATTTCCCCTCAAACTTAAAGGGAACCATAATCTTGTGACCNNTCGAGATCGTTCTGCAGCCCGTCGAAATTGCGTGAAAGGATGCCAGGGCCAAGCGTAACTTCGAGCATGTGACCCATAAATTCAACCGGCTCACCAACTTTCAATCCCCGTGTACTTTCAAACACCTGGGTATATGCTTTGTTACCGATTACTTTAATTACTTCAGCCATCAGCTTAACACCGCTGAGATTGATAAAGCATATCTCATTCTGCGAAACAGGCCCGTCGGCTTCCACAATCACGAGGTTGGCAATAATCCCTGATACCTTTCCGGTAGTCAATTTATTTTTTTCCATCTTTTACTGAAAACTCATTAGGAAATTCATATGTATTTTGCAATTCGCCAAGCAGGCGTCTGAACATCTCTTCGCCGGTAGCCTGATCGAGCCTGAGCCAGCGTTCAATAATGCCAAGTTTAAGGTAATAGGCCATCAATACTTCAACCGAAAAGTAGTTGAAGGTATTCAACTCATCGAGGTAACTCCAGCGCAACAGGTCAATGGCTTTTTCTCGGGCAAGAATATCATCGGTCTCCATAATCTGGACTACCTTTTCAATCCACGGCCATTCAGCTGAAAGACCAAGATCACGTGCATTGCTTTTGCGGATAATTTCAGCCACATGATTGTTACCAATCACCTGATTTTCAAAAGGAAGATCGTTTTTACGTGCTGAAATAACCAGCAGTATATTTTTAAGGTTCAAATCGAAAGTAAACCAGTCGCGAAGAAATTCGTGATCGGTCGCAAGCATCTCTTCGTACCAAAGCGNNATAGACGCCACCCTGCAGCATTGGCCTTTGATCCTTTTGCAGCAGCGAGAGTAGATTGGCATTGTCGTTTGGCAAAAATAACAACTGAAAATAGTTGAAATCGTTTTGCACAAGCCCGGCCTTCAATTCTTCCCTGAGCTCAGCCGTGCCAAACTGAAGCTTACCATGATCCATTGTTACATCAGGCAAGCCTGCCACCAGGAAGTAATAGTTCTGCCTGATCATTATTCGCCCCCAAATAAGAGGTTAATGGTCCGTGGGCGCATAAANNAAAGTAACCTCAACGCCGGCGTTCATAACCTGATTAAGGCGGTTGCCAAAATATTGCTCAAGCGCTTTTTCATCGGCGGCAGGCAAAACCAGGGCTGCATTGTTGTTGAAGTTTTCGAGGGCTTTAACAATCAATCCACCAATAAAAGCCTTATCGCTGAGGGTTTCTTTAACAGGAGCATCAGTTACTTTGGCTGTAACCAAACCTGCTATTTGCTGCCTGATAGCGCTGATGGCCTGCTTAGAAGTCATGCGTATTTCCGATTCGGCTTTGCGCTGCAGCTCTTCTGCATCCAATTGTGCCTTTTTCAGGATTTCGGCAGCTTCCTTTTTTGCATTTAAAGTAAGCTCTTCAGCCTGTTTGCGGGCATTCTCAACGATGGCAGAACCTTCCTGATTCGCTTTCTCAACACCTTCGTTATAGATCTTGCGGGTCAGTTCCTGAAGTTTATTTTCCATGTACGGATAGTTTTCAAATTGTGGGGCAAATTTAGTTGATATTTTCGATCCTGAAAATAAATTTTACTCCGGCTAATCAAGAAACAAGAATGAATTCAGAGGCGTAATATATTGTTATTCTGATATATAGATTTGAGTCATCGCTGTTATCCGGGTAACAAAAAGCAACAAATGATACTTTAAACCTATTACCAATTGATCTGGCAGATTTTATCCACAGAGAATGTATATTATGATCAATATTGCTGATCAGCATTCATAAACAAAGCTCAGGACTTATTGTTATTTCAAAAACACAAAAATTTACATATACGTTTAACGATCAAAATAATAAGAAATTCTACCGGCTTTCGCTCAGATATGATAAAATGCTAACCACTGCCATGACATTCTATCCCACGAAATGTTGTAGTTTTGCAAAGTTGTTCAAAACAACACTAATCATATATACTATGAAACGGATATTTTTGGTTCTATTGTCAGGATTAATTGCTGGCTTATGGTCGTGCAACACAACTCCTGAAAGCAAAACAAAACAAAAAGTTGTAACTGTAACCATTTTACCCCAGCAATACCTGATCAACCAGCTTGCCGGTGATAAATTCAGAGTGAATGTATTGATTCCGGAAGATGCCAACCACGAAACATACGAGCCTACTGCCCGGCAAATGGTTGAAACAGGTAATTCGTTTGCTTATTTCAAACTCGGACTTCTTGATGTGGAGAAAAGCTGGTTGGAAAATATCTGCGAAAGCAACCCGGAACTGAAAGTCTACATTACTTCGACAGGCATTGACCTGATCAAAGGCGATGCACACAAACATGGCGACCATNNGAAATCAGACAACTGTTCAATTCAGCCGGCACAAAGAGTTTTATGATTTTTCATCCTTCGCTCGCCTATTTTGCCCGCGATTATAATCTCGAGCAGATTCCAATAGAAGAGGAAGGTAAAGAACCCAGCCCCGCCTATATGAGGCAGTTGATTGATATTGCAAGGGAAAAAGAAATAACCACTATCTTTATTTCATCACAGTTCAACAACCAGAGTGCTGTAACAATTGCACGTCAATTGAATGCAAGGGTTGAAGAATTTAATCCCTCATCGCCCGACTGGAGCAACAATATGCGCTCTATTGCTCAAAAACTGGCCGGAACAATCAAAAAGTAATCCTCTATAAACCAGATGGCAGATATTATTGAACTTCGCGATATTAGTGCCGGATACAGCGGTGACCTCGTGCTGAGTGGCGTTGATCTTATCATTTCGGACTTTGATTTTATAGGGGTGATTGGCCCGAACGGAGGAGGTAAAACAACGTTGGTAAAACTTATTCTGGGACTGATCAAGCCAATGCAGGGCCAGGTTATTTTCCACATGCCGGGCGAACGCAACCTGATTGGCTATTTGCCTCAGGTAAACCAAACCGACAAGAATTTCCCGATTACGGTGCTGGAAGTTGTTTTGTCGGGATTAATGTCTGTTAAACAGGGATTTAAAGCTTATTCGGGAGCCGACCGCAACAAGGCGATGGAAATATTGGACCTGATGGGAATTAAGGACCTGCATCGTAAAAGCATCGGGAATCTCTCGGGCGGGCAAATGCAGCGCGTGTATCTTGGCAGGGCAATAATAGCTGATCCCAGACTGCTCATCCTCGACGAACCCAACACCTTTGTTGATAATAAATTTGAGCACGATCTTTACAATCTTCTAAGTGAACTGAATAAAAAAATGGCCATTCTGATGGTATCGCATGATGTAGGAACCATAACCAGCTATGTAAAAACCATTGCCTGTGTAAACCGGAATCTGCATTACCACAAGTCAAACATCATCACACAAAGTCAACTTGCAGCCTACAATTGTCCAATCCAACTGATTACCCACGGCGAAGTTCCGCACACGGTGCTTGGCGAACATATACATGTCCATCCCCATGAGTGAAAGCATTTTTGAACTGTTTCAATACAATTTTTTCACCAATGCCCTTATGGCTGCCCTGCTGGCAAGCATTACCTGTGGAATTGCCGGCACCTATATCGTTACCCGCCGCATGGTTTTTATCAGCGGAGGCATAACCCATGCATCCTTTGGCGGAATAGGTATTGCCTACTTTCT
The DNA here is from genome assembly GCA_002426025.1 of Bacteroidales bacterium UBA5537. GTDB lineage: Bacteria > Bacteroidota > Bacteroidia > Bacteroidales > Lentimicrobiaceae > Lentimicrobium. The sequence continues at coordinate 871 of DINP01000076.1, read as the reverse complement.
TGGCTTGAATCCGGTGCTGGGGGCAGCAGTTTTCAGCATACTTTCGGCCATGGGAATAGAGTTTGTTTCAAGCCGCAGCAATGTACGCGAAGATTCGGCCATCGGCATTTTGTGGTCGCTGGGGATGGCACTGGGAATCATCTTTATTTTCCTGACACCCGGTTATGCCCCCAACCTGATGTCCTACCTGTTCGGGAGTATCCTCACTGTTGGCACAACTGATTTATGGCTGATGGCAGCTTTGGCGCTGTTTCTTGCCTTATTTTTTATTGGTTTTTACCACATGATTCTGTTTATAGCCTTCGATGAAGAATATGCCCGCGCCCACAAAGCCCCGGTACAGCTGTTCAAATATCTGCTTATCAGCTTAGTAGCAATTACCATTGTATTAAACATCAGGGTTGTAGGCATTATTCTGGTGATCTCATTTTTAACCATACCCCAATCTACAGCCAATCTTTTCACCAATAATTTCCGGTCAATTATTTTTCTCTCCATCCTTATCGGGATAATTGGCTCAGTAACCGGATTAATGATTTCATACTATTGGAATATCCCATCGGGAGCAACCATTATCTTCACTTTTGTACTGATTTTTGGGATTGCAAAAGCAGTTCAAAGCCTTATGATTAAATCAGATATACGAAGGCAGATAGAAATTGAGAAGTGAGTTGTGAGTTGTGAGAAAATGGGATCATGAGCACTGAGAATAGGAGAAAATGAGAGTTGAGTTTGTGAGTCGAGAGTTTTAACATTGAACTTTTGAACGACGAAGCCATTGAACGCGAAGTGCATTGATCCATTGAAAGCACGAACGCTGAACTCAATCGCATTTTTTCGCTCACTCACTTTTCTTGTGGTGAGCTCTTGT
>DINP01000059.1:13276-20216 GCA_002426025.1 Bacteroidales bacterium UBA5537 | reverse complement strand
TCCTATTCGGGTGCGGGTAGGGTGATTGTGAGGTAAGAATGGTTAATAAATAAAGTCAAAACAGGGACGCTATGTTGTGTCCCTGTTTTAGTTAAACTGATTCAAATTAAAAATCAAATTCTTATGGGCATTTGATCAAACTACCTGGCACGCGCCGCAAGCGCAAGCAAACCGGGCGTTGGAAGCTAATTTCCGCTAAGCCGTGTATAATTGTAAATTATTTCCTCACTTTGCTATTAGTTTTTTTTATTAGGTAATCCTCATAACTTTTCCACCCTGGTTTAAAATCCAGTATTGGGTTATCAAGTTTTGTTATTATAATTTGGCCATTCAGCTTAGAGTATTGATAAGTTTCTGGATAAAATGAACCATCATAAATAGGCGAATCATCATTTGTTTTTTCTATCTGGTTTTTATTCCCGCATTTTCCGATAAGGTCATATGTTGGAATAGACTTGTTAGAAATTATAGAGATGGTTCATTGATTAAATGTATAAGAAAGATGAATCAGAGAATCCTTTTTTCTGTCAATTTCAGGAAAAAAGACATATGCTGGCCAGGGTGATTGGCAAATAGTGAAAAATGTGTTATTTCCCTTATTGTGAAAATATACAATGAAGTAATTGAATACGGTATCAATATTACCATCTTCAAAATCTTTTATTATAAGTACAATTTCTTTTTTATCAATGTATGATTTAATTGTATTTTCAAGAATTGGATTTAAACATGTTTTTACTCCTTTATCAGTGCTTTGAGTACATTGATAAAATGTAAAAATGAATACAACGGAAATAAAAAAATTTAAAAGTTTTATCTTCATTTCATATGTATTAGTAAATCCCCAGCTTGCGCGCGTCCCCCGACGCGTGCCATTTATTACCGGTTGCCGTTAAATAATACTTTCCAGATTCCAAAATATCCAAAAGCACCTCACCCTGCCCTCTCCTCGAGGAGAGGTTGATGTTTGAGGAATTTAGAAGGATTGAGGTCATAAATTGTATTGTGTAGTGACAAAGTTACAAAATAGTGGAATTTAGCTCCCTTCTCCTTGAGGAGAAGGGCGGGGGGATGAGGTGCTACAGTGTTTCAGCTACTTTCGCTATCCTTTCCAACACCATATTCAAATCCATGAAAATTTCTTCATTCCTGATTCTGATAACAGTCAGACCTGCCTGTTCAAGTTCATAAGTACGGTTTTCGTCTCTTTCTTTAACATCACTGTTATTATGGACGGCTCCATCAACCTCAACTACCAGTTTCTTTTCATGACAATAAAAATCGAGTACAAATTTACTAAACGGATGCTGGCGTCTGAATTTCAGTCCGGCACACTTTCTGTTTTTCAGTTCCCGCCAAAGGAGCTTTTCTGCTGTAGTTTCAGATTTTCGTAATATCCTAGCCAGGTTATGAATCGAAGCAGTTGCATTATGGTGCAGAATATTAGGATATGTCTTACCCAAGTATGCCATAATAAGCTTTAAATCAAATGTGTTCCAGACGGTTTTGCCATTGATGTAAACAAAGTTAGCGATAAAATCAACAACTTATATTGACTCCAAATCAGGAGTTAGGCCCGGAAATTCGCAAAAATAAAATAGCGAGGTCGTTGCTCGCAGCAACGGCCTCGCTAAGTCTTAAGCAGTCGGGCACTATAACCCTGATTGCAATTACTTTAGAATGGCCAGAACTGATTATCGTACCAGATGCTCTCTTTCAGATCTTCGTTCAGTTCGTGAAGCACTTTGTGGTGTCCTTTTTCCCAATCGGCAAGCCAGGTAAACAATTCTTTCTCGTTTGGGTCGGTAGCTTCGGCTGCTTGTTTCGAGTAAACTTCAATGGCTTTGGTTTCCATATCAATGGCTGCTGAAATAGCGGCAGCTTCAAAACTGGCAGCGGTGATCTGTTTTTTGATGTCGCCCGATAGAATGGCATCGGCTACACCGGCATCAAATTTCAGTTCGACTTTGGCAAATTTCTTATCTCTGCTGTAGCTGGCAAATTGCTTCGAAAGAAACTCAACATGAGTTTGCTCCTCTTCGGCCATCATGGTAAATATTTTCTTTACATCGGCGCTGGATGTTTGCTCAGCAACTTTTTCGTAAAAAGCTTTACCGCGCTTCTCCATCAGAATGGCGGTCTTAAGAATTTCGGTTGATTTGTTTTCCATAATTATGGTATGTTATTATTTGGTTTGTTGGCAACTTTTGGCAAATCTAATAAAAAGTATCGGTTGTTTCTGGCAGAAAGCAGATAAATACTTACTATCTATTTAACAGTCGTTATTGTATAAAGTTTGATGGCAAAGCAAGCGGCTAATTCACTAAATTTGCCTGTAAATTCAGTTTCTAATCTGAAAAAATCATTCAATACAGCTTAATGACCGATCATAAATTAATTCTGGGTGAATTATTCACGCAATGGAGTGGCGAAGAAGCCCGGCTGATTGCCGATTTACCTGCATCAGGATCAGACCGCCGGTATTACAGGATTTCGGGCTCCGAAACAGATGCCATTGGCGCGTATAATCCCGATGAAAAAGAAAACAGGGCTTTTGTAGGATTCACGAAGCATTTTTGTGAAAAAGGGCTTCCGGTTCCCGAAGTTTTTGCATTTCATCCTGATGAACAGGCCTATCTTCAGTCCGATCTGGGCAAGGACAATCTTTTCAGCATTCTGACCGAGGAAGGTTTAAGCAACAGGGTAAAAGACCTCTACCGACAGGTAATTACCTGGCTTCCACAATTTCAGGTGAAAGGTGTCAACGGGCTCGACCTCAGCCTCTGCCATCCCCGCAAGGCATTCGACCGGCAGTCAATGATGTGGGACCTCAACTATTTCAAGTATTATTTTGTGCGGCTTGCCGGACTTTCGTTCGACGAACAGGCTTTGGAGGATGATTTCGAAAAACTGATTGCTTTTTTATCTGAAGCCAGGTCCGATTATTTTATGTACCGCGATTTCCAGTCGCGCAATGTGATGATAGCCAACAACCGTCCGTTTTTTATTGATTACCAGGGTGGTCGCCTTGGCCCTCTGCAATATGATATTGCCTCCCTCCTGTTTGATGCCAAAGCAAATCTGCCAAACAATTTCAGGGAAGAATTACTGAACCTCTACATTGATGAGGTTTCAAAATACACGCCGATTAACCGGGATGAGTTTACCCGGTATTACTACGGTTTTGTGCTTATTCGCATTTTACAGGCGATGGGTGCGTATGGCTTTCGCGGATTTTATCAGAAAAAGGAACATTTTCTGCAAAGCATCCCTTTTGCCCTCAGCAATCTTGAATACATACTGAATCACAAGCATCCGGGCATAGAATTCAGCACCCTTGAAAAANNTTAAAAGTGCGCATCTGCAGCTTTTCCTATAAAGAGCAGATTCCGGCTGACCATTCCGGCAATGGCGGAGGCTTTGTGTTTGATTGCAGGGCTCTGCCCAACCCGGGAAGACTGGAGCAATTCCGGACACTTTCGGGCCTCGATGAAGCGGTTGCCAACTATCTTGCCATGCAGCCCGAAACCGGCTTTTTCCTTGGCAATATTTACAATATAGTTGATCAGGCAGTTGAAAACTACAATGCCCGTGGATTTCAGCACCTTATGGTTAATTTTGGCTGTACCGGCGGTCAGCACAGATCGGTCTATTTTGCCGAACAACTCAGTCAGCATTTAAACAAACGGTTTAAAATGAATACCGTTCCCGAACATACACAAAAAGAAAAATGGCCGTTTTGAACTGACCAAAATCCACCATTTAATTGTTATAAGGATAATATCCCGTGATGAGAAAATAATTTTTCTGCAATAAACAGGCTGAATTAGCTTAATTGAACGGTACATTTATCCATCATATAAAAAGCATTCATGAGTAAAACAATGTGCGAAAAAGGCAAAAAGGGTGACCAGGACTGCGACAAGCCTAAATTCAAATGTAAAAAATGCGGTGCCCTGGTAAAAAAAGAGAAACAGGTGTGTAAGCCCAAAGAAGTATAATTGTAATTCCTTTCAAATTCATGAAAGAACCTTTTGATATTGAACCTTTTAAGGCCGAACAGGAAGTCATCAGGCTAACCGTAGCCCAGATAAAAAAAGACTTTGGTATGTTTGGCCTCGATGTTGATTTTCCGGTAAATATGGAAATGGTTTACCACGACCTTTCAAGGGAACTAGAATACCATATCTCTGCCCTACTTGCCCGCAATGTTCAGAAATTATCGGCCCTGCTCTATCAGATTGACCTGAACGAGAAATCAATCATTACTGCCTGGGAAGCACACCCCGAATACACCCATGCCCAGGTAATTACCGAGCTGGTAATTTACCGCGAATTGAAAAAAGTATTGTTCCGTAATTACTACAAGCAATATAAACTTAAAGACCTGCCCGAAGGATGAAAGCAATGATTCTTGCTGCCGGGCTTGGTACCAGGCTAAGGCCACTTACCGACCATACGCCCAAAGCGCTTCAACAGGCCGGGCCTTATACTCTGCTGCAATTTGCCATACTTAAACTCAAAATATCCGGCTTTACCGATCTGATAATCAATGTGCATCATCATGCCGATTCAGTTATCAGTTACCTGGAAAAGAATAAAGGCTTTGGTTGCGACATTACGATTTCAGATGAACGCGACCAATTGCTCGATACCGGTGGAGGCATAAAAAATGCATCCTGGTTTTTCGACGATAGTAAGCCCTTTGTGGTTTATAATGTTGATATTATCACCGACCTCGATCTCAAGCAGTTATATGTACATCATTGCGAAAGCCATAACCTGGCCACGCTGGTGGTAAGGCGCCGGAAAACTTCGCGCTACCTGCTTTTTGATGAATTCATGAAACTGAAAGCCTGGGAAAATGTATCTTCGGGCGAGAAACGCATGGTGCAATTAACTTCAGAACCCTTAAATCCATTTGCTTTCAGCGGTATTCATGTGATTAACCCTGAAATATTCAGCCTGATGGAAAAACAGGAGCGTTTTTCAATTATTGATACCTATCTTCGTGTAGCAGCTAAACACCCAATTGGTGGATTTGTGGATGAAAGTAAGCTCTGGGCCGATGCCGGTAAGCCCGAAAGCCTCGCCTTTGCAGGAGAAATAGCTGCAAAAATCAGCTTATGATCTATTAAAATATGGAACAAGCATTTCTCGAACACTTAGCTGAAAAGATAAAAACCAACCATGCAGGGCTTGGCAGCAGGCTTTGTGTGGTAATGCCCAACCGCCGGGCAGGGCTTTTTCTGAAACGTTATCTGGTTCCAAAAACACAGGCCCCGGTTTGGGCTCCAATGGTTTTCTCCGTCGAGGATTTTATTTCACACATCAGCAGTCTTACAGTGCCCGACCCGCTTACGCTGATGTTTGGTCTTTACGAGGCGCATTGCAGCGTTGAAAAGGAAAAAGCCACCGGTTTCGACGACTTTACCGGATGGAGCAGGGGCCTGATGCGCGATTTCGAAGAAATTGATCAGTACCTCGTAAATCCTTCGGATTTATTTGGATTTCTGAGCGAAACAAAAGCCATGAGCCTGTGGAACATGGACGGAAAACCACTGACCGAATTTGAAAAGCAATACCTGAAGTTTTTCAACGCACTTCCAGCTTATTACAATTTCTTTGCTGAAAAACTGCTGAAATCCGGTCAGGCATATCACGGCCTCGCCTGCCGTCAGGTAGCTGAAAATCCAGATAAGTTTCTGAAACCCCTTCCCTGGGATTATATCATTTTCGCGGGTTTCAACGCCATTACCCCCGCGCAGCTAACCATTATCAGGCATCTGATTGGCGAAGAAAAAGCGGAAATCTTCTGGGATGCCGACAGTTATTATATCGAAAATACCGATCAGGAAGCGGGACGTTTTCTGCGTACCTATTTAAAAGACAAGTCGCTGGGGAAACCAGGCGAAGTAAGCCGCTATTTTGAAAATGGGCAAAAAACCATTCAAATGGCCGGCGTTCCCCGAAATATCGGGCAGGCACGGATGGCAGGCAATATCCTGAAAGGGATTATTGATAACAACGACCCCAACATCTTAAGCCGGACTGCTGTTGTACTGGCCGATGAATCCTTGTTGCTGCCCCTGTTAAATGCAATCCCGGAGGAAGCCGGGCAATTTAACATTACCATGGGCTATCCCATGCAACAGGCTCCACTTTACGGGTTTTTCGACCATCTGATCAATATGCATATCAATGCGTCTGAAGGCAAAGACCCGCTGCTCGCCTATTTCTACAATAAAGATGNNCTCACCGCTCTGATTATCAATGCCATTGATTTGTTTAAAAATGCCGATGAACTTAAGGGTGCTGAAGGGAAAGATTATCAGGGCGCTGATGGAGAGATACTTTTCAGTCTTGCACTGATTGCCAATCGCTTGCACACGCTGGTAAACGAATCGGGGCTTATCGGTGAGTTGCGCACCCTGCAGAATCTTTTTCGCGAGGCAGCGGCTGCCATGCCTGTCCCGTTTTATGGTGAACCACTCGAAGGTGTGCAGGTGATGGGTATGCTCGAAACTCGCACCCTCGATTTTGAAAATGTAATCCTGCTTTCGGCCAACGAAGACACCCTGCCATCGAAGAAAACGTACAACAGCTTTATTCCGTTTGAAATCAGGCAGCAGTTTGGCATGCCAACCCACCACGATCAGCAGGCGGTATTTGCGTACCATTTTTACAGGCTGTTGCAGCGTTGCCAGAATGCATGGCTCATCTATAATTCTGAAGCCGATGAACTAGGCGGTGGCGAAAAAAGCAGGTTTCTTAGCCAGCTTTTTACCGAAATGCCTTCGGTAAATCCTGATATTTCACTGAAAGAGATAAAACCATCAGCCAAGGCAATTATTACCGAAGCATTGCCCATTTCAGTTGATAAAACCAGTGAAATCAATGACAAACTGATACAACTGGCCAAAAAGGGATTTTCGCCAAC
>DINP01000059.1:0-12907 GCA_002426025.1 Bacteroidales bacterium UBA5537 | reverse complement strand
TCAGCAAATGCCGAAGCTGGAATCATCACCTTCAGATCGCTGAAAGATGGATTTTTACCGCTTGTATTACCTGGGAATGACAATAATTCAGTTCTTCAGGAATTTGAAAGCAGAATCAAAACCCTTCTTGAAGAAATTTACAATAGTGAAATCCCTTTTACACAAACTACCATCAAGGAACATTGCATATTATGTCCGTTTAAATCCATTTGTCATAAAACTGAAGAAAAAAAGGCCTGGTAATTATTTTTTAGTTGTCTTGTTTAGTTCAGTTCACTTTTTTACTACTTTTATTTTCAGATTACTAGCCTACTATCCTTACCACTTATACGTCTGCCATTAAAGAATCGCGATTATTCTTAAGCCGGAAAGTTATTTCGGTTTATCAGTATCAAAGTATAATACAAGGGCTCAATATGGAAACCCGCCGCAACGGTATAATCTTTAAAAACATCTTTCACAGAATAAGGTATGCATTGAAGACAGAGGGATTACGCGTGACTTTACTCAAGATGTACACCTTGCTGAACGACCGTCTATTCGACATCAGGTACGGCCTGGATACCTGTAATTTAACCGAACTCGAAGAGCTGACCATCACCAGCGAAAACAAGGCTAGAGGCGTTTCATATCAACCCAGCAGGGTAATACCCCTTAGGAAACTCTTCAATAAAATTAAACCATATTTGCCAACAGACAGTGTGTTTGTTGACTTTGGTTGCGGCAAGGGGCGGGTGTTACTTATAGCGAAAACATTTGGTTTCAGCGAGGTAAGGGGAATTGAATTTGCCAGTGAACTTTGTGAGATTGCCCGGAAAAACTGCTCGGTTTTTGAAACGAATACCGGTTCAAATACTCCTTGCCAGATCATAGAAGCTGATGTTACTACTTATGCCATCAATCCAGATGAAAATGTCTTTTTCCTNNAGGCATCGAAAGGTGCTGATCATTTACCACTTCCCAAGATTTATCAATGTTTTTGATAGAAGCATAGAATATGTAAGGTTGCAGGATTTTGATTTCTGGGGATACAAATTCACGGTCTATTCAAATATTGCTTAATAAGCTTTCAGGGTTCAATAAATGATTCTGAAATTTTTTCTGAAATATTTTTATCAGGCATTTGCACAATTGATAATTCTGCTTATCTTTGCGCTCTCGTTTGAGACAAGTTCTTAAAATATTGGTTCGGTAGTTCAGTTGGTTAGAATACGTGCCTGTCACGCATGTGGTCGCGGGTTCGAGTCCCGTCCGGACCGCNNACCCTTTTGCGTTCGGCTTCCTGCTTTTCTTTTTGTAGTACAAAGGTCATTTTCTGGGCTTCCTGTTCGGCATTTATTTTTGATTCGATGGCGGCCTTTACTGATGGCGGAAGGGTAATATTACGCACCAGCAACTGCTCAAGCACCAGCCCCCTATCCTTAAAGTCAGATTCAATAGATTTGAATATCCTGGCCTGAAACTCATCCCTTTTGGTTGAATACAAGGCTACGGCATCGTAATACACGGCGTTGTCCCTTATTTTGGTACGGCAGAGTGGCCTTACAATGGTATTTTTATAGTCGGTTCCCAATTGCTGCAGAATGCGTGGTGCTTCAATCGGGATAACATTATAAAGCACAGTAAGGTCAATAATTACTTCCAGTCCATCGGCTGACAGCACCCTGATGGCATCATCGGTTGCTTTATCGCCTTCATCGGTAATACCTGACATGGTGTAGTTCTGGGTCTTTATATCGAAGGTAACTACTTCAACCAATGGGTTAATGATATTCAGGCCACTTTCGAGGATGTTTTTATTTACCTTGCCAAACAGTTTCTGAACGCCGACCTGTCCGGGCTCAATCTGGTAAACCGCCGAAAATGCGAGGCCAATTGCGATCAAAACGATTCCAACCAACCGAACAGCTCCGGTGTAACGCTTAACCTGTGCATCTGCTTTACTTACAAAAAGTCCGGCAATAAGCACAATTACTCCTAAAACAATAGCTACCATTTCAATAAATTTTAAAGTTCAACTTCGGTGTATAATCCTGTAAATATAACAAATAGGAGGAACTAACAGGAATTTATAATAAGATTGCCGGAATCTGTCCGAATTATTAACTTTAGCACTGCAAATCTGTTAATAAACCAAAACAGCAACTATGCCTGATCTTACTGAAGGGGTAACCCGTTTCCGACAAAACGACTTTGAAGCCAACCGCCGGCATTTTGAAAACCTGGGGCGGCAGCAAAACCCGCATACCCTGTTTATAGGTTGTTCCGATTCACGGGTGGTGCCCTCGCTGATTACGCAAACCATGCCCGGAGAATTGTTTATTGTGCGCAACATAGCAAACCTGGTGCCCATGTACCGTGAATCGGGTGAATTCCTGGCTACTACATCAGCCATTGAATATGCAGTTCAGGCATTAAAGGTGGATAATATTATAGTTTGCGGGCATTCAAACTGCGGTGGTTGCGCTGCGCTTTACGAAACACCTGAAAATCTGGCAAGCATCCCACACACACGCCACTGGCTCGAACTGGCAATGCCGGTAAAAAATAAAGTGCTCAAAGCCATTGGAAACAGCGATCCGGCAGCCCGCGAATGGCTAACCGAACAAATGAATGTGGCCGAGCAACTCTGCCACCTGATGACCTATCCCTATATTAAAGAACGCGTAAAAAATGGCACAATGAAATTGATCGGCTGGCATTACATAATTCCAACCGGCGACATTTACCAATACCAGAGCGAAACCAAACAGTTTGAACTAATCGGGCAACAAGGCAGTTAATAAGGAATAGCTAAAAATTAAAAGTTATTGGGTTGATGCTTTGCCCTGTGCTCTGAGCCCTGAGCTCTGAGCCCTGAGCCCCTTGCGCACCTGAATTTCTTTCCATTACTTTGCGCGAAAAAACATGAAGCAAGCTGTATGCGTTTTTTCACTTTTCATTCTACTGTTTAGTTTTACTTTTACTCTGCTTTCGCAGGAAGTTGCCAAACCATACAAACTCAGTGTTTCGGGCTATGTGCGTGCTGATGCTATATTCGACAGCCGACAGGTTGTAGAAGCCCGAGAAGGATTTCTGCTTTTCTATCCCAAAAAGCCAATGCCTGATCGTGATGGCAATGACCTGAATGCAAAGCCCTCGTTTAACCAGTATGCCATGACAACGCGGCTTACAGCCAAAGCGACAGGACCAGACGTAATGGGAGCCAGTGTGCTTGCGCTGATTGAGAGTGATTTTACCGGTGCATCGAACAACGAAAACAACAGTTTCAGACTTCGTCATGCCTTTATTTCACTTCAGTGGACAAAAACCCGTTTGCTTATCGGACANNGCACCTTTTCACTCGTTCAGCCGACAGCCACAGGTAAGGTTAGTGCATAAAGCAGGGAAATTCAATTTTGTAGCAGTTGCTTCCTCACAAAGAGATTATGTGAATAACGGACCTGAAGGCAATACTTCTGTTTACATGCGTAACAGTGTTGTCCCTAACCTTCATGGCCAGGTCCAATATTCGTACAAAAGTATTTTTGCCGGCGCTGCCATTGATTATAAGATGCTCAGCCCAAGATTGACTACTGATAGTTTATATGTTGCCAATGAAAGACTTAACTGCTTGTCGTATAGCGGATTTATTTCATATAAATCAGACAGGCTTTCAATAAAAGCCCAATACATTTACGGACAGGCTCTGAACGACCACCTGATGATGGGCGGATTCGGGGTAAGCGATACAGACCCTGAAACCAACCGCCGCGAATACAGCCCTTTGAATTTTCACTCCATCTGGCTGAATACGGCACTGACAACAGGAAAATGGCAACCATCTCTCTTACTGGGATATACCAGTAACAGCGGTTCAAACGAAAATATAACTGGTCCAGTTTATGCCCGCGGGGCTGATATTGGCTATGTTTACAGAATTGCCCCTATGATTACATATGTTACCGGTAAATTCAGTCTGATGGCCGAAATAGAATATACTGTGGCTGCCTACGGAACGAACGACTTGAATTATAAAGTGGTCAACAGCAGTGAAACCGGCAATCTCAGGGTTGGTTTAGGCGCGGTTTATAGTTTCTAATTTCTCCTATTCTCATCTTCCCCTTTTCTCATCATCTCATCATCTCATCTTCCCCTTGTCACCATTTCCCCGTGTCCCCACGTCTGTAAAATCAACGCCGGCCAGCCACAAGGAAGCCGCGTTGCCGCATCGCTTCAAACACCAGTACGGCAGTTGAAACGGAAACATTCAGCGAATCAATGCTGCCAAGCATGGGAATAATAATCCTTTCATCGCAGAAATCAATCCATTTCCGGGTAAGTCCATCGGCTTCGGTTCCCATAACAAAGGCGGTTGGCCCTTTAAAATCATGAATTTGGTAAGGCGATGAAGCCTGAAGTTCGGCCGCATAACTTCTTATCCCCTTATCCTTCAGCCATTGCTGGGCTTCTTCGGTAGGGCAGGCAACCACATGCCGCGAAAACACACAGCCGATTCCTGAGCGGATCACGTTAGGATTGTAAATATCGGTAAGCGGATCACAAACAACCACTAGATCAGCATCTACCGCATCAGCAGTACGCAGTATTGCACCAAGGTTACCTGGTTTTTCAACCGATTCAAGAATTATAACCAGTGGATTGGGCCGAAGTTTTACATCTGTAATCTTTAACCATTTGGGTTCGAGTAGAGCTATGCAGCCGTCTGAGCCTTCACGGTACGCCAGTTTCTCAAATACAGCCTGACTTACAAAAGTAATATCCGCCTCACCCGATACTGACGCTACCGATTTCTCATCAGCTATTTCAGCACAAACAAACAAATCGGTAACCTTGAAGCCATTTGCAGCGGCTATCCCCGTTTCACGCAATCCCTCAACCACCACCCTGTTCTGTTTGCGTCTTTCGCGCGATTTCTGCTGTAACAGAAGCAGGTTCTTTATTCTTGAGTTTTGCGGACTGGTAATCAGGTCGGCCATAACAATGGTTTTGGTAGCATGGGTCAGGACAAAATTAGAGAAATTTCGCATCTTTGTATTCCTTATCAATGAGAAATCATCCTTATGATCAAACTACTTACCCCAAATAACTGGAAAGACTACGAACTGATTGACTCAGGCAATTTTGAAAAGCTGGAGCGCTTCGGCAAGCAGATACTTACACGGCCCGAACCACAGGCAGTGTGGGATAAATCAATGCCCGAAGCTGAGTGGGTTAAGCGGTCGCAGGCTAACTTCCGCAAAGAGAAGAACGATCCCGAAAAGGGGAAGTGGCACCTGAACAAAGGCTGCCTTGAGCAATGGCAGATTGGCTACAGTTATAAATCTATGAACCTGAATATGCGCCTCGGGCTGACCAGTTTCAGGCATATAGGTGTATTTCCTGAGCAGGGAGATAACTGGGATTATATTTATGACAGAATTACCGAAATGAAGGTTGACAGGCCGAAAATACTGAACCTTTTCGCCTATACAGGTGGTGCCTCGCTGGCTGCCTGCGCTGCCGGTGCTGAAGTGGTGCATGTAGATTCGGTAAAACCGGTAATCACCTGGGCCAGGGAAAATATGGAGCACAGTGGCCTTGATGGCATCCGCTGGATAGTTGAAGATGCGTTGAAGTTCGTGAAACGCGAAGTAAGACGGGGAACGAAATACAACGGCATTATCCTCGACCCGCCAGCTTATGGCCGCGGCGCCGATGGCGAAAAATGGGTGCTCGAAGAGAATATCAATGAAATGATTAAACTTTGCAGCGAGTTGCTCGAAAAAGACAACAGTTTCCTGATAATGAGCCTTTACTCAATGGGATTCTCGTCACTGATAGGCGAAAACCTGATAAAAGCAGCATTTGGCGACCAGAAAAACCTTGAATCGGGTGAACTTTATCTGGAAGATGGATTCGGTAAGAAACTGCCGTTGGGCACTATTGTAAGGTTTAGTAATTCTTAAAAATCAGTTAAACCCTCTCTGCTGCTTTATTTCATTATAAGCAGCATTCAACTGCTGAAACTTTTCTTTGGCTGCATTCTGCACATCTTCGCCCAGATGGGTAACCTTATCGGGATGATATTTGAGGGCCATTTTGCGGTATGCTTTTTTCACTTCTTCGTCTGTAGCATCTTTTGTAATCTCAAGGATACGGTATGCACTTCCGGTTTCCTTGATAAACATAGCCTGAATAGAATTAAAATCATTCTGGCGGATACCCATATGCATACACATCCGCCTTAACACTTCTGCTTCTGCAGGATGTGGTTCGCCATCAGCAGAGGCTACACCAAACAGAAAATGAACCAGTTGCAGGCGCGAAGGGTATTCCATATACTCCTGAATCTGCTCACATATTTCATCAACTTCGAGGTCCTGACGCAAGATTTCACGCAATAACAGCAACAATCGCTCTGTTTCAGATTCGCCAAACCGTTTATGCAGAAACTGCTTCACATAGTTTAGCTCTGATTTCAGGATTTTGCCATCGGCCTTCATAATGGCGGCAATCATCACAATCAGGCTGACTTTAAAATCGCCCTGCTGAGTAGGCGTAAAACCCTTTTGGTCGTATTCTCCGTTACGCATGCTATCGAATACAGAGCCAAATACAAACCCAAGGATGCCACCTATGGGACCACCCAAAGCCCATCCGAGGCCACCGCCAATCCACTTACCGAAAGAGTTAAAAGACATTTAAATCAAGTAAAAAGTCCAAAGCTCAAAGTGAAAAGCTTAAAGTGGAAAGCAAATTACAGATGAACTGCCCATTATTCCATTCAAGCTCAAAGCAAAAAGTAAAAGTAAAGAGTAAAAGCTCAGGAACCAACCCAAGCCCTCAGAAAACACTATTTAATATTTTCACTCAAAGGCAGTCCGTACTCTTCAACCATACGTATGTCGAGCTTTTCAAGTTCGTCGAGNNGCCAGGAAAGTATGCTGAAGCGCAACCATATCGCGCTCATGCTGACCAAGTTCCATTCGTTCTATCATCAGGTCACTGGTTACTTCAAAAGGGGAATCCAATGAGCGTCCCATTGGCTGATCTTCAAAATAACCCAACCATTCAAGGGCGTCAAGCGCTTTGGCATCGGGTTTGAGCCCGAGTTTGGTAGCCACTTTCATCCTGATATTATCTGTATTTTCGATACCGGCCTGATGCGCAATCAGTTGTGCGTAAGTCATACCGGCCATATTGATTTTATCATTCGAAATAAGGTTGAGTTGTTTTATAGCATCAATGCTCTCGCACCAACCCGGATACCGGAAGGTTCCGCGCATAATGGTTTTAACTTCTGGAATTCCGTAAATATCAATGTAAGAAACAGAATCGCGGTTGGGATAAAAATCGAGTTTACCTACACCTTTAAAATCAACAGAACCTGGATTTCTGAACAATTCCATGGTTGGAACAAAAACCTCTGATCCGTCTTTAAGGTAACGGCCATCGTTATTCCCGGCCATCACAACGCCCTTTGGACTCCATGAGAATTTATAAGCAAATGGATTATCAATAACCTCAGGAGCAGGCAAAGCCCCACAAATGCTGTAAAACTCAANNCCCATTTCGTTCAGGATAATAATGCCCGCTTTCTTAGCCTGCTTGCTCAGTGCTGCCATTTCAGGTTTAACGTATGAGGTAGTGACCATGCTTTTAGCATGTGCAATGCAATGCATGGCAACCTGCACATGAAATCCATAAGGCAACAAACTAACTGTAATATCATGATCTGCTACCAGGGTTCCGAGTGCTTCATCATCCTGAACATTCAGAGAAATTGCCTGTGCATTGGGGTGATTGCCGGTAAGCTCAGCTGCTTTGCTTTGGACCAGATCGGCAACAGTAAGCTGGTAACCCTTGCCCAGCAGGTGCTTTACAATGGGCCGTGCAACAAGGCCGGCGCCAAGGATCAATACTTTTTTCATACAACAGAAATCAGACGATGAAACTTAAAGGAAAGTTATTATTTGAGATATTTAGATTACAGACAGTTTCTCTACATGCGCCTTTAGATAGGCATAATCCGGGGTAAGCTCCCCATTGTGAAGGATCAGTGCTTTTTTAATGGCGCGGGGCAGATCGAGATCGGCAAAAGGCTCATTAAAATCACAATCGGCAATTGACTTCACAAAATTAATCAGTGCATCGGCAAAGCCAGCCGACGAATCGCGCGGCAATTCGCTCGGGAGAATGTCAACAGCCATCACCAACATGCCTTCACCCTTATGACCCATAGTATAACTTTTTGTATCAGGATGATATACAAAAATCGGATCTTCGATCTCAGTTCCTTTATGTGTTATCTCGATACTGCCATCAGGATCGCAGGTAACATCACCAATAACAGTGAGCTTAGGCCTTCCGGATTTATACACTTTTTCAAGATAGTCCTTGGTTATTATTCTTGGATAGCGTGTATCCCAGTACATGCAATTCATCAGAATGGAGAGATGCGGTATATACTGTTCAAAAATGCCATGATAATTCTCAGGATGGGCATAATAGTCGGGCAAATCAAATTCGAGTCCTTCGTTGTGGGCCGAAAGGTGCTCTTCCTTAAAAATAACCTTATAGATTAAGTTATTGGGCAGCAGCTTCCGCTTTTTCAGGCTCAGCAGTTTATCGGGCGAAATTTCCTTTACAGGAAGCAAACCGAGAATCTCCTGTGCTCCCTGCGAAACATTGCCATATCCGGTAAATCCAACGGTAAATGGCCTGAGTTCTTCGGGCATTCCTTTTTCGGCAATCTCCTGCCCTACAATCGAAATCACCTCTTTGGCTTCGCTGAGTGAAGCATATTTGTGTGCCTGTTTTATTTTGAGGAATGGAGTGTCGTAACCATACTCCTTCAGCCTTAGCCCAAGCGACCACAATGAATTTATCATCCCGGCAAGGCCGGCATAACGGCCAAAAAAGATCAGGCGTTTGCCCTGCTCGTCAACAATTTTTTCATAATCAATAAGATTACAACCCAGCTCCATCATTTTTCGCAGCATAGGCATATTGTAGGCCTGCCCTTTAATTACATGCGAGAAAAACACATAAGTCTTTTCGGGCTGAAAAAATGAGTTGGGCATCTCTTTTACACCAAGAATAACGCTGCAATTGTCAAGGTTATCGGCTATTGTTGCACCGGCATCAATGTATTCCTGATCGGTAAAAACTCTTTTGCTGGATGTTTGTACAACAATATCAAGTTTTTTTCCTTTGATCAGACGTTCTACATGACGTGGTGTCAGGGGCGCGCGCCTCTCCATTACGTATTTGTCTTCGTGGCGGATACCGATAAATTTACTCATTGAATCTTAATTTTAGCGTAGTTCAGTAATGGTGAAGAGGTGGCAAACTTAGAAAAATTAGTCCATTATCCTTTACAAACTGCTGATTATTTTTTCTATTTTTTTTAGTGGAAAAAAGCCGGCTATATTTGGGGATTCATCGGATTAAAATAGAAATTTTATTAGGTTTGCATCGGATTAACCTGTGCTTGCCCATAGTATGAAATTTAAAAAACCTTCCTTTCGTAAAATACTAAAGCTCATCAGGTTTGCTGTCTTTTTCTTTTTTATTTCAACCATTTCGGTAACTATTCTCTACCGGTTTATCCGCCCTCCGGTTACTCCGCTTCAGCTCATAAGGGTTGTAGAGCAAATTGCAGATGGCGAAAAAGTTAAAATGAGCCGCGACTGGGTCAGGCTGAAAAACATTTCCCCGGCTATGGTTCAAGCCGTTGTAGCTTCGGAAGATAATAACTTTCTGGAGCATTATGGTATTGATTTTGAGGCGGTTAAAAAAGCAAGAGAGTTGAATAAAAAGCGTAAACGGCTGATCGGTGCAAGCACTATTTCCCAGCAAACTGCTAAAAATGTGTTTCTGTGGCCTGACCGTACCTGGCTGCGCAAGGGACTTGAAGTTTATTTTACCGGATTAATCGAGATTTTCTGGGGCAAGCGCCGCATAATGGAAGTTTATCTCAACGTAATTGAGATGGGCGATGGCATTTATGGTGTAGAAATGGCCTCGCAGCGCTATTTTCACAAACCGGCATCGAGCCTTACAAGGCCAGAAGCTGCGCTTATTGCAGCGGTGCTTCCCAACCCGCGCCGATGGAGCCCGGCTGCGCCTACGGCTTATATTCAGCGTAAGCAGCAACGAATTTTAAGGGTAATGAACCAGATAGAAAGAGTTGAGTTTTAATATTCCGGATAGCTGCATTTCTTAAGAATGATTCCAAATTACATACTTCTGAAGGGGCTGTATCG
This sequence comes from Bacteroidales bacterium UBA5537, assembly GCA_002426025.1. Lineage (GTDB taxonomy): Bacteria > Bacteroidota > Bacteroidia > Bacteroidales > Lentimicrobiaceae > Lentimicrobium. The sequence continues at coordinate 2,657 of DINP01000059.1, read as the reverse complement.
GGATGGCATTATATTTGAACCGCAAAAAATCAAAACATGGCCTCTCAATCGTTACAGAACACTTAGGGAAAAGCCAATCTACAATCACATAAATTGAGTTCAAACATGAAAAAAAAACTACCATTGCTGCTGATTTTGGCAGCCCTGTTGCAACTTAGCGGTTTTGCACAGCTTAAATCAAACCTTGTATTTTTTACTGAGCAAGGTGAAAGGTTCACCGTAATTCTTAATGGAATCAGGCAAAACCCCTCGCCTGAAACCAATGTAAAAGTTACCGACCTGATTGCACCCAGTTATAAACTAAAGGTAATTTTCGACGACCCTGCTTTGGGCGAATTAGACAAAAACCTGATGTTTAATCAGGGAACTGAAAGCACTTTCGTGATTAAACGCAACAATAAAAACGAGTACGTAGTACGTTGGATGAACGAAGTACCCATAGCTCAGGCCCTTCCACCGGCGCCAAACCAGCAGGTTGTGGTATATACCACTCAGGCACCGCAAACATCAACGGTTACACAAACAACCACTACAGTTACTGATAGTTACGGACAGCCCCAACAAGACAATGTATCAATGGGTATCAATATAAACGATCCTGAGCTGGGTGTAAATATGAATATAAACATTGGTGGTGGCAATACAACAGGCAGTCAGGTTACTACCTCACAAACCACTACTTCTTACTCAACCACAACAACTACGGGTGGTTACACTCCGGCGCAGCCGCAACCTGTACAGCAAACTTATGTAATGCCAGGTTATAACGGACCGGTTGGCTGCCCCTACCCTATGCATCCCGGTGATTTTCAAAGTGTAAAGCAGTCAATTGCCAGCAAAACTTTTGACGATACCCGACTTACCATTGCCAAACAGGTAATTTCGTCAAATTGCCTGCTAAGTGAGCAGGTAAAAGAAATAATGCTGCTTTTCACTTTCGAGGACACCCGCCTCGATCTGGCCAAGTATGCCTATGGTTACACTTATGACATTGGCAATTATTACCGTTTAAACGATGCTTTCACTTTTGAATCGAGCATTGAAGAGTTAAACGATTATATGGGTGGATTCCGCAGATAGCCTAACCCAATTATTGAAATAAGCGAAAGGCCGGATTCAATAGACTCCGGCCTTTGTTTGTTAGAACTATCTGGTCTAATTCAACGAAATATATTTAGCCAAATCCGAAAATATATTTTTTGTACCTTTGCACCCTCGTTTCCGCAGGCTTAAACTGCATGAAATCAGATGCGATAATCATTAATCCAAATCAGATAAAACCTAAGTAAAATGGGAAAAGAAAAGACCAGAAAATCGGTTTATACTTTTGGCAATAAAAAGGCTGAAGGTGATGCCAGCATGAAAAATCTGCTGGGTGGTAAAGGTGCCAACCTTGCTGAAATGAACCTGATCGGGGTTCCGGTTCCTCCGGGATTCACCATCACTACCGAAGTATGTACCGACTATAACAACCTGGGCAGCGACAAAACCATAGCCATGATTAAGGCTGAAGTTGAAGCTGCTGTTAAGTATGTTGAAAAAATTATGGGTTCGGGCTTTGGCGACAAAAAAAATCCCCTGTTGCTGTCTGTTCGTTCAGGTTCACGCGCCTCTATGCCGGGAATGATGGACACCGTTTTGAACCTTGGCTTGAACGATGAGGCTGTAGTAAGTATTGCTAAAAAATCGGGAAACGAACGTTTTGCCTGGGATTCATACCGCCGCTTTGTTCAGATGTTTGGCGATGTGGTTCTTGGAATGAAACCTGCCTCTAAAGAAGATATTGATCCTTTCGAAGAAATCATGGAACACATGAAAGAAGAGAAAGGCATCCAGCTAGATACCGAATTTACCGTTGCCGACCTTAAAGAACTGGTTAAACGCTTCAAAAAAGCCGTTAAAAAAGTTACCGGACACGATTTCCCAACCGATCCATGGGAACAGCTATGGCGCTCAATTACTGCCGTTTTTGATAGCTGGATGAACGAACGTGCCATTTACTACCGCAAACTCAACAATATTCCTGAAGAATGGGGAACAGCTGTTAATGTGCAGGCGATGGTATTCGGAAATATGGGACTTAATTCAGGAACCGGTGTTGCCTTCTCGCGCGATGCTGGTACCGGGGAAGACCTTTTTAATGGTGAATACCTTATTGATGCACAGGGTGAAGATGTAGTGGCTGGTATCCGTACCCCACAGCAAATAACCAAAGAAGGTTCAAAACGTTGGGCAAAACTTGCCAATGTTACTGAAAAAGATCGTGCAACCAAATATCCTTCTCTTGAAGAAGCCATGCCGGCTATTTACAAGGAATTGCTGGATATTCAGCAGAAACTCGAAGATCATTACCGCGATATGCAGGATCTTGAGTTCACCATTCAGGATGGTAAATTGTGGATGCTACAGACCCGTAATGGAAAACGTACCGGTGCAGCTATGGTTAAAATAGCCATGGATATGCTCAAACAAGGTATCCTTACTGAGAAAGAAGCCATTATGCGCTGCGAACCAGGAAAACTCGATGAACTTCTACACCCTGTATTCGAAACTGCCGCAGTAAAAAAAGCAAAAGTATTGGCAAAAGGTCTGCCTGCTTCACCAGGAGCTGCTACCGGACAAATAGTATTTCATGCCGATGAAGCTGAAAACTGGGT
>DINP01000130.1:10174-16936 GCA_002426025.1 Bacteroidales bacterium UBA5537 | reverse complement strand
GAAGATTAAATGACGGCCTCAACCATTTCCTGCAAAGGAACCAGCGCCTGATTGGCTTTCGATACCGAATCAATTTCACGGAAAGTAAGACTGAGCCTGTCGTTGATTTCTTTCATACGGCAGGTTTTGTGATAAATCTGAATAAACTGTAATACGGCCGAAAATATTCCGCTTTGATAAAACGGTGACTCTTTATTGGTGATAAAAGTCGCGTTCATCANNAGCAATTCCTGAGTCTGGGATGGAATCGGGCCAAAACGGTCTAACAACTTTTCCTGAAATTTGAGAAGTTCCTCTTCCGATTCAAGTCCATCAAGCTCTTTGTATAAGCTAAGTCGTTCGGTAATATTGGTTACATAGCGATCGGGCATCATTATTTCGAGGTCAGTTTCGATCAGGCACTCTTTCACATAATCGCGGTGAACCGGCACCGGCTCGTCGTATAGTCCTTTAAAGTCTGATTCTTTTAGTTCGAGAATGGCTTCGTCGAGGATGCGCTGATACATTTCGAAGCCAATTTCAGAAATAAAGCCACTTTGCTCGGCACCAAGAATATTTCCGGCCCCGCGGATATCGAGGTCGCGCATGGCAATATTAAATCCGCTACCCAGTTCCGAAAACTCTTCAATGGCCTTTAACCGTTTACGCGCTTCATCGGTAAGAGCAGATAGCGGCGGCGCCAGCAGATAGCAGAATGCTTTTTTATTGGTACGCCCTACTCTGCCGCGCAGCTGATGCAGATCGCTAAGGCCGTAATTCTGGGCTTCGTTAATCAGTATGGTGTTTACATTAGGGATATCGAGGCCCGATTCGATGATGGTGGTTGCAACCAGCACATCGTAATGACCCTCAACAAACTCGAACATTATCTTTTCGAGTTTCCGGCCTTCCATCTGACCATGGCCAACCGCAATTTTGGCATCGGGCACCAGGCGTTGTATCATTCCGGCAACTTCCTGAATGGTTAATACCCTGTTGTGTACCATAAAAACCTGTCCGCCCCGCGACAATTCAAAATGAATGGCATCGCGGATAATCTCCTCGTTAAAGGCATGCAATTCCGTTTGCACCGGATAGCGGTTTGGCGGTGGCGTATTAATTACACTCAGGTCGCGGGCACCCATCAGTGAAAACTGCAAGGTACGGGGAATGGGAGTTGCGGTGAGCGTAAGGGTATCAACATTGACTTTAAGCTTTTTCAGTTTTTCCTTGGTTGCCACCCCGAATTTCTGTTCCTCATCAATAATCATGAGGCCAAGGTCTTTAAATTTCACATCCTGGCTAACCAGACGGTGAGTCCCGATAAGGATGTCAATCTTACCTTCGGCCAGATCTTTCAATGTTTTGTTCTGCTCCTTTGTGGTTTTAAAACGGTTGATGTAATCTACCTTGCAGGGAAACTCTTTGAGGCGCTCAGAAAATGTTTTGAAATGCTGCACTGCAAGAATGGTTGTTGGCACGAGCACTGCCACCTGTTTGCTATCGGCCACAGCCTTAAAAGCCGCCCTGATGGCTATTTCAGTTTTTCCGAAACCCACATCGCCACACACTAGCCGATCCATTGGATACGATTTCTCAAGATCGCGTTTAACATCGGCGGTTGACTTTACCTGATCGGGGGTATCTTCGTAAATAAAGGAGGCTTCCAGCTCATGCTGCATATAGGTGTCGGGCGAAAATGTAAATCCATCGGCAGCCTTACGTTCAGCGTAAAGTTTAATCAGGTCTTTGGCAATATCCTTTACCCGCTGCTTTGTTTTGCTTTTCAGCTTATTCCAGGCATTGGAGCCAAGCTTGTTCAGTCCGGGGATTGTACCTTCCTTGCCCACATACTTAGAAATGCGGTGCAGTGAATGTATGCTGACATAAAGAATGTCATTGTTCTGATAAATAAGTCTTATCGCTTCCTGCTGACGGCCATTGTTTTCAATCTTTTCCAATCCATCGAAACGCCCAACGCCATGGTCAATATGCGTTACATAATCACCCGGCTGCAGATCGTAAATCTCTTTCATGGTAATGGCCTGCTTTCCGGCAAAGCCATCCCGTATGCGGTATTTGTGGTAACGCTCAAAAATCTGGTGATCGGTGTAGCAGGCCAGCTTGTTTTCGCGATCAATAAAGCCTTCGTGAAGGGCAAGATTGATCAGTTCAAAGTTCAGCGCATCATCAGGCAGGTTGCGGTTTGCTTTCAGATCGCTAAAGATTGTCTTTATCCTCTCGGTCTGTTTAGGATTATCGGCAAGGATAAAGTTACGGATACCGGCTTTTGAGTTATCATCCAGATCCTGCAACAGCAAATCGAAATTTTTGTTGAATGATGGCTGGGGCGCCATATTGAAATCGAGAGGAGAGCCTTCTTTTATCAGGAAATGGGTTCCAAACTCAATCAGACTATGGTTGAGAATTTCAGATTTAAATCCTTCGGCTGTGCTGAAAAGTTCGGCTGGTCCGAGATGCTTTAACTCTGAAGTCAGCTCGGCGAAGGCATTTTCTGCTTTGTCGAATTCCTTGTCAATCAGATCAATGGCCAATGAAAAGTCGCGAATCCAGACAATTGAATTCCGTTTAATATAGGTTAAAAATGATTCCCGCTTTTCCTGTAAAGCCCTGTCCTGTATGTTGGGTGTGATGGTAATATGGTCGAGACGGTCAATCGAAAGTTGGTTAGACGGATCGAAGGTGCGTATTGATTCAACATCGTCGCCAAAGAATTCAATCCTGTAAGGCCGGTCGTTCGTGTAGGAGAATACATCCACTATACCGCCGCGAATGGAAAACTGACCGGGCTCAATCACAAAATCAACCCGTTCAAAATTGTACTCCATCAGTAAATCAATCACAAAATCAATTGAAAGGCTTTTGCCCAGGCCAAGCCTGAGAGTGTTTTTTTTGAGAAATGCCTTGCTTACGACTTTTTCGGCCAGGGCTTCGGGATAGGTAACCACGAGGGTGCCGCCTTCGCGTGTACTGAGCCTTTTCATTACTTCAGTCCGCGAAAGCACATTGGTATTGTCGGTTTTCTCAATTTCGTAAGGGCGGCGATAGGTGGTCGGGAAAAACAGCACCCGCTTTTTATGGAAAGGGGTTTCCTGTTCTTCAAGCAAATTCTCAAGGTCATTGAAAAAATAGGCTGCTTCCTCCTTTTCGGGAAGTACAATCAGGTGCAATGGCCCCGTATTGGTAAAAACCGATGCTGCAACAACCGGCACAGCAGAACCTGTAAGCCCTTTGAGCTTAAGCCTGAATGTTTCTTTTGAGTTGCATAAATCGCCGATAACCGCAATAGCCTGGCTGTTGCGGTAATGTTCAATAAGTTGGGAAGCTTTCACTGCTTGCCTTTTAGTAAGATTAGTGAAGCAAAGGTAAGCTTTCTGCAAATAGGAAGGCGATGACTCGGAATGTTGATTTTATGAGAAGTATTTCAAGAAAATAGGATGTTAAACTTTTGTTTCACGCCTGTCTGCGTGTTGCAAACAGGCGTGAAATATTTTTTTACCGGACTATTGTACAATATGAAAACCAATTTATTAACTATTCATATGAATACTTCCGCATCATTTCTTCGGCTTTTTCGACCATACTGGTTGAGCCAACAAAGAATGGTACTCTCTGGTGAAGTTCTGTTGGTTTGATATCGAGGATACGCTTAAATCCATCAGAAGCCTTGCCTCCGGCCTGTTCGGCTAAAAAGGCGATCGGATTACATTCGTAAAGCAGGCGCAGCTTGCCATATGGATTTTTCAGGGTTCCTGGATAGATATAGATGCCGCCCCTGATAAGGTTCCGGTGGAAATCGGCAACCAACGATCCTACATAACGGGTTGTATATGGCCGTAGTGTAGCCGGATCGTCCTGCTGGCAATACTTCAGGTACTGTTTTACTCCTTCATGAAAATAGATATAATTGGCTTCATTAATTGAATAGATGTTACCGCCTTCGGGTATTTTCATATCGGCATGGGAAAGGAAAAACAGCCCGACTGATGGATCGAGCGTAAAACCGTTTACTCCATTGCCGGTGGTATAAACCAGCATAGTTGAAGAACCGTAAATAACATATCCGGCAGCTACCTGACTAATACCAGGTTGCAATAGATCGGTCATAGTGCCGGGGCCTGAATCGCTCAGGCGGCGATAAATAGAGAAAATGGTTCCAATCGGAACGTTCACTTCAATATTCGACGAACCATCCAAAGGGTCCATCGCTACCACATACTTTCCCTTTTGTGAAAAATCATTTTCATAAACGTAAATCCGTTCATTTTCTTCCGAAGCAATCGCGCATACCATTCCACCATGACGCATGGCTGCTATAAACTGGTCGTTGGCAAAAACATCGAGCTTTTTCTGATCTTCGCCCTGAACATTCTGCTGCCCAAAATAACCGTTGATATCGGCCAGCCCAGCCTTATTAATTTCGCGGTTCACAATTTTGGCCGCTATCCCCAGATCATGAAGCAAGCGTGTAAATTCGCCAGTGGCATAAGGGAAATCAGCTTGCGTATCGTTAATAAATTCTACCAGGGTTTTCATTTTATTTGATTTTCAGGATTATTGAAATGCAGGTAAATTGGATTGTAAAGATGTCAGTAACTATATTCGGAATTTATTGGTCACCAATCGAAATAATTCTTTCGGAATACCAATATTCGAAAGCATCTTTAGTACTTTAAACCAGAACCCCAAGACACTTTTGAATTAGATAAATTTCAACTTACCAGAAATACTTCAACGTTGAAACTCTAACAAATATATTACATTTGTCATACAAAACAGTTCGGGAATGAAAGTTTTCAAATTTGGCGGAGCGTCTGTTAAAGATGCCGAAGCTGTTCGTAATGTCAGGGGTATTTTATCGAGGTATGAGGGTGAACCTTTGTGCATTGTTTTTTCAGCAATGGGCAAAACAACCAATGCCCTCGAAAAAGTGGCCGATGCATGGGTTCATCAGGACCTGAAAGTGTTTGAATTGCTGGCCGAAGTAGAAACATTTCACTCTGCTATCGCTGATGAACTTCTGACTGATGGCTCAAAGCAGTTGTTGCCATTGTTCAAGGAAATCCGCAATCTGTTGCAGTCGGCACCACCCGAGCTGTACGATGCGGCTTACGATATGATGGTTCCCTGGGGGGAGTTGTTGTCATCTTTTGTTATCAGCAAATTTTTGATTCAGGAGGGGATTGATAACCGCCTGCTCGACGCGAGAAAAGTTATAATTACCGATGAATCATTTAGGAATGGGCGCATTAACTGGGATGAAACAAACCGGAGGATAGTGAATTTTTTCACAATTGATGAATCCATGCCCGACACCGGAATTACCATTACTCAGGGTTTTATAGGCAGCAGTTTATCAGGACATCAGATAACACTTGGGCGCGAAGGTTCCGATTTCAGTGCCGCCATTTTTGCCCATGCATTANNTTTAATGATACTGTTAAACTTGACCGCATTACTTACCGCGATGCTATTGAACTGGCTTACTTCGGGGCATCGGTAATTCATCCAAAAACCATTCAACCACTACAGAACAAAGCAATTCCTCTTTATGTAAAATCATTCGAAAATCCGGATGATGCGGGAACGCTAATCCATAATTTTACGGATTCTCCATCACAAATACCTTCCTATATCTTTAAACCGAACCAGGTTCTTATCTCCATTTCACCAAAAGACTTTTCATTTATAGCCGAGGATGGACTTTATACCATTTTCGGGCTACTTTCGCATATGGGTATCCGTACCAACCTGATGCAGAATTCGGCCATTAGTTTTTCTATTTGTATTGATGATAATCCAAACAAAATCAGCAGATTGTTTACAGCTTTAAAGGGAGATTTCAGGGTAAAATACAATAAGGGATTGGAACTGATCACCATCCGTTATCACAACAAGAAAACCATTGATAAAGTGGTTAATAAAAGGAAAGTTTTATTGGAGCAGAAAAGCAGGCTGACGGTTCAGTTGGTGGTTGAGAACAATTAAATTGGCCCGGAAGCCAAAAGCTAAATAAACCAGTTTATTCAGCCAAAGGGGCATTACGAATAATCGCCATGCTGGCATACTCTTCAACCGCCTGTTGATGGGCCGTTTCACCAGATGTAGCACCTCGCTGATCAAGCTCCCTTAACCTTTCAATCCTTCCATAAAGAATTAGTGTATCGCCCGCATGGATTGTATCAGCCGCCCTGGGCGCACCACTATAGGTTCCATCCTGAAACTGAATTCCTAACACCAATAAACCTTCTCTTGAAAGCGCTGCTTCCCTTAGCGATTTCTGATCAAGCCAATCACCATCCTCAACAATCATCTCGGTAACGGCATATCCATTCTGAAGCTGTAACAATGAAACATAATCCCTTGCATCCAGATGGGTAATCTTTCTCAAGCCCCATGCCAGCCATTTATTCAGGTGCTTTTTCATAAAACGGCTTCGCCCGAGAAACATTAAAAGACTAAGTCCGCCAACAAGTACCAGAACCGGCCACCACCAATCTTCGGCCTGTGCCACTGAAAGCAACGAAACTACCAGAGTTGCCACTACAGCCGGGATTCCGATATTTCCGGTCAGCATTAAAATAGAAATGATACGGCGACGCGCCGGATGGTTAATTACAGCCTCCGATTCCTTAGTCGTGAACCCAACACCTGCCATTGCAGAAATGGCCTGAAAACGAGCAGACTCCTGCGACAAGCCGGTTAATATCATAGCGAGCGCAGCCAGCCGGATAGCCAGCAGAAAAATGGTAATTACAACCA
>DINP01000130.1:0-10056 GCA_002426025.1 Bacteroidales bacterium UBA5537 | reverse complement strand
AATTTCTGGACGGTAATTATCATGGAATTTTTCGAACGCGGCTCCTATTACGGTGTGATGTCGGTATTGTCGGTGTATCTTATCCTTTCGCCGGGCGAAGGAGGACTTGGCTTCTCGAAGGAGGGCGTGGGTGTAATCAAGAGCACAATCACTCCCCTGCTTTACCTGCTGCCGATACTGGCAGGTGCACTGGCCGACCGTTTTGGCTATCGCCGAACCCTGATGATGGCCTTTACAGTGATGAGTACCGGTTATTTCCTAACCAGTCTGTCAAGCTCATATAGTCTTGTTTTCCTGAGCCTTATATTGATGGCTGTAGGGGCTGGATTTTTTAAACCGGTTATTTCCGGAACCATCGCAAGGGTTACCGATGAAAGCAATTCAACCCTGGGTTTTGGCATCTTTTACTGGGCAATCAACCTTGGCGCTTTTATCTTCCCTTTATTACTGGTCCCTTTTCTGAAAGGCATTGGTTGGAATTATATTTTCATTATGGCTGCCGTTGGCACTGGTTCAATGCTCCTGCTTAACCTGTTTGTATATAAGGAGCCGCCCCGTCCGGCAAGTGCCAAGCCACTTTCTGAAGTTCTAAAAGGGATAATTCTCGTACTGAAAGATTATCGATTTGTATTGATGATCGTAATTTACAGCGGTTTCTGGATTCTCTATTTCCAGATGTTTGACACNNATGGGAATACTTGCAATCTCAACCTATGCATGGGTATTTATCGCTGGACTTGTTATTTTTTCCATTGGCGAAATGACCGCCCATCCAAAATTCATCTCCTATATTGGCCTGATAGCCCCGCCCGACAAAAAAGCACTCTATCTCGGCTACTCGTTTCTTTACGGAGTAATCGGAAGTGGGATTGGCGGCATACTTGGCGCCACAATGTATGTACATTTTGTCGATGGCTTGGGCCGGCCCGGATTGCTGTGGTTTATTTTCAGCATGATTGGCGTAGCGACTATAATCGGGCTACTGCTGTTTAACAGATATCTGAAGCCGAAAAGTTCATAAATACCGGAACATTTAACGATCAGGCAAACATTAATCTCTTTAAATTTGCTTTTCTCTGAATCAACAAATTTTGAAATCATGCAATTACTGGGAGAATCAGTAAAAGCTTCACAGTAATAATAAAATCAATTTTTTATGAAAGGCTCTATTGCAATTCTGGCAGGTGGTGGTCCTGCACCCGGCATTAACTCTGTTATCTCTTCAGTAAGCAAAGTATTTCTTAAAGACGGTTACCGTGTTATCGGCCTGCACCAGGGTTATAAAACACTTTTTACCGACCAGCCCGACATAGTGGATATTGACTTTGCACTGGCTGATAAAATACACAATCAAGGGGGATCCGCGCTGGTGATGAGTCGCCACAAGCCAAAAGATCAGGATTTCAATACTTCCTTTTTTATAGATAATAATGTAAAACTACTGGTTACCATTGGTGGCGATGATACCGCATCAACAGCCAATCGCATTTCAAAATTTTTGGCGGCCAATAACGTAAATATTCAGAATATTCACGTTCCAAAAACTATTGACAACGACCTTCCCCTGCCCGACGGCATTCCTACCTTTGGCTACCAGAGTGCAAAGCAGGAAGGAGTACGTTTGGCAACCACGGTGTATGAAGATGCCCGCACCAGCGGTAACTGGTTTGTTGTATCGGCTATGGGCCGCGAAGCCGGCCACCTGGCATTCGGTATTGGCGCAGCCTGCCACTACCCCATGATTATCATTCCTGAAATGTTCAACAAAGTTGAAGTTACTTTCGACCGGATATTGAGGCTTATTGTTTCTGCTATGATCAAACGTAAATTACTGGGTATTGATTATGGTGTGGCAATTATCAGCGAAGGCGTTTTTCACTTTATGACCGACGAGGAAATCAAGTCAACCAATATTAGTTTTACTTACGACGATCACGGCCATCCCGAACTTGGAAATGTAAGCAAAGCACACATCTTTAACCTGCTATTGCAGCAGCATATAAAGCAACTGAAACTTGATGTTAAAAGCCGACCGGTTGAGCTTGGATACGAACTCCGCTGCGTTCAACCTATCGCTTTCGATATGCTTTATTGTGCACTGATGGGCATTGGCGTTAAGCATTTATTCGATCAGGGTTTGACCAGTTGTATGGTGGTTAGTGGACATACTGGTGATATTTCGCCACTGTACCTTAAAGACGTTGAAGATGAGCATGGTAAAGTTAAACCAAGGCTTGTAAATATGGAATCCCAGAAATCAAAAATGGTATTCAACGAAAGCTTGCAATATATTGAACCAAATGATTATGAGGCCGCCAAGAAATATATTCCCGATCCGGAGAATTACGATTTCAGGAAAATCCTGAATTGGGAATAAATGGCTTAGAGCTCAGGGCACAGTGCATGGAGTCCAGAGCAATCAATCAGCCACTGGCCTATAAGGCAGTTAATAACGAACAACTAACAATTAATAATTATTAGGTTGGTTCTTCGGGGTATTTTTATAAGAAATTATTCTTTCTTATAAGCACTTACATAGCTATGACTTAAACATCACAGTAAATGGTAAATCTAAAATCGTAGATTCTTTTGCTCTGAGCCCCTAAAACTGCCCCTTATTCAAACAATCCTCAATCTTCTCAATCAGCACTTTGGCCATTTTATAATTCGATTCATGCGTCCAACCAGCAATATGTGGTGATAGCAATACCTTGTCGCTGGCGATCAATCTTTTAAATGGATCGGGCAGATTGGCGGTGTCGAGGTTTTCGAATGAAAGTTTTTCATATTCCAGCACATCGAGCGCAGCTCCCAGCACCTTCCCGGAATCAATGGCATCCATCAGGGCTGCGGTATCTAAACATTGGCCACGGGCAGTGTTGATTAAATAGATAGGTTTCCGGAATTTATCGAGGTAGGCTTTATTGATCAGTTGACTGGTTTCGGCGGTAAGCGGAACATGAAGGCTTAAGATATCAGCATCCTTAAAAACCTCCTCCATTTGAACTTCCTTTACATACAGCTCACTGAACCCGGTTTTGTATTTGTCGTAAGCAATAACGTTGGCTCTGAAACCGCTTAATTTTTCGGCGAAAGCCCCACCTGTATTACCGTAACCGATAATGGCGATTGTTTTACCTCCAATTTCAGTCCCCCGGTTACCTTCGCGTATCCAGGTTCCGGTGCGCACTTCCACATTCACACGGCAAAGGTGGTTCAACAGTGATAGCAGCATTCCCAGCGCATGTTCACCCACTGCATCGCGGTTACCTTCGGGTGCGTTCAGGCAAATAATACCATTGGCAGTGGCATATTCATGGTCAATGTTTTCCATACCGGCGCCCACGCGGGCAATAAACTTAGCTTTTGATGCCTGATCAATGGCTTCGCGATCGAGTTTTATTTTGCTTCGGATAACAAGGCCATCGAAGCCAGGCAACATCGCAAGAACTTCGGTACGATCAGTACCTTTGTAGTGGCTACACTCAAACCCAAGCCGGGAAAGCTCTTCGGGCAAATAAGGATGCGTGCTGTCAATAAACAAAACCTGCTTTTTCATGCCAAATAGGGTTAAACCGTGATATCAAAATACCTTTACAAAGGTAAAGGAAGTAAACGACCATAACTGATTGTTCTCCATTTATTCTATGCCTTTTTGCTTTGTAAATGTCGGTATATCAGCGGAAAATCGTAATTTTGGCACTTTATTTCTCTGGTCATGGTTAAATTATAACTTTGATTATCAATTGATTCAACCTGTTTGATTGCAGCCAGTATGTGGAATTTTCTTGTCCGTTTTATTCTCCGTAACCGTTTAGGCAACCTTATTGCAATTCTTGTCATCACAGCTTTTATGGGCTTTATGGCTACTAAAGTCCATCTTTCGTACGAGATGGCTCAAATGTTGCCCGAAACCGACTCTACGAGTATCATTTACAACCACTTTAAGGAAACATTCGGACAGGATGGAGCTGTACTTTTTATCGGCATCAAAGACGATAAGCTATTCAGCCTCAACGAGTTCAACGACTGGTACGACCTCACCACCCGGCTCCGCGCGGTAGATGGCGTTCAGGAAGTGCTTTCCATAGGGAAACTATACACACTTGTCAAAAACGACTCTACCCGTAAGTTTGATTTTAAGCCGGTTTTTGAACAAAAACCACAAACCCAGGCCGAACTCGACAGCCTTAAGAAACGGATTTACGAACTCCCCTTCTACGACGGGCTCATCATCAACAAAGAGACCAATGCCACCCTGATGATGCTAACTCTCGACAAAGACCGACTGAACAACAAAAGCCGCATAGCGCTGATCAGCGATATTGAAGATGAAGTGGCGCAATTCAGCAATAAGCACAACATCGAGGTTCATTTCTCAGGGATGCCCTACATACGAACCAAAACCATGAAAATGGTGAAAGATGAGTTGCTGCTTTTTATGATTCTCTCGATGGTGATTGCTTCGCTGGCATTGTTCCTGTTTTTCAGGTCCTTTAAAGCGGTGATGTTTCCTATGCTTATAGTGCTTATCAGCGTGGTTTGGGTAATGGGTACACTGGGGATAATGGGTTACGAAATCACCATCCTTACCGGGATTATTCCACCATTACTGGTTATTATAGGTGTTGAAAACTGCATTTTTCTGCTAAACAAATACCACCACGAATACAGGGAGCATGGCAATAAAGTGAAAGCCCTGGCACGCGTGGTTGTGCGCACGGGTAATGCCACTTTCCTTACCAATCTTACCACTGCCGTGGGATTTGCGGCGTTTATCATTACCGGCAACAAACTTTTGGTTGAATTTGGTGTCGTGGCCGCTATCAATATTATGGGCGTTTTTCTGTTAAGCATTTTCCTTATCCCTATCCTGTATAGTTACCTCGATCCGCCCCAACTAAGGCATATCAAACATCTTGATAACAAACACACCACCTCTATTATTTCATACATCGTCAATCTGGTTGAAAATCACAGGAAGGCTATTTATATTACTACTACTGTTGGAGTTGTTCTTGCTGTTATTGGTGTTTCGAAACTGAAGACTACCGGAAATGTTGTTGATGATATTCCGCACAACCATTCGCTGTATAAGGATCTGCTCTTTTTTGAGCATGAGTTTAAAGGCATACTTCCTTTCGAAATTACCATTGACACCCGCAAACCACGTGGTGTGATGCAAATGTCAACCATACAGAAAATAAGTGATCTGCAGGATACCCTCGCCAAATATCCTGAATTCTCAAAACCACTTTCGGTCGCTGAACTGGTAAAATATTCAAAACAGGCATTTTACAACGGCGATCCTGCTATGTACAGCATACCAAACAGCCAGGAACGCAATTTTATACTTCAATACCTGCCCTCGCTGAAAAGCAACAAACGAACCATTCTCAATTCATTTGTAGATACCAGCCTGAGTAAAACGCGCATCAGCGTGCAGATGGCCAACATCGGAACCCGCGATATTCAGCGCATCCGCGACGAACTGCGCCCGGCCATTGACTCAATTTTTCCACCGGCAAAATATAAGGTTGACCTTACCGGTACGAGCATCGTGTTTCTAAAAGGGACCGATTACCTGGTTCACAACCTGATTGCAAGTCTGATACTGGCAGTTATAGCTATTGGCGTGTTGCTTGGCTTGCTTTTTAATTCCTTTAAAATGGTTGCGGTTTCTTTGGTACCCAATCTCTTGCCTCAGTTGATGACGGCTGCACTCATGGGCTTTCTGGTAATCTCTATTAAACCTTCTACCATCCTGATTTTCAGTATTGCTTTGGGTATCTCTGTTGACAATGCCATCCATTTTCTGTCGCGCTACCGTCTGGCCCTGAAGCACAACAACTGGAATATCCGGTCAGCCGTCTTTTCCGCGCTACGCGAAACCGGATTTAGCATGATTTATTCTTCCATCGTCCTGTTTTTCGGGTTTTCAATTTTCACCCTTTCTACATTCGGTGGAACACAGTCAATGGGTTTTCTGATTTCATTTACATTACTTATCGCACTTTTCTCCAACCTGCTGCTGCTGCCATCGCTCTTGCTTTCGCTTGACAAATGGATAACCACCCGCACATTTGAAGAACCCCTTATCGAGCTTTTCGATGAAGATGATGATAGTGATGCCAATGGAGATATTGAACTCGACGATAAGCCATCACAAGAGAATTAATTTACTGTAAAATAAAGTTGCTATGAAAGGAATTATTCTTGCGGGCGGCTCAGGCACCCGACTACATCCGCTAACACTCGCTGTAAGTAAGCAACTTATGCCGGTTTACGATAAGCCGATGATCTATTATCCATTATCGGTGCTGATGATGGCCGGGATAAACGAAATCCTGATCATTTCAACCCCTTACGATTTACCGAATTTCGAGAAATTACTGGGCGATGGCAAATCGCTGGGATGCCGTTTCAGTTATGCCGAACAGCAGGTTCCCAACGGCCTGGCCCAGGCTTTTGTAATTGGCGCACCTTTTATCGGCAACGATGATGCCGCACTGATATTGGGCGACAATATCTTTTACAGTTCGGGTCTGCAAAACCTGTTGGGCGAGTGCACAAGGCCTGATGGCGGGATAGTTTTTGCCTATCATGTTTCCGACCCTGAACGATACGGTGTGGTTGAGTTTGATAAATCGGCTACAGCTATTTCCATTGAAGAGAAACCAAAGCAGCCAAAATCGAATTACGCGGTTCCGGGTCTCTACTTTTACGATAACAGCGTGGTTGACATTGCCCGCAATATTAAACCCAGTGCCCGTGGTGAATATGAAATTACCGATGTTAACCGTCATTATCTCGATCGCGGCAAGCTGAAAGTGAAAGTAATGAGCCGAGGAACTGCCTGGCTCGATACCGGCACTTTTTCATCGCTGAACCAGGCATCTCAGTTTGTTGAAGTGATAGAAACCCGTCAGGGGCTGAAGATCGGTTGCATCGAAGAGGTGGCCTACCGCATGGGTTACATTAATCTCATTCAACTGCACGAACTTGCCAAACCCTTACTGAAGAGCGGCTATGGCGAATACCTAATGCATATTTCATAGCAGTATATGATGATATCTATTGAGGAATTACAGGAAAAAATAGCGCATTCGCTAAAACAATTACCTATTTATAAAGAGCCGGCCGGATTGTATGAGCCAATCAGCTATACGCTGGAACAAGGCGGAAAAAGGTTGCGCCCTCTGCTCACGCTTATCTCTGCACAGATGTTTGGCGGTGATCCCGATAAGGCTCTGCCTGCTGCTGTCGCGATTGAAATTTTTCACAATTTCACTTTGCTGCACGATGACATTATCGATCAGGCACCGCTAAGGCGCGGCCGCGAAACTGTGTATAAAAAATGGAACAATAACACCGCCATCCTATCCGGTGATACCATGTTTGCCATTGCTTACGGTCAGCTGGCCAAATCGGACCCGGAAAAATTACCCGGCCTGATGAAGGTTTTTACCAAAACAGCCATTGAAGTCTGCGAAGGACAGCAATACGATATTGATTTCGAGGAATCGGACGATGTGAGTATTGAGGGTTATGTAAACATGATCAGGCTGAAAACCGCTGTTTTGCTTGCCGCAAGCCTGAAAATAGGAGCCCTGATTGCCGGCGCCACCGATGATGATGCAGAAAGAATTTACAACTTCGGTGAAAACCTGGGCATCGCTTTCCAGTTGCAGGACGATTTGCTCGATGCCTTTGGCGATGAGGATGTTTTTGGTAAGAAAACCGGTGGGGATATTGTAAGCAATAAAAAAACCTATCTGTACCTGAGTGCCCTGCAGCAAGCGAACAATGAGGATGCCGAAAAACTTAAGTTACTCTACAGTTCGCGGAATACCAATGATGATGAAAAAGTGGCTGAAGTACTGGAAATTTTCAGGCGCTCTGGAATTGAAGCATTGACAAATGAGAAAATACTCGCCTATTATAAAAATGCCATGAATTTTCTGAACGACATCCGGCTAACGGAAAAAGCACTTGAACCACTGACAAAACTTGCTTCCGGCATGTTGAAGCGGAAATTCTGATTATTCCCCTGCCCCTTCTTTAATTTCTTCGTGCTCTAAATGCAGCATTTCCCAGTTGTCCATTTCTGATTTCAACTGTATTTTCAGTTCCTCGTACCTGGTATAAATTGAGCCATCTTCCATTTGAGCTAAATGCTTATCAGGATTGGCCAGCATATGGTCAATAGCAGCAATTTCGCTTTCGATGCGGTGAATTTCTTCTTCTGATTTTTCAATACGGTTTGAAACTTTGCGCAGTTCCTTGTCGAGCAACTTTTTTTTCTCGTAATTAACTTTCTGCTGCGAAACCGGTTCGCTGTTATCGTTTCTGGCATTGGCCCGCTGTATATTCAGCTGGTCGAGGGTTGCCAGGCGTTTTTTATCGAGAAAATCATAAATATCGCCAAGGTGCTGCCTCACATTACCATCCCTGAATTCAAACACCTTGTTTGTTAGCCCCTGCATAAAATCCCTGTCGTGAGAAACTACAATGAGGGTTCCATCATACATAAGAAGTGCATTTTTCAGAATGTCTTTCGACATCATATCAAGGTGGTTAGTTGGCTCATCCAAAACCAACAGGTTAACCGGAGATAGCAGAAGTTTGGCCAGTGCCAGCCGCGATTTTTCGCCGCCCGATAACACTTTTACCTTTTTCTCAATGTCTTCACCGGCAAACAGGAAACTACCAAGAATATTGCGAACTTTGGGCCTGATTTCGCCAACAGCCACATCGTCAATCGTCTGAAATACAGTTCTATCCGGATCGAGCAAATCGGCCTGGTTCTGGGCATAATAACCTATCTTCACGTTATGGCCAATTTTACATTCACCGCTATGGTCAAGGTCTTCGGTAATGATTTTAGCCAGGGTTGTTTTGCCCTCACCGTTTTTCCCAACGAAAGCAATAAAATCGTTGCGTTCAATGGCGAAATCAACATTGCTGAATACACGATTTGAGCCATAACTTTTAGCCAGTGCATTTGCTTCTATCACGATTTTGCCAGATGGCGGAGCCGGAGGAAATTTGAAATGAATAGATGATTTATCAACATCATCAACCTCAACCCTGTCAATCTTATCGAGCATTTTAATCTTCGACTGAACCTGCCGCGATTTCGTGGCTTTGTAACGGAAACGTTCAATAAATTTTTCGATGTCGGCCAACTGCTTTTGCTGATTTGTGAAGGCAGCCATCTGCTGTTCCTGCATATCGCTGCGCAGTTCAACATATTCCGAATAGGAAGTCTTAAAATCGAAAATTCTTCCCAGCGAAATTTCGATGGTGCGATTTGTAACATTATCGAGAAAAGCCCTGTCGTGCGAAACAATTACCACAGCTCCCCTGAAATTCTGCAGATACTCTTCTAGCCACTGAATGGATTCAATATCAAGGTGGTTGGTAGGCTCATCGAGTAGCAGCAGTCCTGGTTTTTTCAACAGCAGCTTCGCAAGTTCAACGCGCATGCGCCATCCACCACTAAATTCACTCAGCTTGCGCGAAAAATCAGCCGGTTTAAAACCCAAGCCGATCAGTACTTTTTCTGTTTCGCCTTCCATTTCGTGGCCACCCAAAACCCTGAAATGTTCGTTGCAGTCGTTGAGTTTCTCGATCAGTTTCAGATATTCACCGCTATGAAAATCAGTGCGTTCAGTAATTTCATTGCTCAGCCTTTCGCCTTCGCTTTTCAATTTTAAAACCTTGTCGAAAGCCTTTATGGTTTCAACAAACACACTTCCGGCACCAGTGGTAACAACTTCCTGAGGCAGATAACCAATCAACAAATCAGATGGTTTGGAAACAGTACCATTTTCGGGCATTTGTTCACCGGTAATTATCCTGAGAAGCGTAGTCTTTCCGGCCCCGTTCTTACCAACCAGCCCAATCCTGTCCCTTTCGGTGATCAGAAAGTTGATATCATCGAAAAGATACTTTCCGGTGAAGTAAACAGATAGGTTATTGACTGAGAGCATATTGCCTTTGGTTTTTTAAACTGGTGTGCAAAGGTATTATTTTCTGGCGGAATAGATCGGG
>DINP01000056.1 GCA_002426025.1 Bacteroidales bacterium UBA5537 | reverse complement strand
CACAGTTCATTGAACACTCCCGACGTTGGTTAAGTAACACCTCACCTTGTAACACCTCACCCTGCCCTCTCCTCAAGGAGAGGGTTTAGCATCTTACAATATAAGGAAACACTACTTTATTTCGCATAAAATCGGATAACAAAGCACCATTCAGCTCCCTCTCCTTTGAGGAGAGGGCGGGGGGTGAGGTGCTACTTGCCGGAGTGTACGTGTGGGTGATTACTTACGCCGATTATTTGGGGAAACTGAGTACGCTGAGGGGGAGTGTGACGTTGGTGAGATGAGTGATGAGTATTAATGACAAATGACGAATTTGGAATGACGAATCACTCTGTGCTCTACGCTCTGTGCCCTGAGCCATTAATACAGTGCAACTACCAGCCACACGGCATCAATCGTAAATCGTAAATCTAAAATCGCAAATTCTTTCGCCCTGTGCACTGTGCCCTGTGCGCTGTGCCTAAGGTTAGTGAAAAGCTGCTATCAGCAACTCAATATCCTTGTGTGGAAGGTGGAAATACTCGCTGATATAACGATTGGTTGATACACCATTATAAAGATAAACCCCATTTCGCACACCGCCGTCGGTGCGGAGAATATTGTTGATACCGCCCTCCTCTCCTATTTTCAACAAAATAGGTGCAAGCAGATTACTAAGTGCCCTGGAGGCAGTGCGCGGAACTTTTGAGGCAATATTTGGCACACAATAATGGGTTACGCCATACTTCTCAAAAACAGGTCGCTTGTGATCGGTAATTACCGAAGTTTCGAAGCACCCACCCTGATCTATACTCACATCAATAATAATGGCACCGGTCCGCATTTGCTGAACCAGGCTTTCTGAAACACAAACAGGTGATAAACCCGCGTGTGATCTTATTGCACCAATGGCTACATCGGCTGTGCGGAAAGCCTCGGCAAGCGGTTTGGGCTGCAAAACACTTGTAAATATCCTGACACCCAGATTATTCTGCAATCTGCGCAGGCGATATACCGAATTATCGAAAACCTTTACCAATGCACCCATACCCATGGCTGCCCGGGTGGCAAATTCCCCAACGGTTCCTGCACCAAGTATTACAACTTCGGTAGGCGAAATTCCGCTAAGGCCACCAAACATAAGGCCTCTGCCATAATCGGGATGGCTTAGGTATTCAGCTGCAATAAGAATAGAAGTATTGCCGGCAATTTCGCTCATTGCCCTGATTACGGGGTAATTGCCATCGCGGTCTTTAATATACTCATAAGCAAGTGCTGTAATTCGTTTGCCGGATAGCAACCTGAAATAGGCATCTGACAGTCCGGCAAGGTTAAGTGATGACAGCAATACCTGCTTTCCACGCATCAGTTCAACTTCGGAAACTGTGGCAGGGGCAACTTTAATTACCACATCAGCCTGAAAAACCACCGCCGTTTCATAAGCTATTTCGGCACCAGCTTCGCTGTATTGATTGTTGGTATAGTGGGCAGCCAAACCGGCTTCATTTTCGACAATTACCCTGTGACCTGCATTTACCAGAAGTGAAACTGCTTCCGGAACCAGTGAAATACGGTTTTCGAGCAGGGCCGTTTCCTTCGGGACACCGATACTCAGCTTACACGACCTGTTAGGTATTTCGAGCCGTTCTTCTTGCGGCATAAGCCCAACAGAATGCGACGGGAACACAATAAAGTCCCTTTGTTGTTCTTCCATTTCCCCGATAAGATTACTTACAATTGTTTTGCTAATTTATAAAAAAAAAGCAAAACTTTCGCAGTTTATCCTCTGAATCCTCCAATGGTGAAGAGCCGGCTCTGATCCGACTCATCAACATTGATACTGATATAGATACATTCATCAGGAATCAGGTCGGCAGCAAGTTCGGGCCATTCAATAAAACAATAGGATCCGCTGAAAAAATAATCTTCATAGCCAATATCGAGCAATTCTTCAGCTTTTTTAATCCGGTAAAGGTCAAAGTGAAATACACTTTTCCCTTCAACTGTAAGGTATTCGTTTACAATAGAAAACGTAGGGCTGTTAACAACATCAACCACCTGAAGCTGTCTGCACAGGGCTTGTATAAATGTTGTTTTACCAGCGCCCATCGAACCTGAAAGTGCAAAAATCCGTTTTGTGGGGAATAAACTGATCAGTTCACCTGCAATCCGGTCAAGGTCTGAAATACCTGTACATCGTATTTCTGTAATCGCCATGTTGAATTATCGCGGTTTTAAGGTTATAAATGGAATCATCATCTCCTCCATCGAAATGCCACCGTGCTGAAACGTATTACGGTAATAATTCACGTAATAGTTGTAGTTGTTCGGGTAGGCAAAGAAATCAGTATTCCGGCAAAAAACAAAATTTGAACTTACATTTCCTTTCGGCAGATAACCATCAGCCGGGTTTTTAATTTCAAATACCTCTTTGTGGTTGTAGCTAAGGCTGCGCCCGGTCTTGTACCTGAGATTGGTATTAGTTGCTTTATCGCCGATAATTTTTACCGGTGAATCAACCTTTACCGAGCCGTGATCGGTTGTAATTACCGTGGTTATTTTTTTGTCGGCCAGAAATTTGATTATTTCAATTAAAGGAGAGTGCTCAAACCACGAAACGGTTATAGAACGATAAGCTGCTTCATCGTCGGCAAGTTCCCTTATAACTTCCATTTCGGTGCGGGCATGTGAAAGCATATCTACAAAATTATAAACAACTACATTCAATTTGTTTCCCAGCAGGTTGGGCAGAGTTTCAACCAACTTGCGACCTGCTGTCAGGTTCAGGATTTTATGGTAGGAATGCTTAATATCCCGTCCGTAACGCTTAAGTTGCTCACCCAGTAATTCCGATTCAAACTGGTTTTTAGTCCCTTCCTCATCTTCATTTACCCAGTATTTCGGATACTTTTTCTCAATTTCGGTAGGCAACAGTCCCGAAAACAGCGCATTCCTGGCGTATTGCGTGGTAGTAGGCAACATGCTGAAATAGATATCGTCCTGCTCAACCCTGAAATATTCCTCGAAGATCGGCTGCAGCATTTTCCACTGATCATATCTCAGATTATCAATCAGGATAAAAAAGATGCTTTCATTTTCATCTAAAATCGGAAGCAGCTTATCTTTTACCAGGGTATGCGACATCACCGGCCGGTCGTCAATCACACCTTTTACCCAATCGAGGTAGTTATTCTCAACATAGCGGCTGAAAACCTGTCCGGCTTCATCTTTCTGCATTTTCAATACATCAACCATGCTACTGTCCTTCGATTTCTCAAGCTCAAGCTCCCAGTATATCAGCTTTCGGTAAATTTCTTTCCACTCATTAAAATTCAGGCGGTTGCTGATTTCCATCCCGATGTTGCGAAATTGCTGCTGATAGTTAAACGTGGTCTTTTCACTGATCAGTTTTTTGTTTTCCAGGTTCTTTTTCAGGCTCAGTAGTATTTGTTTGGGATTTACCGGCTTGATAAGGTAATCGCTTATTTTCGATCCGATGGCATCCTCCATAATTGATTCTTCCTCGCTTTTTGTGATCATCACTACCGGAAGATTCGGATGCGTGTTTTTTATTTGCAACAAGGTCTCAATTCCGGAGAGCCCTGGCATTTGTTCATCAAGAAAAACGATATCGAGTGGCTTTGACTTTATAATTTCAATTGCTTCAATTCCGTTGTTGGTGGTTAAAACATCATAGCCTTTGTCCTTCAGGAACATAATATGAGGTTTCAGGAGGTCAATCTCATCATCAACCCAGAGTATGCTTACATTTTCCATGTTAATTGTGTAAATATGTAAAGTTTGGATTTCGGGGCTTCAAAATCCTTAAATTTGCCCCGCAGTTCTATTGTGTTATCATACTAATGCCATAAAGTGCTTTTTATTATCCGGCATCGGTTGATTTTAACAAAATTTCGCATTTACAAAGATAGTTCAATCAGTGGGTCGCGTTTCGTTCAACAAGAGAAAAATAGTAAATGATCCGGTTTATGGTTTTGTTACCATACCCTCCGAATTATTGTTCGACCTTATGGAACATCCCTGGTTTCAACGGCTAAGGCGGATCAGGCAATTGGGAATGACTGGTTTTGTTTACCCCGGCGCCCTACACACCCGTTTTCATCACGCCATCGGCGCCATGCACCTGATGCAGGAAGCCATAGAAACCCTGAAGATGAAAGGGATTGCCATCAGCAAAACAGAAGCTGAAGCAACACTGATTGCCATTCTGCTGCACGACATCGGCCATGGACCATACTCCCACGCGCTCGAAAACAGCATCGTTAGCGAAATGAGCCACGAAGATATCTCAGTACTGATGATGCAGCGACTGAACGAAGAGTTCGACGGCAAACTCGATCTGGCGATCCGGATATTTACCAACAGTTATGAAAAGCATTTTCTGCATCAGCTGGTTTCGAGCCAACTCGATATGGACAGGCTCGATTATCTGAAACGCGACAGTTTCTACACCGGAGTTTCAGAAGGCGTTATCAGCACCGACCGCATTATTAAAATGCTGACAGTTTACAACGATGAACTGATGGTAGAAGATAAAGGCATCTATTCCATCGAAAAATTTATTGTTGCCCGCCGCCTTATGTATTGGCAGGTTTATTATCATAAAACTGTGGTTGCTGCTGAAAACATGCTGATCAACCTGCTTGCCAGGGCTAAATACCTTGCCGAATCAGGTGTTGAGCTTTTTGCCACGCCTGCTTTTCTACATTTTCTCAAACACAGGTTTACCCGCGAAGATTTTATTTCAGATAAAAGCCTGCTCGATAATTTTGCCCAACTTGATGATTATGATGTGTTTACCAGTATTAAGATGTGGAAAGACCATGATGACATCATTCTTTCTATCTTGGGCAATGCCCTGGTAAACCGCCACCTGTTTAAAATTGAACTGCGCGATGAACCATTTTCGGAAAGTGAATCAGAAAAACTCCTTAAGGGGATTTTAAAAACCTGGCCCGAACTAACCCGCGAAAGTGCTGCCTATCTGTTAAGTACAGGTTCAATCACCAACAATGCGTATGTTCCCGAACACGATAAAATCAATATCCTTCAGCGCGATGGCACTTTCTGCGATATTGCCAATTCATCAGATCAACTGAACATATCGGTNNAACATGATCAACGGAAAAGTTGATGGAAATCCCGAAATATTTGTTCATAAATTATCGAAAATCGAACAGGGCGAAGCCGGTTCAATTACCTTTCTGGGAAACCCGAAATACACACAATACATATACTCTACCAAGGCTTCTGTAGTGATTGTCGCCGATGATTTTGCACCCGAACAAAGCATTAGTTGCACCCTGATTAGGGTTGAAAACCCCTATAACGCTTTCGCGATGATGCTCGAAGCCTACAACCAGATAAAGCAAAACAAGAGCGGTATATCAAAGTCAGCCTTTATTTCAGAGAGCGCTACAATCGGTGAAAACTGCTACATAGCTGAATTTGTCAGCATTGGCGAAAATGTGGTTGTCGGTGATAATGTTAAAATTTACCCAACATCAGTTATTGGTGACAATGTTACCATTGGCAGTAGCTCTGTTTTATATGCCGGAGCGAAAATATACAGTGACTGTACCATTGGTCAGGCTTGCACCTTGCACGCGGGAGTAGTTATTGGTGCCGATGGTTTTGGTTTTGCCCCGCAAAGCGACAACCAGTATCAGAAAGTGGCACAGATTGGCAATGTAATTATTGAAGACAATGTAGAAATTGGAGCCAATACTACGATTGACCGGGCTACACTCGGCTCAACCATCATCAGAAAAGGGGCTAAAATTGATAACCTTATTCAGATTGCCCACAATGTTGAAATTGGTGAAAACACAGTGATCGCAGCGCAATCGGGCGTTGCAGGTTCGGCAAAAATTGGCCGCAACTGTATGATCGGCGGACAGGTTGGCATCATCGGCCATCTTGAAATCGGGGATAATGTTAAGATTGCGGCACAATCGGGCATTTCTACCACTGTGCCTGAAAACTCCATTATCATGGGAAGCCCGGCATTCGATATTTCGGCTTACCGCAAGTCGTATGTTCACTTCCGTAACCTTCCAAAACTAGCCAACCGACTAAGCGATCTCGAGAAAGAAATTAAAAAGAAATAAGTCTTCAGTAAGGGCAATTTTATATATCCCTGATTTATAGCTATTTATTTGGGATGTTGCGGATTAAAAAAAACACTAATTTTGCCAGCCGTATGTCAGAAAAACAAAAAACCTTAAAAGAAGCCGTAACAGTATCAGGAGCAGGGCTTCATACAGGCCAGGAAGTGACATTAACTTTCAGGCCGGCTCCGGAAAACCACGGATTTAAATTTCGCAGGGTTGACCTTCCCGGTGAACCCGTAATTGATGCCGATGCCGATTATGTTGTTGACACTTCGCGTGGAACCAGCATCGAGCATAATGGGGTAAGGGTCGCCACTATAGAGCATGTGCTTGCCGCTCTTACAGGCATGGACCTCGATAATGTGCTGATAGAACTGAACTGTGTTGAAACGCCCATCCTTGATGGAAGCTCCAGATTTTATGTTGAAGCCATAAGGAAAGCCGGTATAGTTGAACAAAATGCTGAAAGACAGTATTTTAAAATAACGGAAATCTTGCGATTTTCGGACCCCGAGAAAAATATTGAGTTACTCATTCTGCCCGACGACACCTATAAAGTGTCTGTTATGATAGACTACGACACGAAAGTCCTGGGCACCCAGAATGCGCACCTGAGCCATATAAGCGAGTTTGCCGATGAAATCGCCAACTGCCGCACATTTGTGTTTTTGCATGAGCTGGAATATCTTATCCAGCACAACCTGATAAAAGGAGGCGACCTGAGCAATGCCATTGTTTTTGTCAATCGTTTAATTGAACAGGATGAACTTGACCGGCTTGCCACATTTTTCAACAAACCACGTGTGGAAGTGCTGAAGGAAGGTATTTTAAATAACCTCGAACTTCATTTTGCCAATGAACCGGCCAGGCACAAACTGCTCGATGTTGTGGGCGATCTGTCACTCATCGGGACCAGGATAAAAGGCCATGTAATTGCAAGCCGCCCGGGCCATAACGCCAATACCAGTTTTGCTAAGATTATCAAACATCATATTAAAGCTGAACTTTCGCAGCCAACGCTTCCTCAATACGATCTTAAAAAGCCCCCACTATACGATATCAACGATATCAAACGCATTTTGCCACATCGCCCTCCTTTTCTTTTTGTTGACAAGATTATGAATATGAGCGATCATGATGTGGTAGGACTGAAAAATGTTACCATGAACGAAGGCTTCTTTGTTGGTCATTTCCCCGATGAGCCTGTGATGCCTGGTGTACTTATTGTTGAAGCCATGGCTCAAACCGGAGGCATCTTTGTATTAAGCTCCGTACCCGATCCTGAAAACTACATTACTTACTTTATGAAAATAGAGAATGTACGTTTCAGGCAAAAAGTAGTACCGGGCGATACCCTTATTTTTCATCTCGAATTGATTTCACCTTTCCGCAGAGGAATCAGTCACATGCGGGGCACAGCCTATGTAGGTAATAAAATTGTTACCGAAGCCGAGCTGATGGCTCAGATTTCAAAAAAACCAACCAACTGACATGAATCAACCCTTAGCATACGTGCATCCCCAGGCGAAGGTAGCCAAGAATACTGTTATTGAGCCGTTTGTAAATATTGAACAGAATGTTGAAATTGGTGAAGGAACCTGGATAGGCTCCAATGTTACCATTATGGAAGGTGCCAGAATCGGCAAAAACTGTAAGATATTCCCGGGGGCTGTAATTGCCGCAGTTCCACAGGACCTGAAATTTAACAATGAAGATACCATTGTCCGCATAGGCGACAATACTGTAATCCGGGAGTTTGTTACCATTAACAGGGGCACAAAAGCCAACTATGAAACCGTAGTTGGAAACAATTGCCTGTTAATGGCTTATGTTCATGTAGCGCACGATTGCATTGTGGGCAACAATGTAATTCTGGCCAATGCGGCAACGCTTGCCGGCCATATATTTGTTGATGACTGGGCCATTATCGGCGGGCTTTCGGCCATTCACCAGTTTGTAAATATTGGTGCCCATACCATGATCTCCGGTGGATCGCTGGTTCGCAAGGATGTTCCCCCTTATACAAAGGCTGCACGGGAACCACTTTCGTATGTTGGCATCAACTCCATTGGCCTGCGCCGAAGAGGTTTTACTCCTGAAAAGATCAGTGAGATACAGGATATTTATCGTTACATCTATCTGAAAGGTAACAATGTAAGTCAGGCACTTGAATATATTGAAGCAAACCTGCCTGCAACCTCCGAACGCGACGAGATTATTTCTTTCATATCCAAATCGAGTCGTGGAATTATGAGAGGTTATTCAAAACAGCTTTAGGAACAAAACACTTTCTGCCGAAATTTTAACTCTACGCTGAACTTTATTCCATGTTAGAAATCATTCTTGAAAATGCAGGCAAACAGTACAACGAAGACTGGATTTTCAATAATCTCACCCATACTTTTTTAAGTGGAACCGCCACTGTAATCCTGGGGTCAAATGGCTCGGGCAAGTCAACCCTGCTGCAGGTAGTTTCTTCTGCCATTATGCCCACTTCTGGCAGCATCGCCTATATAATGAAAGGAAACCCTGTAAGGCCCGAACATGCCTTCAGGCAGATGGCAATATCGGCGCCTTATATCGAATTGATTGAGGAATTTACCATGACTGAAATGATCTGTTTTCACCGAAGACTCAAACCGCTGGTGAGGAATATGACTACTCAGGAACTGATAAAAATATGCCAACTCGAGAAAAATGCCGATAAACCCCTGAAGTATTTTTCATCAGGTATGAAGCAAAGGCTCAAACTTGCCCTGGCAATTATGAGCGAAACTAATGTGCTCTTGCTCGACGAACCTGCAACCAACCTTGACAAAGCCGGTATTGAATGGTATAACGATCTTGTCAGAAAAAACATGAACAACCGGCTCGTGGTTGTGAGTTCAAATTCGGTTGACGAAGAATTTGGATTCTGCACTGCGCAAATCAGGATGGAAGATTATAAAAAAGCTCCTGCCATCGAACTTTCTGCTTTTCAGTATTAACATACAAAACAGCATTACCCCGGATTCTCCGCTTTCAGAATTCGTAAATAGTACTTGCCTGTAAAGAGTAAATTTCTACCTTTGCACCCTCTAAATTAATATTCCAGATTTTATGGCTACAACCGCTGATTTTAAAAACGGCATTTGCATCGAATTTAATGGTGAACTCTATACATTGGTTGAATTTCAACATGTTAACCCGGGGAAAGGTGCTGCTTTTGTCAGAACCAAACTCAAAAACCTGAAAACAGGGAAAGTTATTCCCAACACCTTCAGTGCCGGGGTAAAAGTTGACATTGCCCGCGTTGAGCGCAGGTCCTACCAGTTCCTGTATAAAGACGAGAATGGTTATAATTTCATGCATAATGAAACATTTGACCAGATATCTATCGAAGAATCAATGATCAACGCACCTCAGTTCCTTAAAGAGGGGCATTTGGTTGAAATTATGTTTCATGCAGAAACAGAAACCCCGTTGACTTGTGATCTGCCACCATTTGTTGAACTTACAGTAACCTATACCGAACCTGGCCTCAGGGGCGATACAGCTACAAACACCTTGAAACCGGCTACCGTTGATACCGGTGCTATTGTAAATGTGCCCCTTTTCATCGGCGAAGGCGAAAAAATTAAGGTTGACACCCGTACCGGTGTCTATTCAGAAAGAGTAAAATCCTGATAAATCAACACTTTTTAAAACCGGGCTTGCCTAGCAATCGCCCGGTTTTTTTTAGGATAAAAACAGTTTTATGAAATTATCACCTTCATTGCGTCTAGAAGATATTGCAAAATTAATTGATGCCGGTTTTTCGGGCGATCCCAATTTTGCCGTATGCGGCCTGAATGAAATCCATATGGTAGAGGCCGGCGATTTAACTTTTGTTGATCATCCCAAATATTATAACAAAGCTTTAAATTCAAAGGCTACCATCATATTAATCAACAAAGAAGTGGAATGCCCTGAAGGGAAAGCACTGCTGTTTCACACCGATCCTTTTGCTGCCTTTGTATCACTGGTAAAAAAGTTCAGGCCATTTGAGCCTTCATTGGCTTCAATTTCACCCTCTGCAGTAATTGGCGAAGGCACCATCATTCAGCCTCATGCCTTTATAGGAAACCATGTAACCATTGGCAAAAACTGCATCATCCATGCAAATGTCAGCATTTATGATCATACCGTGATTGGTGACAATGTAATTATACAATCCAATTCAGTAATTGGTGGCGATGCTTATTATTTTCAGCGCAAACCCGAAGGTTACCGAAAATTTGAGTCATGTGGCCGTGCTGTAATCAGCGATAACGTTGAGATTGGTGCACTTTGTGCGATTGACAAGGGGGTTTCAGGCGATACCTTCATAGGGAAGGGAACCAAGTTTGATAACCACGTTCAGGTTGGCCACGACACTTACATAGGAGCCAACTGTCTTATTGGTTCGCATTGTGCGATTGCAGGCGTTACCCGCATTGAAGATGATGTTATTTTGTGGGGGAAAGTTGCCATCAACAAGGATATTGTAATTGGCAAAGGAGCCATTTTGCTTGCAACTTCGGCTGTTGATAAGAATATTGAAGGTGGTAAAACTTACTTTGGTATCCCGGCAGATGAGGCGCGTAAAAAATGGCGCGAGTTGGCCGCTCTGCGTCAATTACCCGGATTAATCAGCGCCCTCTCTCAGGAGCAGCAACCCTGATTTTAATAGTTTACCCCCGGCATTTCAACCCATAAGGGCTATCTGTCTGCACCACTCTTTCCTTTTCTTCATGGCAAACCTGAACCTCCTCCCATCAGAGGTTATCAGTTCGAGTCCTCGTGGAATTATCCGCATCACATTGTAAAACAGTATATCCCTGATTTCACCGGGCAAAATTTCGAAGCTCTTGTGATCGTCATGATGCTGCAATGTTTTAAAATAGATGCGCTGGTTTGTCATTATCAGCTTCCCTTTGGTTTGATCTGAATCAGAAGTATGAAGCGTGTCGGTTGCCTTTATCACAACTTCATTAGCTTTAAGATTTATGCGCATGACCATGGTTCTTTATTTTAAGTCAATTCTGTTCAAACAAGATGCAAATGTTTCAACAAATTGACAGAGTTATATTTAAAGGAATAACAGTTCAGATTACAAAGGAAATCGTCCCGTTATGAACGGTGAATTGTTCAATAACCAACAATTGTGACAGGTTTTAATAAAAAGACGATAAAAGGATGGAGAAGTTACACTTCGCTGAAATAAATCAGGAATATTTTTTTTGTGGAGTATGCCAATGAAGATTATTTCACTTCAACATCATCACTTACAGGCTCTTCAAGGGCAGTTTTATCTTTATGATACAGATCGAGCGCAACAATAATAGCAAAGAATCCCCAGAAAGGAACTGAAGCCTTGTCGGTATCAAGAAAATTATTAAGCAACCCATGAATGAAATAGGTGACCAAAGCCAGCACAGAAAGCAGGCTTATTAACCTGATCTCCTTATTTTTCGCATTGCGGTAAACCCTGATTCCCGTAATCAAAATTACCACGATTAACGAAAGTATGCTCAACAAACCAGGAACACCTTGTTCAGAAAGCGGACCTATATACTCACTATGGGCATTCCCCATATCTCCGGCATTGGTACTGATAATTGTTCTTTCCTTCGATCGTTGAAAGGGCGCATAAATAAACTGGTAAGTTCCGGGGCCCCAACCTACCAAAGGCCTTTCGCCGAACATCCTGAAGGCTGATTGCCAGCGGTTTATTCTCTCCAGGTTAGAAGCATCTGACGAAATATTATAAATGGATTGCACATGCTCAACAAAATTGGCTGATGAATCCTGCTTGTTCTTTTCGAGCGAATAAAGTATCTGATCCTGAAACGCATAGAATGAGCCAACGAAAATCAGCACACCTGCTAAAATCCATCTAAACTTAATTTTATAGACAATAAGCACCATCACCATAAGTGCTACAACCACACTAACCCAGGCTGCCCTGCTATAGGAAAGGTAAAGTGCTCCGAGTAAAATTGCTACGACAATGAAGGCATAAAACCTATACGTTTTTGATTTGGCAGCGTTCATGGCATAACCCACAAAAACAGGCAGGAAAAAAGCTAATATTCCACCATAGGCAGTGTGATCGTTATAAAATGGTTTCATTACCCAGTGGCCTTGCTTTTCAGCAAATCCATAGGCCGAATGAAGGTAGGTTGTATAAATGACCACAATAACCAGAGCTGCAACATACAACCAGTTAAATCGTGTTATATTCTTTACATCCTTAAATAAAGCTATACCCAGAAAATAGAATGGTATAATAAACCAGAGCCGGGCAGCTAAAAACTTAAACGAGACCAAAGGTATCTCGCTGGTAATGCTGGTTATAAGTAACCAAAGGAGGTTAATCAGTATAACAATCGTTACAGGGTGCTTTAAAATCTTTGTATCGTATCTGCCGTTGAAGAGTGTTTTTAGAATAAACAGAAGCATAACCCCAACCATCAAGGGTTCAGATGGCAACGATATGCCAATACCGAGCTCACTATCGGCTATATTTACAGAAAGGGGAGTTGCAAAAACAATCAGAAGCATCAGCTTATCGAGCCAGAATATATACATAAGCCCGATAATAATTGCAAGTGGAATAAGAAATCCCCAGTATAACTCCTTTACCAGAAAAAGCGAGTTAAGCAGTAAAAAGAGACCGCTTAAGAGGTAAAACCACTTGATTTTTTTGTTTTCAAACACCTTATTCAGTTATGATTTCAGCCGACAACTATATCAAGCCCTGGCAATGTTCTTCAATTCTTCATTTATTTTACGGTTTTCGATAATCGAAATAACCACAACAGAGAAGAAAAGCGAGGCAACCATAGCATATAACATAACCAACCACCTTACGGGATAAGATTTCTTATCGGCAACAAACGGAGGTGTTACCACGTTGGTATAGGTGAATTCTTTTTGCGCATCGTAATATGCCTGATCATATTTCAGTTCAAATTCGGCATAATTACGAAGAATATCGTTACGTCGCTGGGTTAGTATGGCCATGCGCCCAGCATGTTGTTCAAAATTGCTTTTCATCCGCAAAACATCCTTCATGTTTATATTGGTTGAATTTGACCCGTCAACAGTACGGAGGAAACCCCGGGTAATTTCAGATGCCTGTGAAGGATAGTCAATCAACTCATAATTAGTGCGCAAGTCGTATAACTCCTTTTCAACACTATCGAGTTGTGCTTTCTGCTGTTCCAACGTTCTGCCAAGGCTTAGTACAACCTCAAAATACTTTTGACGGTGAATATTTCTGATTTTCTGATTGCAAAAATCTATAATTGCAAGAACCATGTTATTTGCTATCACAGGATCTGTATCAACTACCTCAATTTCAATAGATTCCCATTGNNAAATTTTTTGATAACACTATCCTTGATGTCTTTCGACTGAAGCCATTGCAGCATCTGTTCTGATTCACTTTCATCAGAATAAGGTGCAATATTTGATGGGTAAACCAGGGCAAATGATTTAAACCTGGGTTTCATAAAATATGAACCTGAAAAAATAAGAGCGAGCAAACCTGCTACAGCAATTATAATGAGCAGATGCCACTTCCACCTGAAGAAAATTCGCATCAGGTGAATATTACTGAAATAGTTTTCCATGGTTGGCTTAACATTATCCATTATGCTGAAATTGATTCTTCTTTTTTTTGAAAATGTAGTTTTTTTTTTACTGTTCCCGGTTTGGCAAATTTCTCAATACTGATAATAACCATAACGGATATGAGAAATGCGCTCAGGGTCGTAATCAGAACAATGATCCATCTTACCGGATAGGTCTTTTTTTCAGCTTTATAGGCTGATTCAACAACAAATTTCTGTGGCAGATTCTCTTCGGCATCAACTTTGGCCTCTTCGTAGCGGGCTTTCAGATAACTCAACTGTTTCTTTTCATGCTCGAGTTGGTCGCGCAGCGAAACATAGGCTCCTCCATAACGCGCCAGAACCGCGAGTCTTTCTTCCAGTGCTTTGATTCCCCGTGTGTTACCTTTTGCGATTTCAATTGCAAGCTGCTGGTTGATCATTTCAGATTGCGACTCATAGTCAAACACACCAAACTCGCGTATCCTGTTCAGCGAGTCTTCCATGGTAGCTATTTCATTAGAGAGGCGGTTATATTCCTGCTGGACTATTAAAAAGCCTTTCATAGCTCTTTCGCGCTGCATCGAATTTTTTGTTGAATCGAGCAGTTCAGAGATGGTGTTGGCGATATCTGCCGCCATCTGCGGATCGCGGTCAAGAACCGAGATCTTTACGGCCATAAACTCGGTGCGGCGGAAGGTAATATTACTTTCGTACTCGTTGTAAAGGCTGGTATATTTATACTTTGAACGGGGATTAATCCCATAATGCTCCATCAGGTTGAATTTCTGCACAACCCTGTCGCGGATTATGTTCGAATTAAGCATCTGCAGCATCTGCTCGGTTTGCTCATCTTCACCAAATTCAAGAATATCCGACTTGGCAGCAACCTGATCGGAAAGCAGGGCTTTGGATACCGAATTGCTCGAAACCGGAAATAATACAACTGTTGACTTGTAAAGAGGTGTAATAAAGAAGGATGATGAAAAGATAATAGCCAGGATTGCAGCAGATAAACTTATTATTATCAGATGCTTACGCCACATGTAAAGAAACATTCCGAGACTAGTCGAGTCAAAATCCCTGATTTCTGATAGTTTATTCTCCGACATAATGGAATGCTGGTTCGTTTAAGAGGGTCAAAGGTATGGAAAAATCATTCAATTCATCCTTCAAAACTACATTTATCTATCAGGATATTTTATTCCTGCTTACAATGCGTATAAAATTACCCACATCAAGCAGGCGCAGGATTGCAGCGAGTATAATTGAGGCGGCTATCATTATCCCGAATGATTTAATCCAGGGCAAACCCAGTGAGACACAGATCATATTTATTCCGATAACTCCGGCAGTAAAGAGCAACAAAGCACCGATGAACCGCGGGTTAAACTTCAATTTAAAATATAAAACAACCAGAACAACCTGCAAGGCAGCCATAAGCCCTTGAGTCACAACACTTGCCCATGCCGAACCCAGGGCGCCATAAAGTGGAATAAGCGTAACATTCAGACCAAGATTGAGTACCATGCCTCCGCCAGCAAGAAAATTAAGCTGTTTGAGGTTCCCGTTGGCAGTTAACAATGTTCCGAAAACGTACGTGGTTGAAATAAAGATAAAACAGGCCATCAGCACCGAAAATACAGCAGCAGATTCCCCGATATAATCGTCATACATCAGATGCATCAGTTCAAACCTATAGAAAACCGACCCAACTGCTATAATTACAGAGGTTACAAATAAAATTGAAAATGAAAGGCGCAACAGATTCTCAATTTTCTCTCCCAGTTTAATTAATTTGGCAAAAAGTGGTAGCAGCAATATAGAAAAAAGATAAGCCAGATTATTCGAGGCTTCAAGCAGGCGATAAGCATGTGCATAAATCCCAGATTGTACTTTACCTTCGGTGCCATCAAGCAGTCTTTCTATCATAACGGAATCAATGCGGTTGTAGAAGGTCATCAGCAACACCAGAATAGCATAGGGCATACTCTGCTTGATAATCATCAGAAAAAAAAGCGAATTCCAGTTTAGCCGCCTGAAAGATGCTTT
The DNA here is from genome assembly GCA_002426025.1 of Bacteroidales bacterium UBA5537. Lineage (GTDB taxonomy): Bacteria > Bacteroidota > Bacteroidia > Bacteroidales > Lentimicrobiaceae > Lentimicrobium. The sequence continues at coordinate 120,747 of DINP01000056.1, read as the reverse complement.
TTTGATAACCACAAGCAAGGCGACCAGGGCTGTTAGCGCATAAGCTGCAGTTTGAGCATAAACAAACCATTCAATCCGGAAAGGATCTTTGGTAACATTGCCCCAGAGCAATACGCTGCAGATCGCAATCATCAGAATACGATCGAGTACAGAGAGGACACTATCGGTTTTAAAATGCAATAAAGCGCTGATATTCGATCGGAGGTAGAGTATAAATGATATAAAAAACTGATTCAAGCCCAGCAGTCCAAGCATTATCAACTCATGACCACGATATCCCCAAAGTAATCCTATTGAGAACGTTATAACGAAATAGACCGCGGCAAGCAAAAACCTCAGCACAACAATACTGCTGAAATGTTTGTTTAACAATTGCGCATTCTGAGCAATGTTCCTGTTGTTGAAATTGGTAATACCAAAATCGAGCAGTATGTTAAACAGGAAAGAAAAATTAAGAATAGCAAAGTAAAATCCAAAATCACCTGCGCCAACCACATTCTGCACAGTTCTGTCAATGCCAAAAATCCACAAGGGTTTTATGAGCAGGTTCAGAAACAGAAGAAAGCCAAGATTGGTAAGGAATTTTCGCTGCATCAGGAGTGCCGGACAATTTAAGTCCGGAAAATACAAATGGTCCGGAGTTTCATTATTTCCCCGACCGGATTGTTAATAATTATAAATTTGCGCAAAAATATCATTATTCTTTGTCATTTCGTGCCTGCTGGCCGATATTTAGCAGGTATTTAATCAAACTGTTTTGAGAATCGCTGTTAATACAAGGTTGTTGCTTCACGGAAAGCTCGAAGGTATCGGATGGTTTATGTTCGAGAACCTCAAAAGGATTGCGGTTTCGCATCCTGAGCATGAGTTTTATTTTATTTTTGACCGCACCTATCACAAAGATTTTATTTTCAGCGATAATGTTAAACCTGTTGTTCTCTTTCCGCAAGCCCGTCACCCGTTTTTGTATTTTATCTGGTTCGAGATTTCAATGAGGCTGGCCTTTTTAAGAATAAAACCCGATCTGTTTCTCTCACCCGATGGTTATCTGTCGCTTGGAAGCAAAGTAAGGTCTTTGGCTGTTTTTCATGACCTCAATTTTGAACATTATCCTGAAGATATCCCATGGCTCGAACGCCTGTATTACAGGTTCTTTTTCAGAAAATATGCGCATAAGGCCCATCGGATAGCAACTGTTTCAACCTATTCGAAAGACGACATTGTTAAACAATATGGCGTTTCGCCCGATAAAATTGATGTGGTTTATAATGGCGCAAACGAAACGTATGAGCCTGTTGGCGAAGAGGTTAAAAATGCTACCCGTGAAAAATATACTCAGGGACGGCCCTACTTTTTCTTTGTTGGAGCGCTGCATCCCCGCAAAAATCTGGTAAATCTGTTCAGAGCGTTCGATATTTTCAGAGAAAAGGATACTGAAAATTCTGTTCTGCTTATTGCCGGAGCCCGCAAATGGTGGACTGGCGAAATTGCTTCGGTTTATGATGGTATGAAATTTAAAGAGAATGTGATTTTTGCCGGACGGATTGAATCATCGGAAATGAAAAATGTGATGGGATCGGCCATCGCTCTAACTTACGTATCCTATTTCGAAGGTTTTGGTATACCAATCGTTGAAGCTTTCCGCTGTGGGACGCCGGTAATCACCTCTAATGTAACTTCGATGCCAGAAATAGCCGGTGATGCAGCCCTGTTGATTGACCCCTTCAATCCGAAAGAAATCGCGCAAGCAATGAACCGTATAACATCCGATAAGGAATTATGCGCAAAGTTAACCGAAGCCGGAAAATCAAGAGCCGCCTTATTCACCTGGGACAAATCAGCCGAAAGGCTCTGGCAATCTATTGAGAAAGTACTGGAAAATTAATTGACCGTTTTAGTTTTGCCTGCCGTTAACCGGCTTACAACTACAATGGCAACAAACGCAAGTACAAAAGAGGCAAACCTGACTGATACAGCCTGATCAAGTAATTGAATTTCAGACCAAACGATTGTCAATACCGAACCAGTCAGCATACCTGCAAACACACCTTGCCAGGTGATTTTCTTCCACCAGAGCATCAGCAAAATGGCTGGCCCGAACGAAGAACCTAATCCCGACCAGGCATAGGAGACCATGGCGAATATCAGTTTACCTGAGGTTACAGCAATAACGAAAGCTACGATACCCACCGAAATGGTTACAATACGGCTGAGGTTTACCATTGATTTTGGCGACAAGTTGATGCCGAGAATATGGTGACAAAAATCCTCAGAAACTGTTGAAGATATTACCAGCAATTGCCCATCAGCAGTTGACATCATGGCCGCGATTGCCGCCGAAATCAGCACACCGGCAATCCATTGCGGCAGCAAATCAATAGCCAGGTGAGGCATAACTTTCTCCACATCAGTAAAGTAATCCTGCCCATAGAGTGCCAGGCCGCAAAAACCAATAATCAGTGCTCCTGCAAAAGCCGGAACTGCCCAAAAGAATGCAATGCGACGACTGGTTTTTATCTTTTCCGGGTCTTTAATTGACATGAATTTGGTGAGTAAATGGGGCTGGCCCATATAGCCAAATGCCCAGCTCAAACCACTCACAACAACGGCAACAGCAGCCCATCCTGTTTTTCCACCCGAGAGGCTGAGGTAGGTTCCGCCAACGCTATCCATTGCCGTTTGCAGAGAGTGGCCTGTGGCATTCACCTCAATAAGCCCGGCAACCGGCAAAATTACCAATGCAGCGATCATCAGTAATCCCTGCACAAAATCGGTCCAGACCACTGCCAGAAACCCTCCAAGCATGGTATATAAAATGATGACCGAGGCGCCAATCAGCATTCCATAAAACGTGTCGATACCGAAGGTAACATTCAGCACTTTGCCGGCTCCGTTGAACTGTGCCGCCAGATAAAAAGTGAAAAAGAAAATAATGATTAACATGGCCGTAAAGCGCAGTACCACACTTCCTTTGCTGAAATGGTTGGCAAAAACATCAGGCAGCGTAATGGCATTAAAACTTTCCGATTGTTTGCGAATTTCTGTCGCGATGGCATACCAGTAAAAAAAAATGCCGATGAGGCAACCAAGCGCAGTCCATATCTCAACAATTCCAAGGGCCAGCGCCGCACCCGGAAGCCCCAGCAGCAACCAGGCCGATTCGCCCGACGACCTTTCGGAAAGTGCCACAACCCAGGGATTCATCTGCCGGCCACCGAGGTAATAATCGGTGTTGGATTCATTTTTCCGGTAGGTAAATACCCCGAACGCAAGCATAGCAATGAGGTAAACAATAAATCCGATAAGGGTAGCACTCATAATTTCAGCATATTGATTATAATACACTAAAGCGATAGGCTAATATACGGGAATAAAAAAAATCCGGCATTACCGGAATAAAAAAATATCTGACTTTATACCAGCACTATATATCAAATAATGTTAACCTCGGTTTCAAGCTGCACTCCAAATCTTTGCTTAACCGATTCAATTATTTTTTGTGCCAGAAAGTAAATCTGATTACCGCCAGCCTGTCCGTAATTAACCAAAACCAGCGCCTGATTCTGATGTACCCCGGCATCTCCATCACGGTATCCTTTCCAGCCACATTGTTCAATCAGCCATCCGGCAGCGAGTTTTACCCCATCAGCGGCAGGGTAGGCCGGCATTGCCGGATACAGTGCAATTAATTCATCAAAGTACGATTTGCCGATTACCGGATTTTTAAAAAAACTACCAGCATTTCCTATTTCTGCCGGATCGGGAAGTTTGCTCCTGCGGATATTGCTTACCGCTTTTGCCACCGATTTTATTGATTGGGCCTCCCCCATTGCTTCCAATTCATTGACAATTGCACCATAGGTAGTATTTAAGGATGGTTTGCGGCTGAGGCGAAAAGTTACGGAAAGGATAAGGTACTGGCCTTTCAGCTCATTTTTAAATACGCTGTCGCGATAGCCAAAGGCACAATCTTCAGCATAAAACTCACGAAACTCTCCGGTGCGCAGCGAAACAGCATCCAGCATATAAAAGGTGTCTTTAATTTCAACACCATAGGCACCAATATTCTGAATCGGGCAGGTGCCGACATTCCCGGGAATCAGGCTCAGGTTTTCAAGTCCACCAAAATTGCGTTGAACGCAATACTGCACAAAATCGTCCCAGTTTTCGCCAGCCATGGCCCTTACATATACCGAATCCTCATCCTGATCAATAATCTCTATCCCTTTGGTCGAAATTTTCACTACAAGCCCATCGAAATCCTTAGTAAAAAGAATATTACTTCCACCACCGAGAAACAAAACGTTCCCTGAATACTGACTAATTATTTTAAGTAGTGATGGCAACTCTTCTTCCGAACTGATTTCAGCAAATGCAGCAGCCCTGACATCCATTCCGAAAGTGTTGAATGGTTTGAGATTTACATTGTGTTGAAGTATTACCGATGGATGTGTGATCATGTGGCAAAGGTAGTGGTCTTTTGCCGAATAAAAAGCCTTGATTACAGTTAAATCAGAAGCTTTCTTCAAGACTGTCAGAATAAAACCCATTAATAAAAAACGGACTTAGTATATTCAAGATTATATCTACCATGTTAATTGTCAATATTTTATAATATATTTGTTTCAGCGACAAAACCACTCAAAAAAATAATGATGTATTTTGGTAATTAAATACTTGTATAATTAAAATTTGTGATTAATTTTGCGTTATAAGAAAACAAAACTAAAAACCAAGACCCAAAAAAATCAATCACAATGAAAACAAGATTGAATTCCATTTTTTTCAGGACACTGGCCTTTGCAGGCATAGTATTTATTGCCGGCTCTTGTGGTTCAAGCACTCAGGCACCAGCAACAGAAGAAGCTCCTGTTGCCGAAGTTATTACCGATACCAAGGCTCCAAGCAACAGTAAGGGAGTTGGAAACTACACTGACGTAAAACTTGGAGAAATTGATGCTGCGAAGGCCGATCTTGGCAAGGCCGTATTTGTAACAAAATGCACGACCTGTCATAAACTTACAGATGAAAAATTTGTAGGCCCAGGGCTTTCAGGTATAACCAAACGCCGTACTCCGGAATGGATACTTAATATGGTAACCAATCCTGAGTTGATGATTAAATCTGACCCATTGGCCAAAAAATTGTTTGAAGAGATTCTTTCTCCTATGGCAAACCAAAACATAAGTGATGAGGAGGCCCGAAATATTCTTGAATACCTTCGCCAAAACGATAGTAAATAATTGCCTTAAATCCAATTAACATAACCAACAATTCCGTATTATGAAAAAAGCCAGATTTTTCCTTGTCAGCGCGGTGCTATTCGCGCTTTTAGCCGGAACCTTATCTTCGTGCAAACCAAAGAAGGTGGGCGGTTTAATATCGGGCGATGCTGCACAAAAAGTGTATGTAGCCCCCGGAGAGCTAGATGAATTCTATTTGTTCACTTCTGGCGGGTTCAATGGCCAGCTTGCTGTTTACGGGCTTCCATCAGGGCGTATGCTCAAAAACATTCCGGTTTTCTCACAAGACCCTATGTCGGGTTGGGGATATACAGAAGAAACAAAGCCAATGCTCAACACTTCGTTCGGGTATATACCCTGGGACGACAGCCACCATCCAGAACTTAGCAAAACCAATGGTGAAGATGATGGCCGGTGGATTTTTATTAACGGCAACAATACACCTCGTATCGCCCGCATTGACCTTACCACGTTCAGAACAGCAGAAATTATTGAGCTCCCAAACGTGGGGGGTAATCATGCATCGCCTTTCTGTACCGAAAACACCGAATATGTTGTGGGTAATTCGCGTTTCTCGCTACCGTTGGCCGGAAAAGATGATGTACCCATCAACAGCTATGAAGAAAATTTTAAAGGTGCGGCTACTTTTATTAAAGTTGACCCGACTAACGGAGAAATGAGCATCGCCTTTCAGATTATTGTTCCTGGTTTCAACTATGACCTTGCCCATGCCGGTAAAGGCGTAAGTAAAGACTGGATGTTTTTCACAACCTATAACTCAGAGCAGGCGCATAGTCTGTTAGAAGTTAATGCAAGTCAGAACGACAAAGACTTTGTAATGGCTGTAAACTGGAAAAAAGCTGAAGAAATGATAGCCCAAGGAAAAGGCAAGAAAATTCCGGCCAGATACATGCACAATAAGTATGATGAAAATTCGCATTCAGCAACTTCAACCGAAGAAAATGAAGTTACCATCATAATGGCAGAAGATATGCCAGGACTTATTTACTATATGCCTTGTCCTAAATCGCCACACGGTTGCGATGTAACTCCAGACGGGAGGTATATCGCGGCCAGCGGGAAACTTGCTGCCACTATCCCTGTTTTTTCTTTTGAAAAAATGCTGAAAGCTATTGAAAACAAGGCATTTGAAGGCCAGGTTGCCACAATTCCTGTTTTAAAATATGAAGAAGTATTGGCAGGTGAAGTACCGCAAACAGGATTGGGACCATTACACACCGAGTTTGACGACAAAGGTTTCGCTTATACATCCTTCTTTGTATCTTCTGAAATTGTAAAATGGGATGTCGAAAAACGCGTTGTTGTTGACCGCGCTCCAACCTATTACTCAATAGGCCATTTATGTGTACCAGGTGGCGACTCAAAGAAACCTTCGGGAAAATATGTGATTGCCCTAAATAAAATTACCAAGGACCGCTATTTACCGACCGGACCTGAGTTAACCCAATCGGCTCAGCTTTTTGATATCAGTGGAGAAAAAATGACATTGCTCCTCGATTTCCCAACCATAGGGGAACCGCACTATGCACAGGCTATTCCTGCAGAAAAGATAATCAAGAATTCGAAGAAATTCTATAAAATCGAAGACAACACCAATCCATTTGTAGCAAAATCTGAAGCTGAAGCCAAGGTTGTGAGAAATGGCAACAGGGTTGATGTTTACATGATAGCAATCCGTTCGCACCTGAACCCCGATAATATTGAAGGCATTAGAGTTGGTGATGAGGTCTATTTCCATATTACCAATCTTGAGCAGGATTGGGATGTGCCCCATGGCTTTGCAGTAAAAGGTGCAAGAAACTCCGAACTATTGGTAATGCCAGGCGAAACCCAGACACTGAAATGGAACCCCGATCGTCCGGGAATGTTCCCATTCTATTGCACCGATTTCTGTTCGGCACTCCATCAGGAGATGCAGGGTTATGCACGGGTATCACCCGCCGGATCGAATGTACCGCTGACTTTCTCAGGTGGTGCAAATGCAGCAGAATAAGGAATACTCTTTTTAACTTAAAGATAAAAAAATGAAGCAATAGGGTTTGATACAGGAAGTTCCATATCACACCCTATTGCTTCTATTTTAAATTTATCACGCGAAAACCACCCGGATAATGAAAAAATCATCACAAATTATAATCTTTATTTGCTCAATACTGATGATAGGGGCATTCTTTCTGCCTTTCTGGAAGATTATTCTTGAGGCTCCGCAGTATCCCGAAGGAATGCAGATGAAAATCTGGCTCTACAAAATTACAGGCGATGTTGATAACATCAATGGATTAAACCACTACATCGGCATGAAAATGATTCAAGAGGATGAATTTAAGGAGTTTAAGATTATGCCCTGGGCATTGGGTTTCCTTATAGCATTTGGTTTGTTGGTAGCTTTTATGCGCAAACGATCGCTTCTTTGGACCTGGATAGGTTTACTGTTAATAGCTGGAGGCATCGCTTTTTACGACTTTTACCAATGGCTTTACGACTATGGCCACAATCTCGACCCTCATGCGGCTATAAAAGTGCCTGGTATGAGCTACCAGCCTCCACTATTTGGCTACAAACAATTGCTCAACTTCCTGGCCGGCTCTTTCCCCGATTGGGGCGGCTATCTGGTTATAACCGCAGCACTCGGGATTGTTGCAGTTGCAGTGTATGAACAGTTTTACAGGAAACGCGAAAAGCTGTCTGTAAAAGCATAATTGTCTTTGGCGTAGAGTCAACCCTTTGATTTAATTGCTGATTAAAAAAAGTAATCCAATGAAGTATATTAAATCCTTTTCAATTGTTATACTAATGCTTTGTGTTTCGTGCAAACATGAAATGCGCCCCATTGAATATGGCAAAGATAACTGCGAACAATGCAGGATGACCGTAATGGACCCTCAATTCGGAGCCGGTATGTTGACTGCAAAAGGCAAAGTACTTGCTTTTGATGCTGGCGAATGCCTGGTGCGCTATGTAAAAACCAAAAATGTGGATTCTAAAGATCAGGTTTTCGTGAGTGACTACTTAAAACCAGGAACCCTTATTGATGCCACATCGGCTTTTTATTTACATGGCGAAAATATTCAAAGTCCAATGGGTGGCAATCTTGCATCGTTCAGCGATCTTGCATCTGCAAAGGCAGCCCAGGATGTACTGGGTGGCGAGATTCTGAAATGGAAAGAGCTTATTGGTGAACAAAAATAAACATAAGAATATCATCAATCCGATGCTTAGAAGTAAGGTTATATTCAGATTTACATATATCACAACAAGTATAATCTTGAATACCTGTTTCTTGCTATTCTTCTTAATAGTCTTATCAACAAAATCAACTGCACGTGAAATTGTGGTTAAGCCGGGCACACAGTATAGTACAATTAAAAAAGCCCTCGAAGAAGCTGAAAACGGGGACATTATCAGGGTGCTTAAATCAACCTATATTGTTGAAGATTTGACAATTGACAAATCAATAAGCCTTATCGGGGTTGATTTTCCTGTTCTGGATGGCCGGCATAAAAGCAATATTCTGATCGTGAACGCTCCAAAAGTAACAATCAGCGGTTTTATCATCCGCAACAGCGGCTTTTCAAACATTAAAGATAAAGCCGGTATCCGTGTCGAAAAAGCCGATACCATTCAAATACTTAACAACCGCCTCGAAAATACCTGCTTCGGAATCTATCTTGCAAAAACATCCACCGGAACAATCAAAGGGAACACTATTATCGGCACGAGTACGGCGATACAATCAGGCAATGGAATTCATCTGTGGTATTCGCACCACATCAATATCATAAACAACAAAGTAAGCGGACAACGCGATGGCATTTACTTTGAATTTGCCACTTATTGCGAGGTTAGCCATAATCTGTGTGAAAACAATTACCGCTACGGCTTGCATTTTATGTTCTCGAACAACGATAACTATACTGCAAACATTTTCCGCAACAATGGCAGTGGCGTAGCTGTTATGTACACAAAGCATATCAGGATGACAGGTAATACCTTCGATCAGAACTGGGGAAGTTCATCCTATGGCCTTTTACTGAAGGACATCAGCAAAAGCCATATCTCGAACAGTACATTTTCGAAAAACACGTCTGGAATCTATATGGAAGGCTCCAATGAATTAATGATAATCAACAATAACTTCTTCAACAATGGTCTGGCTGTCCGTATGCTGGCAAATTGCGAAAAAGACACTTTCATGCTGAATAATTTCCGTGGCAATACATTTGATTTTACCACTAACGGCAGCGAAAACAACAATTTTCTTAAAGGAAATTACTGGGACAAATACACTGGATATGATTTGAACCGCGATAAAATAGGGGATGTCCCCTTCCGGCCTGTAAGCTTATACTCACAAATTATTGAGCGGCTGCCTTCAGCAGTATTTCTGCTGCGGAGTTTCATGTCGGAACTGCTCGACAGGGCTGAAAGGGCCTTGCCTTCAATGTCTTATGTAAATTTGTACGACAGTGAACCATCTATGCAAATAATAAGGCCATGATACAGATAAGCAAACTACAAAAGCACTACGGCCGTATACATGCTTTGAGGGGAATTGACCTCAACTTCAGCCCCGATCAGGTTACAGCCCTGGTTGGCCCCAACGCATCAGGTAAAACCACACTTATAAAATGCCTGTTGGGCATGGTGATCCCTGATGGCGGCACAATTTTGTTCGATGGAAAAACCATTGCAGGTGATGTCGGCTATAAAAACCGGATTGGCTACATGCCACAAATAGGCCGCTATCCCGATAATATGAATATGGGGTATCTCTTCGGTATGATGAAAGACCTTGGAAAAGGCCGGGTAAATGGACAGTTTGACGAAGACCTGATTGAAGCATTCAGCCTGAATGCGATGTTTGGCAAATCAATGCGCTCACTTTCGGGAGGCACCAGGCAGAAAGTAAGTGCTGCACTGGCTTTTCTGTTTAAGCCCGAGGTAGTCATTCTCGATGAGCCTACTGCCGGCCTCGACCCTATGGCTTCGGAAATCCTGAAACAAAAAATACAAAAAGAAAAAGAAGCCGGTAAGCTCATTCTGATTACATCGCACATTATGAGCGAAGTAGAAGAAATTGCTGATTCAATTGCTTACATTGTTGAAGGAGAGGCTAAATTTTATAAAAAAATAACCGAGATAAAGTCAGAAACCGGGGAGGAAAGACTGGGAAAAGCTTTGTTCCACTTGTTGCGCTAAAACAATACCATGAATAAGATTATTAAATACGTGCTACACGATATCTTCAGAAACCGCATACTCCTCGCCTATGTTATATTGCTCTTGCTGAGTTCTTTGGGGTTGTTTATGATGAATGAAGATGTAACCAAAGGGCTAAGCAGCTTGCTGACTGTGCTTTTGATCGTTATTCCACTGGTAAGTATATTATTTACAACCATTTACTTCTTCAACTCCTATGAATTTATAGAGTTACTGGTGGCCCAGCCCTTAAAAAGAAGCACTATTCTGCTGGGCGTTTACACCGGTGTCGGTATATCCCTGCTTACTGCTTTTCTTCTTGGAATCGGGTTGCCTGTAGTTATATTTGACGGAACGGTTACCGGCTGGTATTTTATTCTTTCGGGAAGTCTGCTTACGCTGATATTTGTCTCCCTGGCCTTTCTTGCTTCGGTAATTACCCGCGATAAAACAAGGGGAATCGGCATTTCAATGATGCTCTGGTTTTATTTTACACTCGTCTACGATGGCATTCTGCTTATGGTAATGTTTGCCTTTTCCGATTATCCTCTTGAAAAAGTTACCATTTTTCTGAGTTGCCTAAATCCGGTTGACCTTGCACGTATCCTGGTTTTGCTCAAAATGGACATTTCAGCACTAATGGGTTATACCGGAGCCGTATTCAACCAGTTTTTCGGTTCTCTTTTCGGAATTTCACTCGCAGTTTCGGTTATGCTGCTTTGGATCGCAATACCCATACTTATTGCTTTGCGGATATTTAAAACCAAAAACCTGTAACAACCCACAATTTATTCCCTAACCTTAATAATTTTCAAAAAGCATCAACTTTGTGTAGCCTGTCTGCCTTTTCATACAAGCAGGCTTAGTGTTTTAGTGCCTGCCAGACATAATAAATTTATGGCTGGCCTTTGTGGCAAATATTTTTCTTGCCACTAATACACCAAGACCTGCCTGAATGCCATTAAGGCAGGCAGGCACAAAGGATTCACTAAATTTTTAAATAATACAGACTAAAATACCTATAAGCCCGTGATGAATGCAGGTTCACCACGGGCTTATAGTTTGATAACTTTCGAAAATTTTATTTTGCCGGTGGCAGCAAAACAGCATCAATTACGTGAACAATACCATTGCTGCATGGAACTGAAGCTATAATATTCGCTCCGTTTACCGTAACTTTTCCCTCCTTCACACCCATGGTAATTTTTCCCATATTTACCTGTCCGAATACCTGGCCATCTTTAAAGAATGACTGGTCCAGTTTACCAACATACACATGGTACTCTAAAATATTCCTGAGGTCGGCTTTTTTCTCCGGTTTTAAGAGACCCTCAACAGTTCCGGCAGGCAATTTATCGAAAGCAGCATTGGTTGGGGCAAAAACTGTAAATGGGCCGGCATTCGACAAAACATCAACATACTCAGCGGCTTTGAGGGCTGCCACCAGCGTGGTGTGGTCAGGCGACCCAACAGCAACTTTTACAATGTCTTTTTGTGAATCATCATCCTGCACCCCCGATTGTCCGGCACCCGGTGCAGTTTCTGATGTCTCTTCCCCAGCGGTATTCTGCTCCCCTCCTGATCCGCATGAACTCAACATCATTGATATTGAGATGAAGCCAATGGCAATAAGTGTAATGGTTTTTTTCATAAGACCTGATTTTTAAAGTTCATTAATTTTATATAAGGATTTAAGTACAAATATACCGATTTAAATATTCTTTACCAACACAATTTAAAATAATTGAGCCAATCTTATCATAAATATTTGTGCCGTGTGCGAATACCAGTAGTTAATAGTCGCAAATAAACATACTGCAATATGCAATTTGGATAATCTAATCTTTATGCATTGAGAATAGATTTCACCATTATTTAGAGATAATCGGGAATGTGTTTCCCCTTGTTGTCATTTAGACACCTGATTACAAACAATTCTTTTTCTTATTGCCCACACTTGATTTTTCTTTACGGGAAGTTGCTTTCGCATGAATAATCTGAATCATGCTGCTTGTTCTTTCAAAGCTGGTAAGTGCAGATTCTACAGACTGGGCACATGAGTAGATGTCGTCGTATAAGTGCCCCAAAAATATCGTAATGTCTTCCTTCACCAAACAAATAAATCGCTTTTGGACTAGCGAATAAACAATGTGGGGTTGGAATTTAAATTGCCCGCCTGGTATTGGCTGATGGGAAAACAAACAGCATTCGTTTTCTGCCCTGATGAGGTAATGTTGTACCTTTATTGTGGGGAGTTAAACAGGGAACTTGCTTTTTTTGTATGGTGGGCTGGTTTGGTTCTGAATAAACGGCCTGGTTTGGACACCTATATTCATCGAAACTTCGAACACCAGAAATTCAAAGCCGGGTTAGCAAATTAGGTTTGTGAGAAATAATCTGAATCTTACTTTCAGTCTAGCACGAGTGGGATGTATTTGGTGGTTAATCATCATCAATAACATCCCAACAATCCCTCCACTGTTCTAGTTTATTTGCATATATGCCTCTTCCATGCTTTTGTGCATAATCCCGCCCCCATTTTCCAAAAATATCCTTTTCATTTGATAATAATGTAATACCTTTAAGAACAAAAAATTCAGGCTTCTCACCTGCGCTATTGGTTATAACAAACACATAAACAGAATCACTTCGCACTTTCTCTGGGTCAATTAAGAATGCGTTTTTTTTCTTCAATGATTTTACTGAGATAGAAACAGTTTTACCAGATTCAGGATTTACTGCTGCTAGATCAACACCAATAGTTTTTTTTGTTCCAACGTTACCAAGCAGCACCTCGTATCCAAGCCTGGATAGTTCAGCTGCAACGAGCATTTCACCTGCAAACCCACTATTTGAATATTTTCGCATGATGGTTATTATAATTAATTTTCAGGTACTTAACCTACTAGAAAAAATTTATTAATAGATCTATTTCTAAATGATTTTGCTTATCGGTTTCCTTTTCATTTTCTGTTTTTCTTAAAATTCTCTGCTTGTTCAAAAATCTCAACATATACTTCATCTCTCTCAACTGGTGGATAGCCAAACTCGTCTAAAATCAAAATCAATTCAACTTTCAATGCTGATTTTATGTCGTCACGTTTGTTCCAGTCGGGGAATTTGGCTTGACTGTCAACGATAATTTTAACTGCTTTTGATAAGTCAATTAGTTTATCGTCTGGATAGGTGAAGTCGTATTTTTTGCAGAGTTCTTTCAGAATGTCATAAAAGGCTTTTTCTTCAAAGTCAATACCTAATTCATCACCTGCTTTAAATTCCTTTTGAACATCCCAAATAAGGTTTGTTAGGGCTTCTGCCATTTCTTCGTAAACTTCACTTCTTAAAATGTCATTCGCATCACGGTTGTTGTACCTGTCTACAATGGCTTGCATTTTTCTTGAAAAGTCGATTCCCTTTACCCGGTTAACTTTCCTGATTTCACCAATTACTTTCGCTAATAATTGTTGCAGTAATTTGATTTTTGTATTCGGCAATTTAATTTTATCAATTTTGGCCAGGTAATCTTCATCAAAAATGTCTTGTTCAGATGTGGCTTCTTCACCCAATTTGAAAATTTCTTCAACGCCGTCACTTTGTAAAGCATCTTTTATCATTTCCCGAACTTTGGCGTTCATTTGTGCCGTATCAGGTGCATTGCCTTTGGTAAGTTTGAAAACAATGGAGCGAACCGCCAAATAAAAATGCGTGTAATCTCTTTCTAATTGCGTTAATTGTTCACTCCCAGCACAAATATCATAGGCAACTTTTAGTCTTTTAACCAAACCCATAAAACGGGTTTCAAATTCTTTGGATTGTTGCGCATATTCAGCAGCCAAATTCAGTGTGTTTAACTGTTGAATAGTTGTGCCTTTGAAATATTTAGAGTTGTCAAACTTGTGAAACAGTTTCGCTAAAAGGTCTAAATGATTACGAACAATTATGATGGATTCTGCAATATCTTCAAAATTATCCTTGTCGCCTTTATTGTATTTGGCAAGAGCCAGATTCATTTGTTTTTTGATGCCTATATAATCTACTGCCAAACCTTTGTTTTTACCTTCAAACTTGCGGTTTACCCGTGAAATAGTTTGAATCAAATTATGTTGCTGAATTGGCTTGTCAATGTAAATGCTATCCAGGAAAGGGACATCAAAACCAGTCAACCACATATCAACTACTATGGCTATTTTGAAATTCGACTTTGGATTTTTGAATTGACGGTCAAGTTCTTTTCGGTCGTCAGAAGTTCCCAACATATCCCAAAGTTCTTTCGGGTCGTCTTTTCCTCTGGTCATTACCAATTTAATGCGTTCAATCGGTTTTAATTCCCGCTTGTCTTTGTCGGTAAGTTCTGTACCTTCTTCCGCTACTCTGATTTCATTCCATTCAGGACGGAGCGCAATAATGTTTTTGTAAAGCTCGTAAGCAATTTCACGACTGCTGCTTACAAACATTGCTTTTCCTTTAACTGTTGCACCTTCCGAAATTCGATTTTCGTAGTGGTTTACAAAATCTTCGGCAACGGCTTGCAAACGGTCGGGGTCGCCAAGAATGGCGTACATATTTGCGGTTTCCTGTTTGCTCTTGTCAATCTGATATTCATTAGCGCCTAATTCGGCAGCTTCTTCGTAGTATTTTTCAATTTTCTCTAACTCACCATTTTTCAAAGCTACTTTTGCAGCCCTACCTTCATACACAATCCGAACGGTAATTTCATCTCTCACTGATTCAGTCATTGTGTAGGCATCAACCACTTTTCCGAATACATCAAGTGTTGCATCAATGGGTGTTCCGGTAAAACCAACGTAAGTAGCGTTGGGTAAAGAATCGTGCAAATATTTTGCAAAACCGAAAGTCTTTTTTACACCTTCTTCGGTGACTTTAATTTTCTGGTCAAGATTTACCTGACTGCGGTGTGCTTCGTCCGAAATACAAATCACATTGTTTCGTTCGGTAAGCAGTTCAGTGTCTTCGGTAAACTTATGAATGGTGGTTAAGAAAACGCCTCCGCTTTGTCTGCCCTGAAGTTTGGTTCTCAGGTCGGCTCTGCTTTCAACACTCTCCACTGCATTGTCGCCAATAAAACCTTTTGCGTTTATGAATTGTGCCGAAAGCTGGTCATCTAAATCGGTGCGGTCGGTTATTAAAACAATGGTTGGACTTTCAAAATATTCACTTTTCATCAATAACCTTGTCAGATAAAGCATTGTGTAGCTTTTTCCTGAACCGGTTGCCCCGAAATAAGTTCCGCCTTTTCCGTCTCCTTCTGGTTTTTGAGCTTTTTTGATGTTATCAAATAATGTCCTTGCAGCGTAATATTGCGGATAGCGACAAACAATTTTTTCTTCTTTTTTGCTCTTATCTGGAATGTAAATGAAGTTGCGAATAATATCACGCAAGCGGGTTTTATTAAACATTCCCTGCACGAGTGTAAACATACTGTCGATGCCGTCCACATCTTTTGCCAAACCAGCAACTCTGCGCCAGGCATAGAAAAAATCGTAGGGGGCAAAAAACGAACCTGCTTTGTTGTTTACGCCATCGCTGATAACGCAAAAAGTATTGTATTTAAACAGTTCAGGTATATCTCTGCGGTATCGAACCGTTAATTGTTTAAATGCATCAAAAATAGTGGCTTCCTCACGGATAGCACTTTTAAATTCAAAAACTACCAAAGGCAAACCATTGATGTAAACTATTCCGTCAGGAATGCGTTTTTCTGTTCCGATAATTTCCAGTTGATTGACAAATTTGTAAATATTTGTATCGGACGGATATTGTTCTTCGGGTTCTGCGGCAACTGAAATTAACTGTTCTGCATCGGGTTGACGGTGTTTATTTAATCCTGCGTAATTAATGAGTTGAATATAAATGTCTTTTTGCTTTCGGTCTTCTCTTTTGAGAATAAAACCATCTGAAAGCATTTTTAAAAAAGTTTTGTTGCTTTCGAATAAGTCAGAAGCAGGAAGCGTTTTGAGTTGAAGAATAATAGAATTGACTTCATTTGTTGTAATACCTTGCGGTTTGTATTGCTTTAGCAGAAAGTTTTGTAAATCTTCCTCAATCAATACTTCATCAGGTTTTCGGACTATGGTAATACCCAAGTGGTGAGGAAAACCTTCCTGCCCCAACAACTCGGTAAACGCCTTTTCTAATTTTTCTTCGGTGAATTTCATTTCCCAAATAAATCAAATGCTTTATAAATATTGGAATATGAAGGGCTGTCATCACTGAAATCTCTCGCTCTTTCGATTGCTGTTTTTAGTTTATTGTCACTACATAAGTCCGCAACCCATTTCTCCCTTTCCAAAAAAAGTGTTGTTTTTTCAAAATTAAGCAAGTATTTCCTTAAGACTCTTTCAACTGCTTTCGAATTACTAAAATGTTTATTTGTATTTTCATAATGGAGCAAGAACCAGTATTCAATTGAAGGCAAACTATTGCAAAAAACCACATTTTCTCTCCTACTATACTTCTTCAACAGTCTGTTCAGTTTCTTTTCCTCAGCTTCCAAACGCTGTGAAACATCAGTATCAAATACACAAATTGCAATACCACCACCTTCAAGCACTTCTGCGATTTTTCGATCCATATCCGTAAGTGAGGTTATTCCAAAAAAGTATGGTTTAAGGATATAGCGGTAGTTGTAAAATGATCGGATATGTTTAAAATAGTACTGTTCAGTAATACCTTCGCCAATTAAAGTAATAACAGGGGATTTTTGACTTCGGTTATTTGTTGGCCTTCCCATTTCATATTATTTATAAATTTATTCTTGGAATAGCGCCAAATCTCCCTTGGCGATAGGCCTTTTGTAAAGAAGCTATTCGATTCAATCCATTAAATTCTACTAATGAATAAAGCTCTGTTGATCCGGATTCGTTTTTGTCAGTAAACCAAACCGAATCTTTTCTGAACAGTTCATCTGTTTGATTTAACAATGGGTCATAATGCGTTGCAAGAAGGAGCTGAGCCCGATTGTTTTTATTCTCAAGAAAATTCTTCAAAAGATAAACTATGAGGTCAGGGTGTAAAGAAGATTCAATTTCGTCAATAGCAAGAAATGCATTTGCCTCCATTGTCAAGTAAAGTGCTGTTTGAACCCCGGTAATCCTTCGTGTACCTTCCGATTCTAGCTCCTCTGGCAAAAAATAGGTCTCAGTTCCTCTCAGATTAGTAATCGTATGTTCAAAATCGGTAGAGACTTGTGTATAAAAATCGTCAACAAGGCGCTCTTTTTCTTCTTCAGGCAACGTATCTGACCTCTTTATAAAATCCAAATAAAACTGTGGGATATCCTGTTTCTCAATTTTTGACTTAATATCAGTAATATTAAAATCCGCTTCCCTGACAAAATCAAGCAAATGTTTCTTAAGGATTTCATCTTTTTGTATTCTGCTTTGTGCTATTTCAAACATAGGAGAAAGAGGATTAATTGTATCCGACACTCTTTGCTTCATCCAGTTTCGTGCAGCATCAATTTTGGGCAAAGAAACATTAACCTGATTGCGTGCAGCAAAAAATGAAATATTGGGCAGACATTTAAGATTTATCTCCTCTTTTGCTACAGCACTAATCTTTACTACAGCTTGATTAAATGAAATTACCGATATGTTTTTCGAAAAGGTCCTTTCGAAAAGTAATGTTGGTTGAATGGAACTATAGTAATGAAGCTTTTCCAAATAGACTCTACTTTCATCAATCTCAAGCTGATACCAGTATTTGATGTCATCAACATAAAACTTCAGCGAAAAAGATGAGGGTTGTTTTGGGGTCTCCCGATCTAATTTGAATGGAATGGCATCGGTTTTTTCCGTTATGTCTTTTTTCGATTCGAACCAGAAATCGTGTAAAAACTCGAATGCTCTTATAAGATTTGACTTGCCTGAAGCATTCGCACCATATACTACTGCAAAGCGAAGCAACCTGACACCCTTGGCAACCTCCACAACCTGATAATCTTCAAATGTATTATCTTTCGTTGCCTCAAAACTAAAAGTAACCTCCTCTTTGAAAGAGAGGAAGTTACTTATCTTCAATTCCTGTATCATCGTATTGTGTGTCTTATTCGTAACAAAAGTACACTAAAAATTGAATTATTGCCATTTTAGATTCATTTTTGAACAATAACTAGCAATTATCGAAAATAAATCACAGAAATTCTATCTGGATATTCTTGTTAAACACCCCATGCTTGTGAAGTAGCATTTCCAATGTGCCTCCGAAATTTCTCAATTCATGTTCAATCCATTCCTCCTTTTCTACATTTATACCAAGTTCTGTTGGTGGAACCATATAGTCAACGAGTTGGTAAATAGTGTTTAATGTTGTCGGTATGTCCCAAAAACAGCCTTTTTCATTGTTATATTCGTATGCACTTGGCCTACCTCCCTGAGTCTCTGTACTTGGATGTCCGGAAAGATATTTGGCTTTTTGTGCATCAATATCTGAAATATTCTTTGGAAGCAGAATCTTAAATTGAAAGTCAGATTTCAGGGCATACTGCTTTTTTGCAAAAGGTTTTACAAAATTTTCAAAATAACCAAAAGCGAGCGCAGCAGATGGTACAGGTTTTAAGTTAAAACTTCCTTTCGTTTTTGCTATTTCTGTAACAATGCTTTCAATTCTATTTTGAAGGTTTTTCTTATTATACTTAATCACAGTTACACCGAAATAATCAGATGGAAGTGAAATACTATCAGAAGTAATCAGAAATGCTCTTTGCAAACCCAAGCTACCTAAAAATAAACCTGCCTCAAATAGCACATTGTCTCTCATAGTGTTGTAAAACCGCAACCTCTTCAGGGCGATATCATCTTTTGAAGCAACCAGAATACCGTAATCGTACCTTCTGGATGCTCTAACCAGACAATCAAGCGTATTCTTATTCTGTGAAAAAACTTTGCCATCTTTCCACGTTTCACATTCAATCCAATCACCAAATTGTTTGTTTATTGCATTTTTAATTTGTTCTGCAACCTGATGTCCCTCTTTCGAGGAACCGATAAATATTTTTCTTTTCATGATGTAATTAAATTTAAATCCGTCAAAACTTTTTGTTTACCAATAATTTGAAGTTTTTCTTCTACAAGCATGTGGCATTTCTTATACTTCCCGCCACTGTTACAATAGCACCTTTTATTCCGTCCTGTTTTTGAATTTCCGAATGCATGATCAAAACAGAAATACCAAAACTTAGGGTTGCTGCTCTTGAAAAGCTCAATATAAAAAAGTCTTACCCCTTCTTTACCATGCGGATACTCATTCAGATAGTGTCCTGTTTTTATTCTATAAAGCTGATTCGCAAAATAGGGAATAGCCTCTTTTTCAATAAAGTTTATCAATGTAATACCGGATTGGCATTTCAGAATCTCATCCTGCTCAACTGATATGCAGCAGGAATTGTCATTATATTTATGCCAGTCGGCATTACAAGGTATATCACCACCAACCTCGAAAATTTTCGGGAAACGATAGGGAAATTTTTCTGTTGGATATATTTCAACAGAAAAACTTCCTATTACCGTTGAGCTTTCATCAGCAATATCCAATATCCCTTTCAGGAAATCCTGTCCTTCAATATGTTTTATTGACAGATCAGGAAATATAGAAATAACTTCCGAAAGCTGGTTTTTGAAATCCTGGTTCATACGTCAATCCTATAGTATGGACGTGAAGACCCAATTACTGGAATTAGTTTTGCGCTGGAACTTGATTCCTCATCTTCATCCTCACCATCAGGAAATCTATCCCCAAGATGTTTTCTCCAAAGATTACTCGCTTTCAGTTTATTCTTCTCAGCGATAGCCTTTGTTGCATCCTCAATAAACTTTGAGAGATTGTCCATAAAGTTGGATTCTTTAGTTTCTGTGTAATTTGCAAATAAATCATCTTTCGGTGTGGTGGGCATTACACAACGAAACGCTCTTTTAAGTTCCTTTTCAATTTCGGTAAGCAGAAATCGCAAGGCTACATCATCTCTCGAATTGGATTGAAAATGGTTCATTGTTAGAACGGTCATAGCCAGTCCACTCGGCATGTCCTGCCGCTTATGGTCGCACCATGATTTCAGGTATTTCACCATTCTCACCATCTGATCGGTTTTTACCCTGCGAAACTCAAGAACAAATTCCCTGGGATCGTCAATTTGGAAACCAACATTTTTTACTGCCAGATTGGGATGATCTTCAGTTTCCTCATCAAACACAAAAACTGGTAAATCAATATTGTACCCGGCTTTAAAATCTAACCTTATACATTTCTTTTTATGTTCGGGAATTGCATCAGTTGTGCCATCTACGGCTTCTTTAACCCAACGTTGCAAAGTACTCGATGTAACGTTATCAGGATTTTCCTTAAAGTAAACTCCGTCATCCAAATCACAGGTATCGTCCTTTGTTCTTATAAGAGTCTTTAACTTGTACGATCCCTGAATATAGAAAACAGGAGTGTAGTTGGGGTGGTTCTTTGAAAAATAATCTCTGATATCATCACGAAGATTATTCTTCGATCTCATCAGCGCATCTTTCTTGGTTTTTGTAATGTTCAACTCGTTGTCGAACTTTCTGAATAATGTGTCAAGATTTGCCATAGGCTTTTTGTTTGATTAAATAATAAAGGGTATTTACAACACCCCCATGAACTAAGTCGCTTTTAACGACAAGCTCAATGAATCAAACCATATGCCAAAATCTAATTTTAGATTTAAAATATGCACACTTTACGCAATATTCAAATATAAAAATAGAATTACAGCCCAATTACATGTAATATTTGCATAAATATTGCTGATTGGTACCAAAACAAATTGTTAACATGTCAATATGTCAGAAATTTAATGTCAGTTTTAATGTCAGTAGTTGGCATTAAATGGAATCAGGTAAATAATATCAGCCTTTATTGAGATTAAATCCTATGCTTTAAGTGGAAAGACCTGTGGTGGGGATATTGAAATTGTATTTCATATCTCTAATTTTATACTGTCGCTAATTTCGAAAAAAGCAATAACATCCTGACCAAACAACCCGGTAAATGCCTTTTCTAATTTTTCTTCGGTGAATTTCATTTTTCATGTACCTTACTAAATAGTATCCAATATTTCAATTACTCTAACTGATTGTATCTATTAATACTCAATTGTTCAAACCACACTAAATTCTACACATTTCCAATATCTCATTTATTAATGTCTTAACATCCTCGAAGACTTCATCTTCAGTCATTGAGTTAGCTATGTCTTCCTTAAAAATTCCGAAATGGTCACATATGTTTTCAATAATTGATTTACTGTCGTCAAAAAGAGGTCGTATTGGAGCAGTCATGTTGGACTGCATATAGTTTTCATTAAAAACAATACCATGATTTTCCTGTAGGAAGGTTGCAACATCATCACCATTTATCCCTGCAACCCGGGCAATAGCAGTTGGACAAATCAAATAGCTTTCTATTTCCCAGCGACGCCATGTTCTGAATCTCAACTCATTATTCCCCTGCACAAAATCTCCGAATCCAGTAATCGTTAAATTCGTATTTGTGTTTTCATATAAATTGCTATCCCGATCAGATAGACTTATGGCTTTAACTTCTTCAATACTATCAATTAGATGGATGAATAGATTCTTACGTTCAGTATGTTTACTCGCATGAGGCCATTCAGTTAGGTTCTCAGGCCAGGTTAAATTTAGTTTAGCTGTCCAAATTTTTAGTAACCTAATATCACTTGCATTTTCGGTAAAAAGGATTCGTTTACCTTTTTGAATTTTATTAATTATTGGTGAATACTCTGTACCCAATCCAGACAAAACAATGATCTTTTGATTTTCGAACCTTAAATAGCGTGTATCTCCGCCATTAACATGTATAATAGAAATTGGTTCCGCATTTTTCACTATCTCTGAAGAATGTGTTGCAATTAAAACTTGTTTATTAAATATTCTAGCTATCTCCCGTAAATCTCCAACCAACCCTGATTGAAGGGAGCAGTGAAGATGAGCATCCGGCTCATCTAATAATAATACGTTGATTTCAGGATTAAGGGCAAATGTATATACACTCAGCCATTGAAGGAACCCTGACCCTTCGACCATTATATCTCTTTTATTATAGGTAGTATATCTTTTAAAACGATTTCGAATAAATTCTCCTTTTTCAAAGTCAACTTTCACATAATTATGAAAGTTTGGATTAAAACGCTGGGGATTAATTTGACCATTAAACGTAGAGAAAATAACTTGGTTGAGTTTTTCATATGGATCATTTGTTCTTATTTCTGTTAATACCTGCCGAGGTATTCTCCCTCTTTCACCTTTATGCAAGTCTCTCTTTCTTTGGTTTTCATTAAATAAATCAACAATTGTATTTCTCAAAACAGCCCCTGCTAATCCTCTTCCAATTAATCTTCTGCGATCTGCGATTGAAACCCATGATTCTTTATCAGAGATTCCAGCAAAAGGAGGAAGATAAGCTATCGTTGGGATCAGATCACCAGGGACTAAATTAGTTGATTTAGTTTTGATGAACAATCTTTCTTGAGCCAGAGCTAATCCAATTTCTAAATAACAATCTGGTTTGCCCGCAATATCCCAAGTACATCTAATAGACAAATTATAACCACTGCCAGGATTTAAATTAGTCCACAAATATTTTAAAGATGGAATATTTATCGGAGTGAAATCATCTATATTCACTCCAAAACCCGCACCTCTAAATCCTGTAAGAATAGAATCCTCACCTTTTTCAAAAATTAGTACTGTCTTACAATACTCCCAAACTGCCAAAGCGTGCAAAATGGTCGATTTGCCAGAATTATTACCTCCTACAATCAATGACAGCCCTTTTTCATTAAGATTAATAGTTTTGTTATTCCATTTTTTAAAATTTTTCAGAGTTATAGCCTTAATCATTGGACATGTAAGTTAAATAGATTGATGATTAATTTTCAACTGTCGCTAATTTAGAAAGAAGCAGTTCTTTCAGTTCCGTTAACTTTTGGTTTTGAATGCAATAATTTTTGATACAATCATCAATTGGTCGAGCGATTTTTTCAAATTCCTTTATTTCATTTTCAGAATAAACTACTTCCATATTGTGTAAATCATCTTTATTGATTGAACCAAATATAGTTCCTTCACCATCTGAGATATCAAAATGCGATTTCAAATTTTGAAGTGTATAAAACAAATGCGAATTACATTTTATTTTACTTCTTAGGGCTCCTACACCACGACCAATTGCACAATTTTCTATGGCAATATTTAAATCACCAACAGGTGCTCTTACACTAATTAGAATATCATTTTTTAAAGCCTTTCTTTTTGGTTGTGTGGTATAGGAAGTAATTGAAGGAAATCGGTAACCAAAGTCAGTTCTGCCTTGATAAAAAATCATTCCATCACCGTCTTTGTTATATGTCTCTCCCGAAGGTGATTGACCCATAATAATAGTTGCAATATCAGATAGTCTACCAATTTCCCACCCCTTCGGAATCTCCTTCTCCAGTTCCTCATTCCAAACCATTTCACCACCATTGCTTTTATAGGGCTTACCGTTTTCATCAGGAAACTCAAACTCCACAAACCACTGTTTATAAATCGCCTGTGCGGTTTCTTCAAGTTTTTGTATCAGTTGGTTGTTTAGGTTTATGCGGTTTTGTATGGTGTTGTATTCTTTTACGATTTCTCGTTGTTTGTCTGGGTGAGGTATTGGTAATTGCAAATTTTCAAAATCTTCCCATTCCAAACTACCTCTTACACCTCCAACAGCGTGAAAACAAGCCTCACGGTCAAACTCTGAACGCTCAAACCACATCATTAAATACTCGGGTAAAAGCTCTTTATCGTCTTTTACTTCAAAAATTGGATAGGCTTGCGAAATAATGGCTTCATCTACTTCCTGCAACAAAGCAACAGGCATTTTTTTATCACGCCTTACCTGCATTGTGCTACAAGCAAATTGATTTTTACGGATAATTTTATAGTTCTCCATATCTGTACCGATAATATTGGCAACAGAAGGAATAAACTGTTTTGAAATGCTTAAACCTAAAAGTTGTTGCACTTCAAGACCTTTGTTTCGTTCATCAACAAGCCTAATATGTTCGCCAATCCGCTTATAATTTAATTTCATAACCCAACTCTTTAAATACGGTTAGTAAATCATTTTTGCTTTGTATTTCGGCTTTTAGCAGGTCGGCAAATTCGCTTTGCAGGGTTTGCATCTTTTCGTCAAAGTCAATGTTTTCGTCACGGTTTACAAATTCAATGTATTTACTTGGAACGAGTGAAAAATCTTTTTTGGCTACTTCTTCAAACGAAGCAGAATAACAAAATTCAGGAACGTTCTCAATTTCCTTGGTTTGCCATTGGTGGTAAGTACCTGTTATTTTTTTTATATCATCTTCGGAAAATTGAATGTATTTTTTCTCAAATGGAATTCCCATTTGTCGCAAATCCACAAACAGGATTTCTTTTTCACGATTACGGAAGTTACGAGTTTCATCACCTATTTTTCGGCTTTGGATTTTTTTGTTCTTGTTCAGAATCCAAAGTGTAACGCTGATATTTGTGGTGTAAAACATATCTTGTGGCAATACTAAAATGGCTTCCACTAAATTATTTTCAATGAGTTTACGGCGTATTTTGTATTCTTCGCCACCGCCACTCAAAGCACCGTTTGCCAATATAAAACCTGCCACTCCGTTGTCGCTGAGCTTGCTTAGCATATTCAAAATCCAGCCGTAGTTGGCGTTGCTTTTGGGCGGTACATCGTATCCTCGCCAGCGTGGGTCGTCAATCAATTCGTTTTCGGCTCGCCAGTCCTTTTGGTTAAAAGGCGGATTTGCCATAATAAAATCGGCTTTAAGGTCTTTGTGTTGGTCGTCTAAAAAAGTGTTGGCTGCTTTTTCGCCCAGATTGCCTGAAATACCACGTATGGCAAGGTTCATCTTTGCCAGTTTGTAAGTGGTATTGGTGTATTCCTGCCCGTAAATGGAAACTTCTTTTTTGTTTCCGTGGTGTGCCTCAATAAACTTTATCGATTGCACAAACATACCACCCGAACCACAGGCAGGGTCATAAATAATGCCCTTGTAAGGTTCAATCATTTCAGCAATCAGGTTTACAATGCTTTTTGGGGTGTAAAATTCTCCTTTGCCTTTTCCTTCTGCCAATGCAAATTTTGAAAGAAAGTATTCGTACACTTTGCCAACCACATCTTGTTTTGGGTCTTTGGTGGTGTCGATGTCGTTTATGGTATCGAGCAACGAAGCCAGTTTGGTAACATCCAAACCCAAGCGTGAGAAGTAATTGTCGGGCAGAGCGCCTTTCAATGCTTTATTGTTTTTCTCAATGGTGTGCAGTGCCGTGTCAATAAGCAGGGCAATATCGTTTTGTTTTGATTTTTTAATCAGGTAACTCCAACGGCTTGTTTCGTCCAAAAAGAACACATTGCTCATATTATAGAAATCAGCCATCTCAACGTATTTTTCTTTGCCTTCGGCAATGAGTTTGGCTCGGTGTTCTTCAAATTTGTCGCTTGCAAACTTTAAGAAAATCAGTCCTAAAACTACGTGTTTGTATTCAGCAGGTTCAACACTTCCTCTCAATTTATTCGCTGCATCCCAAAGGGTTACTTCTATCGGTTTATCGTTTCCGTTCTTTTTTGCCATTCTATATTTTCAGTCTGTTAATTAAAAAACCCAAAGATACTTAACTCAGTGGGTGCGTAGGCAAGAAAACAGCTCTCTGGCAGGCTGAAGTGTCGGTTAGCACGTCGGAGCTTTCAAATGTGCTTGAAGGTATAATTGGCATTTCACTTTTATCCTTTTCAAGTATTCAAAATCAGATTTAAAGTATTCCCACATCACTCCTATTCCACCTCCGAAAATTACAATAAATAATTCTTCAAAAAAAATAATTCCTGATAAGGGAGGGATATAGGCTAAAGTAAAAAAAACGGCCCACAATTCTGCAGGCCGGTTTAAATTGGATGGAGTGGCAAATTATGCCGCGGTATTCCCTTTTTCCAATGGAACAAGTGTAAAGTCATACACCAGGCTTTCGCCATCGGCAAGTTTTAGCTGCACGGCTTCCGGAACCAGGTATCCGTTGCAGTGGTAGGTAAGGGTGTAGTCGCCGGCGGGTAATTCATCAAAAAGGAATACCCCGTCGAGATCGGTTTCGACCACATGATCAAGTTCGATAAGGTTGACGGTTACATTTTCGAGAGGGTTGCCGGTGGTGCCATCGTAAACGGTGCCGGAGATATCGGCAGAGCCAAAATCTGCATCGCTCTTTTTAGCGCTGCGCCTTCGGTACCTCGCCATACGATATTCGGTATAAAGATCGGGAAACCGTTTGGCAGTGTGGGCCACAAACGTATCAATACGGCCTTTTACCAGGGTATCGCTCTGGGCGAGCGCTGCTTTAAGCTCGGCACGCCAGGTGCGGCGGTTATTTAACCGGAAGCCTGCTTCCTGCATTGCCATATTATAAGCTTCAAGTTCGTCGGTAAAGGCGGTAAGTTCAGCGGCAGTAATGCCAAGCCCCTGCATTGATTCGATATGCTCAGTGAGCAATTGCTGTACATGGACACCTATTTCATATAGCTTGTAGGCATTTGCCTTGTCTATATCAGAGCGGTATTTGGTAAGCAGGGTAGTTAAGGGTTTGTCGTCAATCTTTAC
This sequence comes from Bacteroidales bacterium UBA5537, assembly GCA_002426025.1. Lineage (GTDB taxonomy): Bacteria > Bacteroidota > Bacteroidia > Bacteroidales > Lentimicrobiaceae > Lentimicrobium. Next base: position 93,603 of record DINP01000056.1, on the reverse strand, counting down.
CGCGTAGTGCAGCCCTATGGCTATCATACTTCTGAGGGTTTCCTTAAACCTTTCACGTATATCCATGCGATGCTGATAAATGTCATTTAAGGGTTGCATCAGCTTAGATATAAGATTGGCAATAAGGGTGAGGATGGCCGAAAACGAAGTCTTCATTTCGAGTATCTCGGGCCTGTCTTCGAAGGCAGATGTATGGACTTCGAGTATTCTTTCCAGGGTCTTGTAACGCTGGTATTTTTCAATTTCCTTTTTCATTTTTCAAAAATTTTGTTGTGTTATGGTAATGTATTCGTGCGCGTGATCTGTTAAAACAAAAAGCTGCAGGGTGGTGAAAGCCCCTGTGTAGGTTTACCAATGTCTTTAAGGTTGAGCTCACGTTCGTCGGGTATAAAGATGCGGTTGCCCTGCCCTTTGCCAATCCTGCGACAGTATGGCATTGAACGTTTAACAGGCAGGAAAGCAACAGGCATACACGAACCCAGCAAGGCAAGTTTTATGGTGTAGTAAACTACGCGCGAAAAGTGATCGCTTCTGATAAGATGAAGGGCATCGCCTGGTTCAGGTGGTTGAATTGCCCTGCTCCTTCGCAATAATACTCTCCTTTTCTTTTCCGGGTTCATTGATTTAAATCTTATTGATAAATGGCTTGCAGAGGAAATAAATTCTCCTTTGCAAAGGCTGTCACAAATATTAAAGATACATGCGGGACAAATCTTAATCAATTTGCCTACTTTCCGTGTGTCTTAGCACTGTTTCTATAAGTGTTTGCAAGGTTTCCGAAGGTGTCAGCAAAATTTCCGAAGGTGTTGGCTCTACTTCCGAAGGTACTGGCTGCGTTTCCGAAGGTGTCAGCTCTGTTTCCGAGAGTGCTTGATGCGTTTCCAAAGGTGTCAGCGCTGTTTCCGAAGGTGTTGGCTGCATTTCCGAAAGTACTGGCTGCGTTTCCGAAGGTACTGGCTGCGTTTCCGAAAGCGTCAGCTCTGTTTCCGAGAGTGCTTGATGCGTTTCCGAAGGTGTCAGCGCTGTTTCCGAAGGTGTTGGCTGCGTTTCCGAAAGTACTGGCAGCGTTTCCGAAGGAATTGGCTGCATTTCCGAAAGCATTGGCTGCGTTTCCGAAAGTGTTGGCTGCGTTTCCGAAGGTGTTGGCAGGATTTTACCATGCTGTAACTGATAATACAGGGCCGATAAAACCTTTTATTGCCGGTTTGATTGAATGTATTTCTGTACCGAAATAGTATGCAAACTGGATTGGTTGTACAATGATGAAACAGATGGTTTTTATATTTAAAAAAATACAGAACTTTGTAATGAATGCAAATCAGGGAGTTGAAAAACGGCTGTGCAAGATTGTTTGTCGTGAGGCTGGATTTATATTCTCAGTAAACCTCTGGTGAAATATTTTTTAATTACACAGAAGGTTCTCAGAGAAATAAGGGCACAATTTACTAATTTACAATTGCTAAAGATTTGGTTTTTAAATGTCGGCTTTTTATTAGCCATGTTCCGTATAAATTACCAGGCACTAATTATATAGTTTTTGCCTATATTTATTCATTGTATTAAGGAGCATATATGAGCCTGCTATTTTTATGGTTTCTGATAATTACCCTGGCATGTGTTGCCATTCTAATGCTAATCGGATTTGCGCTGATAACAATTCAACCCATACGGGTGGTCATTGAAAATTTCAGAGAACATCGTGTAACATCAGTATTTATAGCAATGTTTGGGATAGTTATGATAATTGCAATCATAATGTTGATGTTTGATAAATGATAAATCAGCACTGATATTGGATGAAGAATTATTGTGTGGATAGTCAAAATATGATATAACGCATCAATCTGCAATTTATGAACGAAAAATTCCAAAACAGGTACCGCCTTGAATCAAACCGATGGCAATTTTGGAACTATTCTGCCCCTGGCAGTTATTTTATTACGATTTGTATCGAGGGACGTGACGAAATTCTGGGAAAGGTAATTAATGCAAGAATGCAGTTATCAGAATTCGGTCAGATTGCCGCATCCGAATTTTTAAACATCCCCAATTACCACAAACGGGTTAAATCAGACCGGTGGGTGGTAATGCCAAACCATGTGCATTGCATAATAACATTGGGTGATTGGGATTATGATAATGGAATGGTTGGAATTGTAGGTCAAATTCATGAATTTGATCTACAATATCCACCCCGACACCCATACCAATCCCAACCACCACACCACGATGAAAACAACCCACCGACAATCACCGATATAAAACAATACCGTGCCCTGCGGCGGCAAATGTTGATACCAAAAATATTGGGGAAATACCAGATGTTAACATCCAAACAAATGAATATCAGAAGAAATACACCTGGCCGTAAAAACTGGCAACATGACTATTATGACCATGTAATACGAAACCCTGAGGAATATGCACGGATTGATCAATATATTATAAATAACCCCCGAAAATGGGACGAAGATCGTTTTAATACCACAATTGCATAATTCAATTTTCCTTTATTCACAGGCTTTTCAATGAAAACAATACGACACAGTAAACATCCCTGACAAAGTTTGTCCCGCACCACTCTTTATTTATGTATAACCTTTATATTCTTATTTTATGGCTATAGATGAACACCCGGGTAAAACACCACTTGAAGATTTATTTCTATTGATGTCGTGGAAGGATCAGGATAGGCCTGAAGCTGAAAAAGCATTTACACAATTGTACCAACGCTATGTCAGATATCTTGACTATATATGCTCAAAGTTCAAATTGTACTACAACAGCAATGATATAGAAATGCAGCAATCTATAAGAAATGATGTATTTATACTTGCATTTGAAAAAGCCGGTATTTTATTGGACTTTAAAAAAGGTATAGGAGAAAAAGAAAAAGACCTAATGTTCAGGGCTTGGCTTGCGCAAACTGCTAAATGGTTCTTTTTAGGAATTCTCAGGGATCACAAAAAAGAAAAAGAGCAGGTTGAAGCTGCCAACCCATATATGAATGTTGAGAATGAAGAAGATGGTTCTAAATCAAAATTACCCCGCTTTGTTGAATACACTGATATTCCCGATGGTATTGCAGAAGATGAATCAGAATCGCTTTTTATTTCGGCCGAACACGCCCAACTTGAACTTGCTCTGGCACAACTGTCAGAAAAAGAAAAGGATATTACCCTCACCTATCTCAATCTTGAAGATAAACAAGGGAATATTCCGCCCGAAATAAGAAAAAAACTTGCCCAGGCATATAAAGTATTGCCTGAATCGCTGCGCAAAACCAAACAGCGAACCTTACAAAAATTAAGTGACAGGCTTAACCCCAAACGGGTTAATGTTTAAAAATCACCCCGAAACCCAAAGGTATATATACGCCTCACCCAAAAGAATTAAAAAATGAAAACGCCCCTAACCTCAGACTGCAACAATAATAATATGGAGCAGAAACTGAAAAGCTATCTGCGCAAAACAGGCCGTCTGTTGCCTGAATCCATAAAAGATGTTGAACATTTACTGAAACATATGCCAGAACTTACCCAGCTACAAGGAACACCCGAAGAAGCCATGAAAATACTGGAAACCGGCTACACATACTATCGTTACTCACCTCAGCAGCATATAGTTTCGGAAGATACCACTGAATTTGTAAAGGCCGCTGCCCGAAATGCAGGTAAACTCACTGATGAAATCCGCAGGCTTATGGATAGTGATCGGGAAAAAGCTGCCAATAATCCGGAACAGGAATAAAGAACACTGGTATGGCTTCGTACAATTTGAGCAGCGCCCTTACCGCTGAGCTATCAGAACTGGGTGAATATTACGCCGGACTCTTTTGCGAAGGATCTGAAACAATACACCCCCATATAATTGCCAAAGGCCTGGGCCTTAACTATACACCAAATAATTACGGGTTGGCATTCGAGGGCCTGCTTGAATATAAGGGGGGCAAGTTTCATGTTTTTATCAATACAAGGGCAGATGAGCACCTTTATACCCCGCGTGTTCGGTTTTCGTTTGCCCACGAGCTGGGGCATTACATTATTGACAATCACCGAAATGCATTAATGCAGCCGGGCGTTGCCCCTCACGGTTCAATTACCCTGATGAGCGAACTACGCATTGAACGCGAAGCAGATTTATTCGCAGCCTGCCTGTTGATGCCCGAAAGCCGCATCCGTCAAGATGTTTTCAAGCAAAAATTCAGCTTCGCTCTGATTGATATGATCAGTAAAAAGTACCAGGTCAGCATCACAGCCGCCCTACTCAGGTTCATTGCCCTGGGCAACCATCCAATAATGGTAGTTTGCAGCCGTGCCGGAAAGGTTGTCTGGCGCAGATTTAACGAGGATTTTCCGTTTTATAACCTACACACTGTTGGTAAAGATATAGTACCGGTAAACACTTCTGCGGGCGACTATTTTAAGGATGGGACAAAATATGACCGTACTGAAACCGTGTTTGCTGAAGATTGGTTTATACTGCAAAACAGCAATGACCGCGGCAGGCAGTTTTTTGAACACTGTATTTATATTGACCGCCTGAAACAGGTGGTGAGTGTGATTTGGGAAAGGTAGGTTTAGTGCAGATTATAATTCAGAATGGCAGTATAAGCAAAACACCTGCTGCAAAGTTTAAGATGTTTAATTATTTTTTCATAGTTCTGTTTTGATCGCGAAACATTACCAGACTTTTCATGCTCCTATAAAGGTGGTAGTGGCTAAAGTGTTAATGATCAGAAAAGTAAAAAGCCAATTATTTTTTTAATAAACATAGAAAAGAATAACACTTTATAGACAAATTCTAAATTGCATGTTTAAATATCTGTTGACTTGTATATCAAACTCAATTATATAAATTTGCCCGTGTCCTTTTTCGCAAATTCACCGGAAAACCAGACCATTTTTGCCAGTAAATTTCAGGTATAGCCCAATCATTTATGAAAAAGATAATTTTTGTCTGTCTCCTTCTTAGTGGAAGTAGTCTTTTCTTATCAGCTCAAACCCTCGAAAACCGGATTTTATCCTACACCAACCGGTGTATTTTTACAGCTGACATAAACGGTGACGGAGATCTTGATTTGGTTTCAGGAGGGCTCTATAATCTGCAATGGCATAAGAATACAGGCAACGGTGTCTTTCGCAATTATCTTATAACGGCAAACTATGCCGATATCAGAGCAGTGCATGCCTGTGATCTGGATGAAGATGGCGATATGGATATCCTGGTGTCCTCATTTACCAATAATCGGGTTTTGTGGATGCGTAACAATGGCAACCAGATTTTTGATGAAGTTATTCTTACCTCTACGGCTGGCGGAACTGAATATCTTGATGTGGCAGATATTGATAATGATGGTGACCTTGATATTCTGGGCGCTGCATTCAACAGTGATATTGTTTACCTGCTCACCAACGATGGGAATGAGAACTTCGCACAAACTACCATTGCTACCGGACTTGATGGTGCAATTTCGGTTAAGGCAGCCGATCTGGATAATGACGGGGATATGGATGTGGCTGCTGCAGCTTTCAACAACAATTCCATTGTCTGGATCGAAAATACAGGCAGCGGTGCATTTGTTACACATACCCTTAGCAGCAGCATAAACGGCCCGGTAAGCCTGCAGGTTTCAGATCTCGATAACGATAACGATACAGACCTTATTTATACATCGAATGGTGGTTACGGCTGGTTTACAAATTCACCTGATGGTTTGGGTCAGATAGTTTTATCTTCCTATGCTATCCGAGAAATTTGCATTGTTGATCTGAACAACGATAGCCATAAGGATATTGTTCTTGCTGACTATAACGAGGATGATATTATCTGGTCGCAAAACAATGGATATCAGAATTTTGGCTATGGCGGAATTATAGATTTCTCCGTGGATTATGCATCCATGATAGTGTCGGGTGATTTTAACAACGACGGATTTACAGACATCATCTCAGGAGGCAGCTATGATATAAAAATACATCTCAATAATGCCAGCCAAACCTTTACCACCGCGCAGGTTGACCGGGCTCTTTATACCGCTCTGGCTTCATGTGCCGGCGACTTCGACAACGATGGCGATACAGATATTATGGGAGGGGGATATCTGAACCTCAATTTTATCCGCAACGACGGCAATGGGCTTTTTACTACCTCAAAAGTGTTGCCGTCAAATGTTTCAATGGCAATTATTGATATGCATGCTGCCGACCTGGATGGTGATGGCGATACAGATGTGGTTTTTTCGGCAGATGCTTATGGTTTTACGGGGCTCAACTGGATTGAAAACCAGGGCGGTGGAACATTTGAGAGAAGGATTATATATGGACTCGCTGATGCAGAAGCAATTTATCCGGTTGATTTTGATTTCGACGGCGATATGGATGTGGTGGCTTCGAGTATGGATGGTTCTTATGTTTACTGGTTCGAAAACAATGGAGACGAAGTCTTTACACAGCATCTGATTTCGGGAAATTACTGGTATCCTAATGATGTATGTGCTTTTGATTACGATCAGGACGGCCTAATGGATGTGGTAGCAGCCTACAGCGGCAACAGCGACAAGATAGTGATTCATCGTAATACTGGTTCAGGTTTTACCAATTGGGCCATCAATTCATCAGCACCCGGGGCTAATTCGGTAGCCGTGATTGATATGGATCTGGATGGTGACCTGGATTGTCTTTCTTCTTCCTTTGAGGACAATAAGATCGCCTGGTACGAGAACCCGAATTTCACTCAGCATATTATCACTACATCTGCAATAGGTGTCACCCATGTAGATGCCGGAGATTTTGACGGCGATGGTGATATTGATGTGTGCAGTTCATCTATAAGCGATGATAAAGTAAGCTGGTACAGGAATGGCGGAACCATGAATTTTACCCGGATTACACTTTCTGATAAGGTTCCTTACCCAACCCATGTATCGGTGGGCGATGTTACCGGTGATGGGGTTGATGACATCCTTTCAACATGTAAAGAAAGTTATGCAGTGGCAATGTATGGCATACCACAGGCCGGACCTCCCATTGCCCTTACCGATTGCGGACAACTGTTTATAAGCGAATACATCGAAGGCAGCTCAAACAATAAGGTGATTGAAATCTTCAACCCCACATTGTCTGCAGTGAACCTCAGCGGATATGAAATTCAGGTATTTCAGAACGGAAGCCTTTTCCCGACGCAAACGGCCATCCTTACCGGGACTCTGGCATCAATGGATGTGCATGTTGTGGCACATTCCTCATCCAATGCAGGCATACTGGCAATAGCCGACCAAACATTTGGGTTCGGGTTTAATGGTAACGATGCGGTTGCCCTTGTCCATAACGGAGACATTCTCGACATTATCGGCAAAATCGGATTTGACCCCGGCACCCAATGGAGCAGCGGGGGCGTTTCAACACTGGATATGACGTTGGTGAGAAAAAATAATATTGCCAAAGGAAGCAACATAAACCCGGTTACTTTCAACCCCGCGCTTGAATGGAATGCCCTTCCACAGGACAACATAACCAATCTGGGTGCGCATACCTCTTTGTGTGCGTCCTATTGCCCGCCATCGGTAAGCATTACCACATCTCAAAATCAGGTTTGCAGCGGCACCGCGGTTACTTTTACTGCAATTCCGGTTAATCAGGGCACAACTCCGGTTTATCAATGGAAGAAAAATGGAAATAATGTAGGCAACAATGCACCGGTTTATACAACTTCAAGCCTGGCCAACAACGATATAATTTCCTGCACCATGACCAGCAGTGAAGCCTGTACCATTTCGCCAACCGTAAACAGCAACAGCATAACCATGTCGGTAACGCAAAGCCTCACACCTTCGGTAAGTATATCCACACCAACGATTACATTTTGCCAGGGCACCTCTGTTACTTTTACCGCAACACCGGTAAATGGTGGCACCAACCCTACCTATCAATGGAAAGTGAATGGTGCAAACATAAGCGGAGCGGTAAATGCGCAATATACAACCAACTCTTTGGCAAACTATGATGTGGTTACCTGTGTAATGACCAGCAATCTGGTTTGCCTTACTGCTCCATCGGCAACCTCAAATGCCATCACGGTAAGTGTTACAGCGAATTTAACGCCTTCTGTATCGATTTCAGCCAGCCAGACCACTATTTGCGCAGGAAGCAGTGTTACCTTCACAGCTATTCCGGTTAACGGAGGACTCAACCCTGCTTACCAATGGAAACGCAACGGAACAACGGTGACTGGTGCGACTTCATCAACCTACACTACATCAACACTTACCAACAACGAAACAGTTAGCTGCCAGATTACAAGCAATGAGACTTGCCTTACCACTCCCATTGCCATCTCGGCCAATATTGTGATGAGTGTTACCCCTACGATTACTGCTTCGGTAAGCATAGCTGCCAATGCCAACAGTATATGCGCCGGTGAAACCATAACTTTTACTGCCAGTCCGGTAAACGGAGGCATTACACCCTCCTATCAATGGAAGAAAAATGGAAATGCAGTGAGTGGTGCTACCGGTCCGGTTTTTATCGCCAATAACCTGACCAACAACGATATAATCAACTGCGAAATGACAAGCAATGCCAATTGTGCAGTGCCTGCAGTGGCTGTTTCAAACCTCATTACTATCAGCGTAAGTCAGCCTGCCACGCCCACCATAAGCATTGCTGCCAGCCAGACAACCATCTGCATCGGCACAACCGTTACTTTTACCGCTACATCAGGCAACGGCGGCAATAACCCGCTCTATCAATGGTATAAAAACGGGATTCCGGTAAACGGAGAAACGCAAGCCATTTTTATTACAAACGAGCTGTTGAACAGCGATCAGATTTATTGCACCCTCGTTAGCAATGCAAGCTGCATCACTACGCCCAATGCTATATCAAATACGCTTACCATTACCATTAGTAGTGCGGTGTCCCCGGAAGTCAGCATTGTTGCCAGTCAGAATCCGGTATGTGAAGGATCGTTGGTTATTTTTACTGCAGTCCCATTAAACGGCGGGCCTTCACCAATATGGCAATGGAAAGTAAATGGTGAAAATGTAAACGGAGCTTACTCCCCGGTTTTCGCAACATCCGACCTTAACAATGGCGATGAGGTAGTTTGTGAAATGATAAGCGATGCCAATTGCCTCACTACACCTTATGCTACTTCTAATATCATTGTAATGGGCATCCAACCTATACCGGTTCCGGTGGCCTATGTGCAGGGCGTTTTACTCAGTACCACCCAGCCTTTCATTGCTTATCAATGGTTATTCGAAGGTTCAATCATTCCAGGTGCAAACAATCAGCAGTACACCGCTGCTACGAACGGATCTTATCGTGTAGAAGTAAGTGATAACAATGGGTGTTTGGGCATTTCAGCACCAGTGCAGGTGGTGAGTGTTGACAATCAGCTTATTGCAACGGGTCAGGTATTTTCATTACGGCCTAACCCAAACTCAGGAATATTCCTCCTCGATGTCTTTGTTCCTGCATCGATTGCTATTGATCTGAAGATTGTCAGCAGCCAGGGTATGGAAATCAATCTGCCAAAAACTATGCTTCAGCAGGGGCAGAATTCACTGCCCTTTAACTTAAGCCAATTGGCTCCAGGCTTGTATTATGTAGTGATGGTTTTCCCGGAAGAAATACAAAGCATCAAATTTGTAAAAGAATAGTCGGATACAGATAAATTTTAATAGAATAGTTGAACCCCGCCGGGGTTCTGTATTCGTTTGTTTTGCTATTAACCAATTTCTCTGCGCCAGCATCGGGGGAATTAATTGTTAGACTCCTTTGGGGCTTGATATTTTATCATCTACAGAAGCGACTATATTCGATAGCTAGTTAGGGGGCTTTCATTGTTGAACCCCTACAGGGTTCTGGTGAGAACTGGCACTTCAATAACCCCCAATTCCGCTTCGCTGCATTGGGGGTTATTCTTGTTAAGCCCCTCCGGGGCTTTAGATTCTTACAAAAACCAGTGCAACGGATTCCATTTAAATGCACCAAGTAGTTAATTGTCGAATCCAGTTGGGGTTCAGTTTTCTCTTCTATTTTATATCCAATTCCGTTGTGAATGTATACTTGAGCATGCAATCTGACAGCATTGGGGGTTATTCATAATGGAACCCCTATGGGGTTTGATGTTCAGTCCTTCTAGCTTCATAAAACTTATTCTAAAAATGGCTATGGCAAATATAACTCCAGAGGAGTTAAACCATGAATAACCCCCGGTAGCGGTCAATTACCAAAGGTAATGGACTGCTACCGGGGGTAGGAAAGGGCAGAATAAATACCAACCTCGGAGGGGTTGAACTAAAAGCCTTACAACGTGATCAATAATGCTATCATTTTAGGAGCTAAAGCTAACTAAACGCCCTCAATAGCGAATAAATTACTGTTGTCAATTAAAAAATTGCAATAAAATCAGGTACTTTTGCATTTCAACTGTTTTGCTAACCACCTTTTGAAAAGAGTTATTATTTCCGTTACCAATGACTTAAGCACCGACCAGCGGGTTGAAAATGTTTACAACACCTTAAACCGGGGGTGGTGAGTGTGATTTTGGAAGGGTAGTTTTAGTAAAGATTATAATCAGATATGAGCTACAAGCAAAACACCCGCGGCGAAACCTCGGGTGTTTTTTATTTGAATTTCAACCATAGGCCGGAGTTTCAACCAGCTAACAATGGAGGTTTAGGACAATTGAAACTGTTTAATCAACAACACTTAATTTCTTAACATCAACAACAGTACCATTAAGTATAAGTGAATAGATGTACAATCCTGAAGTTATTGGTTTTAGGTTTAATTCAAGGGTGTGAGTACCTGATGGTTTCACACCAAGGTTCTTCCTGATTATTTCTTTGCCCGATAAGTCGGATAAGAGAATTTCTACCCTCGACTCAATCTCAATGTAATAACTAATTGTAGTTTGGTCGTTTGTGGGATTGGGGCTGTTTTGAAAAAGTGACCCACCTTGTACCAGTGAATAATTCTCTGTCTTAGCAATAGAATGATTATTACCAGGCAATAACGATAATAAATAATCCTTGTTTTTAGTGTAAACTGCTTTATTTACAGGCTTGTATTCCGGCAGTTTACCTGTAAATGCCGATTTAAGGCTGTCATCTTCCATCAGAAGGTAAACATAGCCAAGGTCAATTACTGCAAAAATACTATCTGCCAGGTTTTCGGGATATAAAATCCGGTTTTCGTACCAGCTTATAGCAGTAGGCCAGTTTTCCATCTTCACATCGCATTGATTTGCTGATATATCGGCTAGCTTTTTTAATGTTGTATCAGCACTGATTGAATCATTTGTAAGCAGATATTGTTTTAATCCATAAAAATCCTTGCCTGAAAATTCTTCAAGTCTGACAAGGTCTTTCATGGCAGCTTCTGCAAATTTACTTTTAGGATAAAGTTCTATAAGTAATTGGTATAGGTTTTTAGCTACAGCATAATTGCCAGCTTTAAAATTGCTTAATGCACTTGTATATAAATCTTCATCAGGGGTTGGTGTAATAGTAAAGCCAATAATCCAGATCGGATATACTAAAAAATCAACATTATTCCCTTTTAAATCAGCAGCTAGACTAAAACCATATCCCCAGTTATTAAGCCTGACATCTGCTAGTATATTTTGAGAGGTCAATGGCCTGTCCCATTCCAGTAGTGGATCTGAAGGATTACCAAGATTGTAAGGATCGCTAATAGAATTATACCTGAAATACCAGGGAAACCCAAATTCAGACGCATAAATATCAATACCAGAGTTATTCCTGATTTGCTGTGTCTGATTATATGCTTGTGCGTAAGGATCACCACGAAAATCAAAACTGCAATTATTCATAAATCTGACTCCGAAATAATTATTGTAGATATTATTTCTATTTATTGAGCCAACTGAATTGTAAGCAATAATGCCATTCATTTGACATGAATGTATTACATTGTTTTCAATGACTTGGTTACCTGCAGTTCCATTTCCTGCATAGAAAAGGTTAATACCATCAAAATACCCATCAATATGGTTATTCAAAACTGAATAATTCCCATAATTATCTAATACAATTCCTTCCATAAAAGGAACGGTATTAGTAAAAGTGCAACCAACAACACTTGCATTTTCAATTAAACTTCCTGATGAGTTAGATAAATAAAGCCCGGTATTTATGAAAGTAGAATTTGAACAATCTACATTACCACGCTTACAATATAAATAACCGGAATAATTACTAATTTCACATCCATCAATATTTAGATAACCAACCTTGCTAATAATGTTTGTTCTTTCAAAGGTGGCATCCAGCATATTAACCGTTCCAGATTCATTGTTCAGATATAAATCAATATAACCTCCATTGTTACCTAAAAACTTTACACCTGAGCCAAGAGTGAAGCTACTGCCATTTAGATGAATTTCAAGAAGTGCTTCATTTTCAGTTATAAATTGAACATTAGAGCCAAGACTAAGGCTTCCATCAATAATTATTTTATTCATCCCTCTTTTAGCAATTATTTTTGAACCGTCTTTAAGTGCCAAGGTACTTCCTGCATTAATCAGTATTTCACTATTATACATATGTATTTCTTTTTCACTCGAAAGACTCAAAGTTGCATTAATTACTTGTGTTGTAAAGCGTGAAACCCTATTAGATCTTAATTCTGTATAGGAAAAAATGTTATTGGCATGGTGCGGTAAAAGGTAATAGTCTACCCAGTATAAATTGTCTTCATTATAAATTGTATGGTCTGCTATTTGAAAAGGCAATTCGAACTCTTCATTCCACCTATGGTCAACTAAATTTATAGAATTAATTTGGCCAACTGCCGTAGTGTTAAATTGATAAACTTTAAAAAATACTCTCTGAAATGGATTATTCGTATTATCGATATAAAAGTGGCTGAAATTCAATCCAATATCTATAGCACCTGGATAATAAATTCCACGCATTTGATTTTCATTCCCCATTTTACTAAAAGTCTCAAATTTTTCCATAAATTGAGGTTGAATATCAGTTATCTTATCATGACCTACATAGTATAAAAGCTTTGAACGAAATTCATGTTCTATATTTACAGCTATTGAAATTTCGGGTTCATTTATAGGATTATCTTCTGTTGGATATACATCGCAAGTATAAGCATAGTCAATTCTTAACCCGTTATTGGTTGTTACCAAGGCGCTATACGGGAGCCAGGCAAAACCAAAATCGCCCCAACTAGAGGCTTCACCACCCCAGCTATTGGCTACTTTAAAGGCGCCACTTTCTGTTGCACTTATTGGCACATTATCGTCATAGCCAACAATAGTGAGAGCATGAGGCCCGGAACTACCTAAATATAATACACTGTTACCATTATATGACCCCGGTTGATTTATAATATTCAATACAGAACCGCCAATGAAAACACCAATTACTGCCAACCCTCCTGTTGCTTCGCCTCTCCCGTGGTCAGCTATCCAGTGTTTCAGATAATTCAGGTTTCCGGTATTTGTTCCGAATGGGAATTTATATATTTCACTTATCCTGTTGTCCATTCCTGAAATGTACTTTGATGAACCAGTCATCCAATAGGTATAAACGGTATCTTCTTTGTGCGAAAAAATCTCCGGATCGTAAAATTCCTCGTAATTGGGACAACCATTATCACGAATCATACAAAATCCTGAATGCCAGCTTGAACCCTGGTCATTTCCAGTAACAGACTGATTGTATGTGTAATGTTGATTATATTGTCGTGATTTATATTCATTTTCATTTTCATTATCTCCAGCAAATAGATTTCGCTTTCTGTTTATTTCGTATGTAAACGTGTAAAAAATTTCAGCTACCTGTACACAGGAGTTGAATTGCCCTTGATTAATAATATAAGGCCACCAGATTCTATTTTCGTTATGAACTGCAACTGGCAGTGGTTTATTCAACGAAGCCTGTGTTGGCTGAAATACCGGTGGATTTTCACAATTGCCTGTGGTGACAATTATATCAACTGCACTGGCAGCCCATAGCTCTCCGTTTGGATCGGGATTCAGATTAATAATTTGTCCAAAGCCGATATACAAGCTAAAAAACATAAAACCGGTTAATGCAATAACTTTCTTCATAATAATTTAATTTTAAGGATTATTGTTTAATAATTTTTCCTGAAAATGGCTCATCAGAAAGCAGTTCTAATAAATACAAACCTCTGGGTAAGTCTGAAACGTCAATAACAAACCTGCCATTATTAACAATCAGTTGTCCGGTTTTAGAATAACTTCCAGTATATGAAAATATTTTATATTCAACTATTTCGTTAAGCATAGCGGGTAAAATTCCCATAATCAAGTCATTACATGGATTGGGAAATACGTTAATCGGTTTGCGTTCTATTACATGTGTTGAAGTAACCGTGGGATCAATACTACCCCAGAATATATTACCAACCCCTTGTACAATAGTATAAAGATACTGTTGCTGATCACTAAACAAATTATACAATCCTGCATTAGGCAATCCGGTAGTTATCCATTCGTAGGTTTGTCCGTTATCGGAGGAGTGGTACAAATAGCCTGCCCAGAAATTCCCCGCAAAAATTTCATCGTTGCTGTTTATTACCAAACCCGAGAGGGATGGGCCGGTATAAATAGGTGTTATCACATTCTCATTGGCAAATACAGCATATAGGCCACCTGCATGAGCACCACCCATTGATGTGATAAATAAATCCCCATTGGAATTATATTCAATATCTGTAATCATATCGCCCCCAAGCCCGAAAAGTTCCCAGGTTTCACCATCATCAAGAGTCCTGAACACACCACCCTGCCCGTCTAAAAATCCATAGATTCCAACATAGTATACACCATCATTGCCTATCGCCAACCCACCTATCAATTCGCTGGTACCTCCTATCCTGATAAACAGAGTGTCCCATTCTAGACCGTCTGAAAACGATCTTAATATCCTTATTTCTAAACCAGAATATTGTGTTACATAAAGAGTGTCATTGCCACTTAAATATAGTTTTTTGTTAACCGTTTGATTATCATTTGGTATATAACGCCCTGACCAGCTTAGTCCATTGTCATTGGATTTAAATATGCTGCTTGAGGTGTCATTATGCCATTGAGCAAGAGTATAAATATCACCTGCACTATTAATACAAACACTTCCAGCATTTAAATAGCCAAATTCAAAAACGGTATCCCAGGTTTGTCCGTGATCAGAAGATTTGAATAACTTGTCATTCCTTATAGCAGATATTGAATATGAGGAAACAAATAAATCACCCTGCTGATTTCCTGTAATATCACCCACAACGTTGCTATCGGGTAGGAAATGTGTTTCAAAAGAAATCTGTGCAATGCCAGTAGTGCAAGATATGCAGAAAGAGAATAGAAGGAGGATGTGAAGTTTTTTCATACAAATATAATTACCGCACTAATGTAAAACCGTTTTGAGCGGAAAACAAGAATAAATGATGAAATGATGGAAATATATTTATCATTACTTTTATTAGTAACAGTCTATCGGGCTTTTGCTTCAATGAGATAACAATATCCAGGTGTAGCTTGTTTTTTATTGGAAGTTTAGGAGGCTGAGTAAAAACAAATCAGGTTCATGCATTAAGAGGAATTTGCGATAGCGTCTTTACATATTTCTTCAAAAAAGGGTACTTTTGCAATCTACATCAGATTGTAATCCCCGACTTTGAACAAAGTTATCGTTTCCGTCACCAATGACCTGAGTACCGATCAGCGGGTGGACAAGGTATGCAACACCCTTACCGGTATGGGGTTCATAGTAACACTGGTTGGCCGAAAACTACGTGAAAGCCATGATTTGGAAAACAGGGCCTATGCTACACACCGTATGAAACTGCTTTTCCGAAAAGGGCCACTGTTTTATGCAGAATACAATATCAGGTTGTTCGTGTATTTGATGACTCATCGCTGCCAATTGATGGTGGCAAACGATCTTGATACCTTACTTGCCAACTTTCTGATTCGGAAGCTAAAAGGGATTCCATTAGTTTACGACAGCCATGAGTACTATACCGAAACCCCTGAATTGGTTAACCGGCCAGCGGTCCAGCGAATATGGGAGCGGATTGAGAGATATATCTTTCCAGAATTGACCGATATTATTACCGTTAACCAATCTATTGCAGGGCTTTACGAAGAAAAATACGGAAAGAAACTGAATGTTGTCAGGAATATTCCGAGGGCTGCAACTGCAATAGTTGAAAAAACAAGGAAAGAGCTTGGCTTGCCCGAAGATAAAAAAATTGTGCTGATGCAGGGGGCAGGCATCAACATTCAACGTGGTGCCGAAGAGGCTATTGAAGCAATTCGCAGTGTTGAAAATGCCCTGCTGCTTATTATCGGTGGCGGGGATGTAATAGGCAGCTTAAAGCAACAGGCAGCGCATCCCGAACTTAGCAAAAAAGTGATGTTTTTACCAAAGATGCCCTACCAGGAACTGATGCAATACACAAGGGTAGCTGATATTGGTTTGACTCTGGATAAAGACACCAATATTAACTACCGTTTCAGCCTTCCAAATAAGCTTTTTGACTATATTCACGCCGGAATTCCGGTGCTGGCTTCGCGGCTTCCCGAAATCAGCCGGATTGTGGAAGATTACAACATTGGTATGATTACAGAAAGCCATCAACCTGCTGAAATTGCGCGTATTATCAAACTGATGTTGAATGATGATGCAAAGTCTGCCATCTGGAAAAATAATCTTGCTAAAGCTGCAAATGAATTAACCTGGGAAAACGAAGAAAAAGTACTGAAGTCCGTTTATCAAAAATATGTCTGATCGCCACCTGCATATCATCTCATTTGATGTTCCTTACCCGCCTAATTACGGTGGGGTAATTGATGTTTTCTACAAAATCAGGGAACTTAATGCCAAAGGGATAAGATTGCATCTGCATATAATTGAATACCCCGGTCGCGACCGTGCACCTGAATTGAATGAATACTGTGAGGAGGTTTTTTATTATCCAAGGCTTACCGGCATTAAATCGGCCTTCAGCCTCATCCCTTATATTGTAAAAAGCAGACGATCAGAGGAAATGATGCAAAATCTGCTTAAAGACAAGCATCCTATTCTTTTCGAAGGGCTTCACTCATGTTATTATATCAGCGATCCAAGGCTGAGTGGGCGAGAACTTATTTATCGCGAAAGCAACATAGAGCACAGCTATTACCTCAATTTGTGCAAAGCAGAACACCACTTTGGCAAAAAAGCTTATTTCCTGGTCGAAAGTTTGAAACTTAGGCTTTTCCAGAAGAAACTGAAATATGCCAGTGCCATGCTGGTGGTTTCTGAAGATGATACGGCTTACCTGAAAAGGCATTTCCCTGAAAAGGATGTTTACTATTTGCCAAGTTTTCACGCGAATCGTGAACTGAATATTTTAGAAGGTTCGGGCGATTACACGCTTTATCATGGAAACATTGAAGTGCCCGAAAACGAAGCTGCTGCAGCATTTCTGATTAAGAAAGTTTTTGCAGGTACCACTTTTAAGTTGATTATTGCCGGCATGAATCCGCCCCAGCGCATCGTTCAACTGGCAGCAAAACACGCTAATATTGAGGTGATCGCCAATCCTGATGATGAGGAATTATTCACACTTATCAGGAATGCCCATGTAAATATCCTGGTTACTTTCCAGGCAACCGGGCTTAAACTGAAATTGTTGAATACCTTGTACAATGGCAGGCATTGCCTGGTAAATCCACCGATGCTGAACGGAACCGGCCTCAATTCATTGTGCCATATTGCTTCAACGGCAGAAGAACTGACCGAGGAACTGAAAAATCTGGAGAATAAACAGTTTACCCATGCCGATGCAATGGAAAGGCAGGAGGTTCTGATGAATGCTTATTCAAATGATCTAAATGCTGACAGGACGATCAGCGTTATTTTCGGCAGCTAAAACTTTCCCGGCTTCGCATTTCACCGTTCTTGACGGAAATCTCTCCATCAGGGCATAATTGTGGGTAGCCATCAGTACAGCACGTCCGGTGCGGCTGATATCAAACAGTAACTGCATAATGCCTTCCGAAGTTTCCGGATCGAGATTCCCCGTAGGCTCGTCGGCTAGAATAAGTTCGGGATCGTTCAGCAAAGCACGGGCGATAGAAACCCTCTGCTGCTCACCCCCCGAAAGCTGATGTGGCATCTTAAATCCCTTGGTTCCCAGGCCTACTTTATCGAGTACATCCTTTATCCGTTCCTGCATTGAATTTTTATCATCCCATCCGGTAGCTTTTAGCACGAACATCAGGTTATCATTTACACTCCGGTCTGAAAGCAACTGAAAATCCTGAAAAACAATACCCAGCTTGCGGCGGAGGTAAGGAACTTCGCGGCGCTTGATAGCAAGCAAATTGCACCCGGCAACCTCGGCTTCTCCTTCAGTAACAGGCAAATCGGCATACAGGGTCTTTAACAGGCTGCTTTTTCCGGTGCCGGTTTTTCCGATAAGGTAAACAAACTCACCCTTGCTGATTGAAAGGTTGACTTCGGAAAGGACCAGAATATTACGCTGAAAAATACTGAGGTTTTTAAGTTCAATGATGGTATCGAGGGCCATGGTAAAACGGTTTTAAGTCTGTAAAGATAGGAAGTAGTGGGATACCAATGATTGTTTAGCGGGTTAAATTACAAACAGGAGGATGTTAAACATATTCCCTGATAGCTGATGTAAATACAACTATTGCACCGGCAATATCTTAAATAAATGAAATCCGGACTATAAACATGAATAATGATCGCTGTCAAATAAAAAACCTGGCAGTTAAATTAACTGACAGGTTTTGTTGCTTAAAAAAGGAATTATTTATTGACCTTCAAGCACCCCTTTCAGGTTGGTAAGTCCTGTTTCGAGATCACCGCCCAGCATTTTCTCCATATCCATAAACAGCAACATCAGGTTCATGGGATAGTTCATTTTTCCGTTAAAGCCCCAGCTAACTTTTGTGACACTGTCGTTTACACTTTCGGTTGTCATATAGGCATTATCTGTAGCTTCAAAAGGCTCCAGAAACCTGAGCTCATAGTCTATTCTTTCACCTTCTGCAATTTTCATAATTTCCTGTTCGCCTTTGCCAACATCGGAGTCCTCACTATCCCAGGCTGAAACAAAGCCAACGGTTCCGTCAGTTCCACGAAATTCCTTTTTCATAGCCGAATCCATCGTAGCCCATTTACTGAAATTATCCTGATTTTTCAGGTATTTGATATACTCAAAAACTTCAGCTTTTGGTTTTTCAATGGTAACTTCACGTTCAACTGCATACTCTTTCTTTACAAAGAGTGCAACAATAAGCACAAGGGCAATTATGCCGACGAGTACATACAGAATTCGTTTCAGGATTTTCATGATTGGTGGTTTTGGTTAATAATGTAAGGAATATATATTCAGCAACTTGTAAAAGGAACAAGCTGGCTTCTGAATTTTGATAAGGTTCATTATCAGGAAAACAAAAATTTCAGGATTAAAATAAATCAACAATCTGCAAACGGTTTTGTTAAACGAGGCCTCGGGTGAAATGCATTTCTAAACAAATATATCAGAATAAACAAAAAAAGCCGCCTCAGCATTAATACCGGGCGACTTTCAATATTTTTAAACCTGAGTTAAACCAATCCGGCAAACCCCATAAAGGCAAGTGAAAGCAATCCTGCTACAACCAATGCTATAGGAACTCCGCGCATTCCTTTCGGGATTCCCATTAATTCCATGTGTTCGCGGATACCGGCAAAAATAACCAGTGCCAGGGTAAAACCAATTGAAGTGGCAACTGCGAAAACAACACTTTCCATCAGGTTCATCTCTTTCTGTATAACCAGGATGGCTACACCAAGCACAGCGCAGTTGGTCGTAATCAATGGCAAGAAAATTCCAAGTGCCTGGTACATAGCAGGGCTGACTTTTTTAAGGATAATCTCGACCATCTGTACCAGCGCGGCAATAACCAGAATATAGCTGATGGTTTGCAGGAAACCAAGGCCCAACGGAATCAGCATATACTGATAGATGAGGTAAGTTACAATGGTAGCCAGGGTCATTACAAAAACGACTGCGCCGCCCATTCCAACTGATGTGGAAAGTTTGTTGGAAACGCCCAGAAACGGGCAAATTCCAAGAAACTGCGCAAACACAATGTTGTTTACAAAAATTGCAGAAATAATGATAATGATGTATTCCATATTCTGAATTGTTTTGTGTCGTGAAAAACTTTATGCTTTCCGCAATTTATTGATGATTGCAATCATATATCCCAGGGCAATAAAAGCGCCGGGAGCCAATACGAAAACAAGAATACCGTCACCCGAGATAAACTTAAATCCAAAGAGTGCACCGCTTCCCAATATTTCGCGCACTCCACCAAGTAGGGTCAGTGCAAACGAAAACCCGAGGCCCATTCCAAGTCCATCAATCAATGATGAGAATACATCGTTTTTGGAAGCAAATGCTTCAGCCCGGCCCAATACAATACAGTTTACCACGATGAGTGGAATAAACAAACCAAGTTGCTCGTGCAACGCCGGGGCAAAACCTGCCATAACCAGATCAACGATGGTAACAAATGAGGCAATTATTACAATAAAGGAAGGAATCCTTACCTTATCGGGAATTATATTCTTAACCAGGGAAATAACAACATTTGCCATTACAAGAACAAAGGTAGTAGCCAGTCCCATGCCAAGACCGTTGATAGCCGAAGTTGTTACCCCAAGTGTTGGGCACATTCCAAGAAGAAGCACAAAAACGGGATTGTTGGTGATAAATCCTTTGGTAAAGTTTTTCATCTGGCTCATTTTGAACCTCCTTCCTTCTTCACCACATCAAAACCGCGCTCAACTGCATCGCAGAAAGCCCTGGAGCTGATAGTGGCAGCAGTAATTGCATCAACACTTCCTCCATCTTTTTTTACCATAAGTTTGAAATTTTCAGGGTTTTGATCCTGAAACTGCCTGGGAAAATCTGATTTTGCAATATCCATTTTGTCGCCAAGTCCGGGTGTTTCGGTATGCTTAAGAACGGCAGTATTAATAATAGTACCATCGGATTTAAAGCCTACCATCAACATAATCCGACCGCCAAAACCCTTATCGGTGTAAGTTTCAACTGCGTATCCAACCACTTCACCACCTTTGAGGGCTTTATTGATAACAACCGGATCGCCGCCCCCATCAGGGACTACCGAAACCGGCTCCAGCTGATCGAATGGAGGAACTACCTTTTTAATGGCAGCCTCTTTCTTTTGTTGCTGGGCCTTGGCTATAGGAGCCTTGGTTAAATTATATACAGCACCCAGTGAAAGTGATGCTACCAGAGAGATAGCAAACAATACGAGCACCATGTTTTTGAAAGTTGATTCAGTTTTAGCCATGTTTAACTACCTCCCCGAATCTTTTAGGTTTAAAAGCAATATTGATTAATGGTGTAAATGCATTCATAATCAGAATAGCAAAGGAGACCCCTTCGGGATATGCGCCCCAAACCCGTATGATGATTGTCAGCAATCCGGCCCCAACCCCAAAAACAATCTGGCCCATTGCCGACATTGGTGATGAAACCATATCGGTTGCCATAAAGAATACCCCCAGGATCATTCCTCCGGCAAGTAAATGCATGGCCGGATCAATGTAATGCGTTGGGTCAATCAGCCATAAAATCCCTGAAAAGACAACAGCCGATCCGATATAGGCAACCGGAATATGCCAGGTGATAATCTTACGCAAAAGCATATAAACAGCACCAAGTAACAGCGCAATAGCAGAAATTTCGCCCATAGAACCGGCTTGTGCCCCTATCATATCGTTTAAATACCCCGGAAAATTGGGTGAGGCCATTAATTCCTGCACTGTTTTGCCAGCCCTGAGTCCTTCTTTTAGGATGCCAAGTGTAGTTGGCCCGGTAATGGCATCGGTGATAGCCGGGCCAAACAAAGCTTTAGGCATTGGCCATGAGGTCATTTGAACAGGGAAAGAGATCAGCAGAAATACCCGGCCAACCAAAGCCGGATTAAATGGATTTTTACCCAGACCGCCAAACGACATCTTTCCGATTCCGATCGAGACAAGAGCTCCAAGGACTAATATCCAGGCAGGCAGGTTGCTCGGCACATTAAATGCAAGTAAAACGCCGGTAATCAATGCGCTGCCATCATCAATAGTGATGGGGCCTTTGATCAGATATTTCTGGATTGCCCATTCAAAGAAGAGGCAGGCTATAACCGAGATAAATATTACCCTGGCTGCATCGAGCCCAAAAAAGTAAACTGAAACGAAAATAGCAGGTATCATGGCGATCACTACACCATACATTATGGACTTAACATTGTGGTGATCATGCACATGGGGTGAACCCGAAACTGTAAGTAAGCTCATATTATTTCTTCCCCCTGTTTCTGATAATTACTCCAACTTTATTTTTGCCAAGCCGCAGAAAATCGAGAAGTGGCCTTCCTGCCGGGCAGGTAAAGTGGCACGAGCCACATTCGATACAATCGAGAATCTTTTCTTTTTCGGCCTGCTCATACATCTGATTTTCGGAAAGCTGCGCCAACAGCACAGGCTCAAGCCCCATCGGGCAAACCGAAATACAGCGCGCGCAACGTATACAATTTACAACCGGTATCCTGCGACTTTCCTTTTCGGGCATTATGAGGATACCCGAAGTACCTTTAACCACTGGCACTTCGAGCGATGTTAATGCCTTACCCATCATAGGTCCGCCATTGATAACCTTGCCGGTATCATCCGGAAGGCCACCTGCAAAATCAATCAGGCTGCTTACCGGGGTACCTATCCTGACCAACAAATTTGATGGCTTTTTCAAAGATTTTCCGGTAACCGTAACTACCCTGTCAATCAGTGGTTTATTTTTCTGAACAGCTTCATAAACAGCAAAAGCAGTACCCACATTATTTACAACACATCCAACTTCAAGGGGCAGTTTGCCTGATGGGACTTCACGGTTTACAACGGCTTTGATAAGTTGTTTCTCCCCGCCCTGTGGATATTTTACTTTAAGCGGAACCACTTCAATACCCGGAAAATCCTTGCAAAGCTTCTGCAGATGTTCAATCGCGTCGGGTTTATTACTTTCGATCCCGATAAAGGCTTTGGTAACATTAAGTCCAATCATCAGAATCCTGATGCCGATAAGCATTTCTTTACCCCGCTCCAACATCAGCCGGTGGTCGGAAGTGAGATAAGGCTCACATTCAACGCCATTGATCAGCAGATTTTCAACTTTTCTGCCATCGGGTACCATCAGCTTCACATGTGACGGAAAAGTGGCTCCGCCAAGGCCAACAATACCCAATTCATGAATCTTTTTAATAATCTCCTCGCGGCTCAGTTTTATCTCTTCNNAATTTCATCAATCCTTGCAACTTTACCAGATACAGATGAATGAACATTAGACGAAATGAATGCTTCGCCTTTGGCAATTAACTGTCCGGTTTTGACAATTGCACCTTTTTCAACTACAACCTTCGAGGGAGCCCCAAGGCTTTGCGAAATCGGGATATATACCTTATGAGGCAACGCCATCACTTCTATAGCCGCAGTAGCCGAGAGTTTGTTTTCCTCGGGGTGAACGCCGCCTATTCTAAATGTCTTCAATTATAAATCCTCCGGTAATTAGGTTTATAAATCGTTGGGATAAATGATCTATGCTTCTTTCGTTTCGGCTACAATACCGGGTTCGTCCGGTTTAACCTTACGCAAGGGGAAATTTATCTCCAGTATCGCGTTAGTAGGGCAAACCGGTGCACACTTGCGACATAGTTTACACTTCTCAAAATCAATATAAGCAAGGTTATTCTGAAGAGTAATGGCCTCATAAGGACACTCTTTAACACATTTACCACAGCCAATGCAGGCAACTGTACAGTTTTTGCGTGCCGGACCGCCCTTTTCGGTATTGACACATGAAACAAAAATGCGGCGATCCTTTTTCCCTTTCAGCCTCAGTTCGATTATGCTACGTGGGCATGCTGTAACACAGGCACCGCAGGCAACGCAATTCTCGTCGCTAACAACCGGCAGCCCGGTTACTTCGTCAATATAAATGGCATCGAATTTACAGGAAACCACACAATCGCCCAATCCAAGGCAACTGTTGGGGCAACCGCTTTCACCTGCAGATAATGCATGGGCAAATGCACAGGAAATTGCACTGTCGTAAACAACTTTTTGAGGGGCATTTTCTCTGCTTCCCTGACAGCGGACAACAGCGATCATCGGATCCTTCTCAGGCGCTTCGAGACCAAGTACTGCAGCAATCTGCTTCATGGCCTCGCTTTCGCTGACAGGACAATTCAATTCCGACATATCAGACGTTTTCACAAGCGCTTCAGCAAATGCCCGGCAACCTGCCAACCCGCACCCGCCACAATTGGCACCAGGCAAAAGGTCGGCAACTATGTCGATGCGTGGATCTTCAATTACTTTAAATTTCTGTGCAACAAAGTAGAGTATTATCGCGGAAATAACTCCGATTGCACTTAATGAAATTACAGCATAAATAAGGGTCTCATTCACGGTATGCTCCTTTTTTGGGCGTTATATCCAATTCTGATGATTCAATCTTCAGAGCGTGACAAATGTAGCAACAATTAAAAAAACTACCTGATTACTGGTCAAAATTCACACCTCTCTAATAATCTGATTATCTGAGTTTTACATATACATTACACTGATATTTCTATATACGTTAATTTTTATTTGCTGATTATCAGCCTCTAAAGTATTTGTTTAGAATCCATATAAATTACATACTTAAACCTTGATGACAAAAAAGCCCACTGCCTTTAAAAAGCAGCGGGCCTGAACTATAATTTACATCAACTGACTATTGCAGGATAATTTTAGTAGTTGACATTTCTGATCCGCTTGATAATTTCAGCAAATAAATTCCCTTTGGCTGAGAGGAGAGGTCGAGTGTAGTTTTAAATACCCTTGCATTGCTGCTGAACTCATTATCAAATACCTGATTGCCTTTAGTGTCGGCAACGGTTAATCTGAAACGGATATCATCAGGCAATCCGTTGATTTCAACTCCAAACTTTCCTGTAGTCGGGTTCGGCAGGATTTTCACCGAAGCTTTTCCAAGTGTTTCTATGCCTAAACAGGCTGCAAACTGAACCGTTTTCCCGGCAACAACCTCCCCACATAATCCGTTGGCAATTAGGCTTAGGGTAACCGCACTGCTAACCGTATCCTGGGTTCCGGGGAAGTAAGCTGTTACCAGCGATGATGGATTTTCAAAGGTTCCGTTTCCACTTGTTGACCATAAGTAGGAATCAGCATACTGTACCGACCCTTTAATTATCAGGCTTGCTGTTTTACAAATTGTGGTATCGTTGCCTGCAGAAGCCAAAGTGAGCTTATTTATGGCAATCTCAAGCTGATCTGCGACCACCGGACATGATCCGTTTCCGGTAGCCGATAATGTCAAGGTTACCTGACCGGTATTAATATCCCCAGAGCCAGGCTGGTAGGTTGGACTAAGCGATGCAGCATCGCTGAAAGTTCCATCACCTGATGTTTCCCAGAGAACAGATGAATAATCCGTTCCTGAAGCCTCTAATTGGGCAATATCGTCAGCGCAGATTGCAGCATCAATACCAGCATTCACAGTAGCCGGGGCAATAATTGTCAGCGTAATGGTATCGGCAACATCGCCACAAGGCGCATTGCCAAAAGCAGTAAATACCAGATCAAGACTTCCGGCAATTACATCGGCAGAGCCTGGGGTATAAACAGCATCCATTGCAGTGGCATCATCGAAAATTCCATCCCCAGTGGTAGTCCATAAAACAGAGGCAAAACCATATGCTGATCCGGAAAGCTGAACTGGTTCGTTGCTGCAGGTTTCAACAGCTAATCCGGCATTAGCAACAGCGGCGGCTAAAATTGTTAATTCGAGTGTATCGGAAACAGTTCCGCAGCCATAAGCGCTGATTGCTTCAGCAATAAGGCTAACACTTCCATTAATAATATCCTGTGGCCCGGGAATATAATCTGCACGTGATGACATCGGATTTTCATAAGTTCCATCACCCAGACTTGTCCATTCCAACGAACTGTTATTAGTTGCATTGGCAACAACCCGGACAATTGATCCCTCGCAGGCAGTTATATCATCTGACACACTAATAGTTGGTAGCGGATTAACGGTAATTGAAACCGAAGAAGTCGCCGTATTGTTACCGCTGGTAACTGTAAGGTTGTATTGGGTTGAAACCAGAGGTGAAACAACAGGATTTGGGAGATTTGAATTAAACGAACCCGGGAAAGAAGTCCAGGAATAGGTAACATCGCCCGAAGCACCATTCACCTGGGCATTTAACTGTACACTTTCGCCGGCACAGATTGTGTCAGCATCTGCTGAAGCTGTAACTACCAAAGGAACTCCGAATGAAAATGAACCAATTCTTGTTTTCCAGTTTTGATTGCTGGTTGAAGTGTAATACTCCTGGGTGTACCAGAAAACTGTATCAGCAGATGGATCAACTGACATCATGCTGTAGTCGCCCCAACGCTGGTAAAATGATGTCTGGGCACCACCACCGACTACGATATTTTGTTCGGCGAAGGTCATTTCTCCCAAAGGATCATTTGCCCGACGGCCTGTAAAACGAACTGACGGATAAACTGAAGAGGACGAGGCGGAATAGCCCAGTGCTATATCTCCATAACGGTTCATAGCTATTGAGCCCATCCAGCGCGAAGTTGCATCAGGCGAATAGGTGCCTTGCTGATAAATACTCCAGCCCGATCCTGAGTTTCTGAATTCGTACCAGCGCACACCTGCATGACCCGAAACATTGACAGTGTGATTGGTAACCATCGTCTGGTAAGATCCGAAATTACGGTATTGGAGTCGGTACATCAAACGGTCAGAAACGGCCTGCAGCGTTGTAGAGCTACCTTGCTGGGCAATTCCGGAAATACTTGAGCTGAACGCCTGAGGATTAAGGGTTACCAGTTGAGAAAAAGTTGAGTTAGCAGGTGTAGCCCAGTCAGCGTGAAGACTGTAGAGCACAAATCTATCGGGACTACCATCGCGCACATATCCAAACAGTGCAGGGCTACCTGCTGGTGCAGGAGTTCCGTCGCAATCAGCGGGAAGGAAAGCCGAAGGATCGTTCCCTGAGGATGTTGTAAAAAATATCATAGATGCCGTCGGATCGCCAACCAGCATTTTATCGCGTTCAAGGGCAGCAACGCCGGTTCCGGCCCAGTTAAGGCTTCCTGCAGAAAATGAATTCACCGAAAGGTAATACCCATCGCGCCAAACGCCTAGTTTGGGATAATCGGGCATATTGGTGAAAGTGAATGCATAACGGTACCATGCCCCGGTAGGATCAGGCGTTTGCGAAACAGCGATCAATTCATAAAAAGGGCCGTTGGGGTAGTTTGGCAAAGCAAACTGACTGGCAATCCAGCGGTCTGCCTGCTCATCGTAAAGCACTATCGGGTCACCGTCGTTCGACCCAGACCATGGGCCGGAAAAACCATTCCACAAAGTTTTATTATCAGCAGGCCCATAAACTAAAGTACCTGATTTATTCCAGATAGCAAAGGACAGATTTACCATCTGCATATAATGGTTCGGTCCAACATCTCCCTGTGTATCAGGAGGCAAAACCCCATTCACATTACCAACACCATTAACACTTACCAATAACTCGCTTTCGCGGGTTCCGTCAGAAGTCTGAGCGAATTTATAATCATCCGGAGTGGCATAGGGTACCGGCTGGTTGCGATGTTCAGGCATATTCATTTTGTTTTTGACGATGCCATCTTTCCAGCTATGATCGCGCGGTGAAGGCTCGATAACAGGCATGTCGCGCAAGGGAGGTGAAACGTCAAAATAAGCCGCCTGAGTTACCTCTGAGGGCTTGAAAACTTCCTGTTGTGCAGCTAACTCAAAAGTTAAAACCAGCACCAGGGCAATGGTAGTAAGAATGTATTTCATAGTTATTGTGTTGTGATTTTTGATTTATTCAATTCTGAATCTGAACCGCTGCTTAAGCTGGTTCCGGCGCAGGTATAGTACCGTATAATAAGGAGCCAGCATAGCAATAGATAGTAATCCGGCTAAACCTTCCGGTACAAAATTTACCAGTATAATCATGGTAAAAATCAGTACCAAAAAAGGAATAACGTAACCATAGACTACCGCCAGATTCCCGTTAAGCGCTTTCATGCTGATCTGAACTATATCGCCGGGTTTAACATCCGGTGAATCAGCTTTATCTACTTCAATTAATTGCTCCCGGCTATCCATTGATGAACATGCCCCTTTTGCATGACAGGATGCACAGGCACTCACACTCAATATCCTAACGTAAATTACCTGATTTTCAATCCGTTCAACTATTCCGTCTTTGGCTAGACAATCAGAAATGGAAGGTGTATTTTGAGCAGTTTCAATTTTCACGGCGTCGACAAAGATACAGGCAAAACCTTTCCGTTGAAAAATTTATGCCCATTTAATGCAAAATCGGCGACAAATTCAGCCATTTTTTCTGCCGATACCGGAGCCTCGTATCCCGGAAAAGCTTTAGATAGCATTTCGGTCTGCACAGCTCCAAAAGCAAGACAATTGACCGACACTTTTTTTTCAGTCAGCTCAGCCGCCAGGCATTCCGTTAGTATTGCCAATGCTCCTTTGCTCGAGCTGTAAACCGAGAGACCAGGAAATTTCACACTTCCCTGAAACCCACCCATACTACTGATATTGAGAATATGTGAACCTTGAGCCATATATGGCAGCAGTGCCTGTGATAGCAACAACGGAGCCTTGTAGTTGACATTAAAAACACTATCAATTTCAGTCGCTGTTATGTTACCAACTGCTTTATTCAGCAACTGGCCGGCGTTATTTATCAGGATATCAATGTGTTTGAAATGCTGAAGAATTTGCGGAGTGAGACTGGTATAGTCACCTGAGCCGAGATCGAATGCCAGCGGAAATACACATGTCTCCTGCCTGAGGATGTTGCATTCACCGGCTAAAGTTTGAATTTTAAGTTTGTTACGTGCAATAAGAACCACGCTGTTTCCTTTTATCGCAGCGAGAGCTTTTGCCGTTTCGCGACCCACTCCCGAGGATGCACCGGTTATTACAATATTCATCTTTTAACAATTAGCATAAAATCAACAAGTTGAACACAGGTAAAGTTTAAACGAAAATCACAAATAATCAGCTTTATCCATTTTATTTCCGTTAAATGGTGCTACCGCCCTGTGATAAATTCCATGTACCCAGGCAATAGCCATGCCATAGTTGGTAACCGGAATTCCGGCATCCACAGCAGGTTTCAGGCGGTTAATGATCTGCTTACGTGTAATAACACAACCCCCACATTGAATAACCATGGCATATTCGTGTATGTCGCGCGGCAGGCTGGTCAATCCGGCGACAACTTCATATTCTAGTTTTTTGCCAAGATAATTACCGAGCCAACGAGGAATCTTTACCCTGCCGATATCATCACAGGAAACATGGTGGGTGCAGGATTCAAGGATTAAAATCCGGTCGCCGTCTTTCAGATTAGCGATGTGTGGTGTGCCTTTGAGGTAATTTTGAAAATCGCCACGCTGTCTCGCTAAAAGAATGCTGAAACTTGTCAGGGGAATATCTTTCGGTACTGAAGCATCCGCTTTCAGGAAAACCTGGCTGTCGGTAACCACCAGTGAAGGTTTGGGACTCATGCGGCGGATAAAGCTGTCCACTTCACGCTCCTTGCAAACCACAGCTATACCATCGTGATCGAGGATATTGCGTATGGCCTGAACCTGCGGCAGAATCATCCGACCTTCAGGAGCCTCTATGTCAATGGGGGTAATCAGCAGCACCACATCGCCGTAAGAGATTAAATCGCCCAACAGGCTTGGGGCATTGTAAGCTGATTCAGGGATTAGTTTCCGCAATACCGAAACTACCTGATCAACATCGGGCTGAAACACAGCGCTCAGATCAATTAACGGAACCTGATATTTGGATGTGATATCCGCGCGAAGAGTTTCATCCAGCGGATGCAGGTCTTTTTTATTGTGAATAATGAAAAATGGAACAGCTTTGTCTTCAAAATCAGCAATCAGGCTTTTTTCGGCTTCNNGCTTCGCGGGTTTTGGCCACCCGCTTTGAACCCAGATCGCCTACATCGTCAATTCCGGCTG
The DNA here is from genome assembly GCA_002426025.1 of Bacteroidales bacterium UBA5537. GTDB lineage: Bacteria > Bacteroidota > Bacteroidia > Bacteroidales > Lentimicrobiaceae > Lentimicrobium. The sequence goes on along the minus strand of DINP01000056.1, from coordinate 63,389 downwards.
TATCTATCAGGATTACCGGACCAATGCCGGGAATTTCCATGGATTTCTTCACCGGATCGGTGGTGGTGCCGGCCACTTCCGAAACAATTGCCAGCTCCTGCCCTGCCAGTGCATTTATCAGCGAACTTTTACCGTTGTTGCGCCGGCCAAAAATGCCGATGTGTGGTTTTGTATCTTTGCCTTTGGACATNNAAAATCCGAAATTAAAGATCGTTTACCGAATATCCAGCCTTTAAAAGATTTGCAGGCTTGAGAAGTTCGTCGAGCTTCTCTTGGGGAATCAGTTTGAGTTCTTCATTCAGATCAATTATGCTTTTACCTGTATTTTTCATCATTTTAGCCACTTCAGAGGCTTTGTGGTAGCCAATGATTGGACTGAGTGCTGTGGTAATTGCCGGGCTGTGCATCAAAGTATCGTAACTTGTTCTGGCATCCACTTCCAGGCTTTTTACCATGTTTTCAAGCATGGTCTGGCATGAAGCGGTCAATAGTTTCAGACTACCAATGAGCGAATGGCCGATTAACGGCAGATAAGCATTCAGATCGAGGCATCCCTGGGCACACAGGCCTGAAATCAAGCTATCGTTGGCATAAACCTGGTGGGAGGCACTGATCACAAATTCAGGTATCACTGGATTTACTTTTCCCGGCATAATGGAGCTGCCAACCTGTTTTTGAGGCAGGATAATTCCACCGTTTTTTACCAGATCAGAAGCAAGCAGTCTCAGGTCGTTGGCTATTTTTTCGAGGTTTACCGCGAGTGATTTTAAAATAGCATTAATCTCAACAAAAGAATCAAGGTTGCTGGTTGTATCGGTGAGGTTTTCGCCGCGCGTTAGTGGAAGATTTGTCAGGTGTTGCAGTTGCTGAACTACTTCCATAACGAAAAACCTGGGAACGGCAACCGAAGTTCCTACTGCGCTTCCGCCAAGGTTCACCACTTTTATGCGTTCAAAGCACTTTGAAACACGCCACCAATCACGCGAAAGCGCATCGCTGTAATTAGAGAACAACTTGCCAAATGAAGATGGCACTGCTTCCTGCATTTGTGTATAAGCCACCCGCAGGTTATCGCGGTAACGGCCTTCAAGCGTCTCAAATCCGCTGCGGAGTTCATTAATGGAAATCTCCAGCTCCTGCAGCAAAAACATCACTGCTACTCTTAAAGCAGTAGGAACCACGTCGTTCGTACTCTGGAATACATTAGCAACTTCAGTAGGATCTATCAAAGCGTATTCGCCGGGCTTATGACCAAGTTTTTTGAGCGCAGCATTGGAGATGATCTCATTCACATTCATGTTGATGCTGGTACCGGCACCACCATTTATGGCGGGCACTATAAAATGCTCAAAATACATTCCTTCGGCCACTTCTGCAGCTACTTTTTCTAGTTCGGCCATCACCTCCGGAGAGATTGTTTTTACCGGAGTATTGCCGTCTTCATATTTATTACTAATAGCACTAAAAAAGGAATTTGCCGTAATGTAACATGCCTGTTTTACCAATCCCATGGCCCGATACCACTCCTCGTAAAAGGGTGTGCGATCAGGAAAATTATCACGGGCACGAACAGCATGTATCCCATAAAGTGCATCAGCTGGCACCTCTTTCATTCCCAGAAAATCCGTTTCCTTTCTGAATTCCATACAATATAATTTCAGTTCAAAAGTAGGAATTTCGGGGGAAACTTAGTTAAAGAAGAAAATATTCTCCCATATAGCAAGTCAGATTTGTTTATCGGTTATCCGGAAATCAAATTCTCTTTACCTTAATGCTTTGCTTCAACACCAAATCCTTGCCTTCAAAATTTTCCTACTTTTAAGGCCTGAAATCATCCTTACAATGAAATGCCATAAATTAACTCAATGAACGAAAAAGTCTTCAGTATAGAATCATTCAGCCCACTTGAACTTTTCGGAGTGGGTGATCGCAACCTTAATGCAATCAAGGAATTAATTCCCAAACTAAAAATCATTGCCCGGGGTGAATTTATTAAGGTTATTGGTGAACCAGCAGAAATTGAAACCTTTGAATCGCTTTTTAACCTGATTCTTATTCATTTTGAACGGTTTGGAAGTATTACCGAAAACGATATCAAACAACTTGCCGAACCGGGTAATACCAACGGCATGATAAAGGATAGTCCGCCCGATGTACTTGTTCATGGTCGTAACGGAATGATTATCAAGGCGAGAACTCCCAATCAGATAAAGATAGTGGAGTGTATTGCAAAAAATGATATGGTTTTTGCCATAGGCCCGGCCGGAACCGGTAAAACTTATACAGCCGTGGCATTAGCCGTACGAGCGTTAAAAAACCGGGAAGTCAAGCGCATAATCTTAACCCGGCCGGCTGTTGAAGCAGGCGAGAATCTTGGATTCCTCCCGGGTGATATGAAGGAGAAACTTGATCCTTATATGCAGCCATTGTATGATGCTTTGCGCGACATGCTTCCGCCTCAAAAACTACTCACTTACCTGGAAGACGGAACCATAGAGATAGCTCCTCTTGCTTTTATGCGCGGTAGAACGCTCGATAATGTTTTTGCCATTTTGGATGAAGCCCAGAATGCTACATCGAGCCAGCTTAAAATGTTTCTTACCCGCATGGGACGTTCAGCCAAATTTTTTATTACCGGCGATATCACCCAGATTGACCTTCCACGCAACCAGCAATCGGGCTTGGTTCAGGCTACTAAAATCCTGAAAGATATTCAGGGTATTGATATTGTCGTATTGGATGAAACGGATGTGATTCGCCATAAGCTGGTTTCTAAAATTATCAAGGCTTACGACAAAGAGACAGACAGGTCATAAAAAAAAGGCGGTTGAACAAACCGCCTTTTTTCATGACTTTTAGCCAATTACCTGTTAACAATCACTTTTCGCATTCCCCCTCCATCAGCAGATGAATACTTCAAAAAATAGATGCCCGGGCGAATATTGCCGGTATTGAGCAGAACAATACTACTGCCTGATACTATTTTAGATTCCTGAGAAGTTACCTGCCTGCCATCGGCTGAGACCAAGCTCAGGCTTACCAGGGTTGGCTCCAAACTTGTTAATTCAACCCTAAGGTAGTCTTTTGCAGGATTCGGGTAACACCTGAGTTTCAGACCAGCAATTGAGGTATTAATCTCATCCAAGCCAGTTGTCAGGGCTGAGTATGAGAGCTCCCAACCTTCGCCCTGAATATCGCTATTGCTGACAAATATCACGTATGCTTTGGACGAAGGAACAATGATATCCGCTGGAATTTCGTTGCCCGAATAAGTACCAATAAGGGTTTGTGTAACATAATCGTAAACCCTTACAATATCGTTAACCGGTTCAGTATCAAAACTATTGAATGACAGTAGGATACTTGTTGCTCCTTCGGGGGTTATTTTGTATTTACAAACAGTATTGTTATGATATGGACGATTACCGCTTCCGTCACTGATTATCCCTTCAGGCTCAGTAATGGTTGTTAGCCCGGAGCAATAATTTACAATACTACTGGTATAGTGAGCTTTCCATCCGCTTCCCTGATTTCCCGATGTCATAAATTCGATATAGATCTTATCGCCACTTGCCATGAGTGAAGGAGGCATGGCACTACCTGTAAAACTGCCAAGCAGCGGAAAACTTGCATCAGGACCATCATACACATTCAGCACATCAATATCCTGGCTTACATCAAACTTATCAAAAACCAGGGTGAGATCTGAAATAGAATCATCCGGGGCAATAAGCCAGCCGCAGTTAAGCCCTGAAGTATAAGGCTCAATTGGCCCGCTTCCATCTTCAATACTGCCGTTATGCCTGGTAAGTGTTGTAACCCCATTACAGTAATAAGGATAATTGCTTCCTGGATAAAAATTGACTATTGCACCCTGGCCATTTGAAAAATTATTACCGCCGGGATTCAGATTATTCAGATAGAAATACCCATTGTACGAGCCACTCCATCCCCAGTTAAAGTGGAAATAGTCAGTTCCCTGATAGCCATCAACGTTGAATGCATGGCCTCCTGATCCGAAACCATGATAGTACATTGGGTATCCATTGTCGAGATTTTGCATAAGCAAAGCAGCCCACTCACTGTCTGAGTATTCATCTTTATATTCAAGGCTTAATTGGGACGAATATCCAAAATAATTCCGGAGTGCCGCTGCTGCATCATCGCTGTAAGCACCTGAACCGTTTGGTGAATACATCATATTCACCGCTACACCACAATGGTATTGGATTTCAGCCATTTCGTAGTTGTTTTCACCACCAATATTGCTGTTCATCTGATTAAAGTCGTAGGACGACTGTCCAAAATTTACCGATAAATAACCATAATCAGAGTTATAACCATGAGAACCAGTCCCCTGCAATGGGTAACGCCAGTAATTGATTACCTGCGACATAGCTGTAGCAACACAACCTGACCATACATGACCACCCGGCCCGTTCGAATCTTCCGGACACAATTCATTATATCGTGCACCCTGATCCCAGGTGGAGGAAAGCAAGGGGTTTACCTGGGTTGTGCTGCGTGAACCAATTCCAGAATCAGGATTATAATTAAGCAATTCATCCCATTGCTGAATAATTTCTGGTGTTGATGGTACATTGTTAATAGCCAAATCATTCAACTGAAGCTTATACCCTTCGAGCCACGCTTCAAAAGCAGGTGGAAGAGAACTGCCGTTATAATTACATTCAAACGAATAGCCCAATACCGGAACAGATGCGTCGTTTCCGGCAAGAAGAACATATCCACCGCTGCTGAAATTAACTGCAAATATTTTCGACATACCTGCTTCAATTTCAAGAATATCAGAAGTGCTAAGCGCGGCAAAATCAACTTTCTCTGACAAACTCAGTCTGCTATGCATAAACGCTATTGCAGCTTTTGCAGCTTCACTTTGGTTAATGTTGCCTCCAAAAACAGTAAATGAAAAGGCTATGGCCAAAAGTAAAAATCCTGTCCTCTTAATCATATTTTGTTGTATGTAAGTGTGAGATGTCAAAAGTAAGTAAAACTTAATAACAAAAATAAAAAAGAGGCTATCAATATGATAGCCTCCATATAAAGATTCAATTCAGAAATTTATTCTACAACCAATTTGCGTGTAACACTGCCATTTTCGCTGTTGATGCGAAGCATATAAACCCCGCCTGCAAGATTGCCCAATTGCAACCTTTTATTAACGAAACCAGCCTGAAAATCAGAAGACTCGCTATACACCTGCTCGCCAATCAGATTGTAAAGAACAAAATTGACCCGGGTCCGCTCGTTAAGATTAAATTTAACTTCAGTATAGCCAGAAGCAGGGTTTGGATAAACTGCCAGGTTTTGTGCAAAATCCTTAACGGTAGTATTTACATTGGTGATGTAATACTCAGCTTCGAAACCCTGGTTGTTGTTAAAACCGTTTGATGAAAACATAATCATCATCTGACCTGTAGGAGAAACAATCGGATCGGGAATCACATTGCCTGATAAAGTACCCAGCAACTGATTTGTAGGAATAGCATAAATCCGCAGGAAATCTTTATCCGATTCAAGATCGAATGAAGAGAAAACAAGGGTCAGGTCTTTCGCGCCATCGCCAGGGTTAATTTTCCATTTACAAACACTGTTATTATTATAATTGTAGGATCCGCTGCCATCAGAGAAAAATCCGGTTGGTTCTGTCAGATTGGTAACACTGTTTGTGCAATACACTGGAAATGCAGACGAAAACTCAGCCTGAAAACCATCAGCCTGGTTTGATCCGTCGGTTAGAAACTTGATAAACATCCTGTTGCCTTCGGCTGTAACCTGTGCTGTACCCGAATTCTGACCATAACTTGCAAGTAACGGAGCATTTTCATCTGCACCGGCATAAATTTTAATGGAATCACCTTCAGCTATTTCAAACTGGTTGAAAGAAATTGAAATACTTGATACAGAATCGGTTGGGGCAATAAGCCAGGTACAAGCACTGTTAGCCAGATAATTACCCAGTGGCCCACTGCGGTCTTCAAAAATCCCCATAGGAGAGGTAATTACATGTGAATCGCAATCATATGGATAATTTGCCGGATTCGGGAAGAAATTTCTAACCATTGCCTGTGAACCGCTGAATCCTCCAACGTCTGTCAGTGAAAAATAACCATTACCTGAACCACTCCATCCAAAATTAAAATGGAAAAGTTTGCCTGTGGCAGTAATCTGATAGCCATCTAATACAAAAGCGTGTCCTCCATCAGAACTCTGTCCTGAATAATACAATGGTTTCTTATCATCAATGCTGGAAATAATCATATTCTCCCAGGCTGAAGTTGTGTAAGACATTTTCTGAACATGCTGTGCTGTGGTAGAATAACCAAAATAATTCTTAATTGCAGCAGGAACATCCTGGCTATAGGCCCCCGAACCATCAGGAGAAAAGCCCATTCTAACCGAAACAGCACAATGATATTGCAACTCGGCAATTGCATTGACTGCAACGCCATTTCCTGCAGTTATTGAATTCAGCATAGCATCCCAGTTATAATAGGTCTGGCCAAAGTTGGCAGTCTGTGTACCATAAGGCGGACAGTTATATGAATAGGTACCGGTTCCCTGAAGAGGGTAGCGATAATAAGTCATAATCATTGACATCGCTGTTGCTACACACCCTGCATAAACATGACCACCCGGGCCTGCTGCATCTTCAGGGCAATAAGCATTGTAAGGATTGTCTTGATTCCACATGATGGCGAGCAATGGTTCAACATCACGATCGCCTTCAAGGCTAACCCTTGCTGTTGTCAGGTTGGTAAAATAATCCCATTCCTGCGATACATCTGCAGCAGCTCTCACATTATTGGCGCGGCCAAATTCAATCTGATCGGCATATTCCTGGATAAAACTCCTGAAAGTTTTATTTGAGTTACCGGCAGGGAAAACACCTTCTGGTGCATACCCGATAACCGGGGTGTAAATATCATCAGCAGAAATAATTATGAATCCTCCATTAGCCAGGTTGTATGCATAATAAACCGGCTGGTTGTTCATCTCACGTACCTCAGCAAGCTGCAAAGTGATATCGTCAATATTAACAGCAATGCCGTCCTGAACAAGTTGTTCATAAACGAAGTTACGTGCAACCCTGCTGGCATTTTCTTGTGTAACAATTTCTGCCATCAGGTTGGTAGTCAGTAAAATAGCTACCGCAAAACTGAGTAGTTTTCCAAATTTCATAGTTCTGTATTTAATGTTTGTTAAAATCCCGAGGTGCCAAAAGTAAAAAAAAATGCCTTAACAACATAAGTTAAGGCATTTAATTATCTGTTGAAAAGAAATTCTATTTGATGATAATCCGGCGGTTCATTTGCTGTTTATCGCTACTTACCGACAAAAGATAAATTCCTGAAGGAAGATTCGAAAGATCAAGCTTGCGGTTTAAATTCCCGTTTACCGGAATGTTGCTGGCATTGTAAACCACATTACCCAGCAGAGAAACTACTTTAATTCCGACAGCCCCTTCAATATTATTAACCGAAAGGTAAAATTCTCCGTTACTTGGATTTGGATAAACCTTTAAATCAGGTTTTTCAGCTACAATCTGCGATGCTGAGGTTGTGTTAATAATACTGATATTATCAATAAAAACATTATCCCCTTCACCCTGAACATGGTATGAAAACCTGTTAGCAGCCTGCAAGGTGAGGTTAAATACTGAACCTGCGTATGCTGTAAGATCAAAAGTAAGGCGTTTCCACGGATCATCCCCGGCGGTTTCAGGGTTAAAATCCATCACTCCTTCATCATCGGGGATCTGAACGCCATTTGCCAAAACCCTGAACCATGAGTAACGCGGACCAAGGCTGTAGGTCTGACGAAGATCCAATTCAAGTGCTACATTGTCCATTCCGGTGGCATCAACATTGCAAATGGATGCTTCGGCATGAAACGGTCTGTTTTCAATCCATGCCTGATCAGGGGTTCCTGAGGTAGGACTCCCTTTCCATCCAACCGGAACCGGATCGCCATGGAAGTGGATGCTGTAATTGCTTTCAAATGCCGAACGCGAATCAACAGCCGATTGCGATTTAATTGTATCCCATAAAGCTATATACCCTGTGGTCATATCTTCCATATCAACCGTATAGGAAGGAACTGCTCCCTGAGCGTGAATGAAGTTTTCATAACTCTTTGATGAAACTCCATTATCGTTCCAGGCAGATAAACTGATTGAATAGTGGCCGGGAACCATAAATTCAACTTCAGGATTCTGAGAATTAAGGCTTGATCCGTTTACAAGTTGATAAGACGAAGGGCTTATACTCCACTCCCATGCGGTTGGATCATACAATGAATTATCAGTCAAGATTACCGGGCTACTGATACAGGGCAAGGTATCGGCAACACTTATCATAACATAAGGTGATGGAGTTGTAGTTACGGTAATATAATCTGGAAAAACAACTGTATTGGTTCCGAAATCGTTGGTTACAGTAAGGGAAACATCATAAACGCCTGGTGTTGAATACCTAATAGGAAGCGGATTGGCGCTGGTTGATGAAGCCGGGTTGCCACCTTCAAAAGTCCATTCATATTCTGAAGGTGCACCGGTTGAAAGGTTAGTAAATAAGATACCACTTCCACCGGGAGTAATTGTTGTAACTTCTGTTGTGAAATCAGCAGTTGGCTGATAAGGCGTGCTTATTGCAGCCTGGTAGGCATTAATCCTGCCTGCTCCAAGCATGCCGATATAGTCAGGGTTGAGAGGATAAATATCATCGGCTGAAGATTTTAATATTTCCTCAACCTGATCGGGGGTGAGCAGCGGATTTATCGATAAAATTAAAGAAGCAAGTCCGGCTACCATTGGTGAAGCCATTGAGGTTCCCGAGAAAAGCTCATAATTCCCATAAGTTGAGGAACTAAATGTAGTACTCATCAATCCTGATGGCCCACCGGCAGCAGAACCGCCCGGTGCACTCAGGTCAACAGAAGTGGCAAAATTTGAGAAATCACTTTTTTCATCACTAAAATCAGTAGAGGCAACAGAAATTACATTTGTATATGCAGAAGGGTAATGCGGCGTGCTTACATTATCGTTACCAGCAGCAGCAACCATAACAATACCCATGTTGTGAATTGCATTAATTGTATTCTGGTTGGTCTGAGAATAACCCGGTCCGCCCCACGACATATTAATTACATCAGCCCCATTATTAGCAGCCCACTGAATTCCGGGATAACCGTAAATTCCATTTGAATTGGTATTTGCAGCAGCTTTCACCGCAATAATACTGACGTTATACCCTATTGAAGCTATTCCGATCCCATTGTCGCTTATTCCGGCTGACAGGCCTGCACAATGGGTGCCATGCGACCATTCTGAAGGATCACCAGAAGTGGGTGGATTTGCATTGTTCGTATTGTAGTAAGTATCGCGTTGTGCAACAATTTTACCGGCAAGATCTGGATGGTCAACCCAAACGGCATTATCAACAATAGCCACTCTTATTTCAGAAGAACCTTTGGAAATATCCCAGGCCTGTTCAGCCTGAATCACATCGAGGTGCCAATTCCAGTTTTGGGGACCGTTGTATAAAACATAGAGACTATCATTAGGAACATAGTCAATCCGGTCATAAGGGACCATTTCAACATACTCAAGCTCAGGAACCTGCTTTAACCTGTTAATAATCTGGTCAATTTTATCGAAATCTTCAAATTCGAGCATCAGGGTTCTCAGAAGTTTTGAATCGTTGTTCAAATTAAAAGGCCTGGTTAACTCTTTCAGCCTGAAATCGTTGCTAAGCGCGGCAACGAACGGAATGCTCTGAATATCAACCGAATTATCGGATCTTACCGAGAAATCAACGGAAGCATCATCCTTGTATTTGAAATATATTCTTCCATCCTGGTAGTCGTAATTATAAGTCTGAGCCAGGGATACAGAAGCAAAAGAAAAGATTGTAAATAACAGAACCAGAACCTTCGTTCTAAAAGCCTTGAAAGTGGTGAAATTGGTTTTCATAGTAATCTTTAATTGGGTTTATACTTTAAACACTTTTTCGGGTGATTTGTTAGAAAGCGAACTGCTTTTACCATAAAACAGACCTGCTTTTCAAATGCTGCAGCATAGAAATCAGATTCAAACAGGTTTGACGTCAGGATAATGCGCTATAGATAATTAAATCGGCAAAGTCACGGCATTGAAAAATATCGCCCTTCTATCAAACAGATTGTAAATATACGGATTTACAATCAATTTCCTGAATCTAATCCTAAGCGAATCTGATTATTCCTTGAGTAATCAGGCATATTGGTCAAATCTTTTTACAGAACATTACAACCTTTATCATGTCCGTTATATCTCTAAAAGTGTTTTGCTAACTTTGCATCACTTTTTGTGATATTAATGTCCTGAAAAAATCACCAAACAAATCCTTAAGATCATGGCCGAAAAATTATTGATTACCAATATCAGGAAACTGGTCGGTATAGTTCCCGAAAATATTCAGCTTAAATCCGGAGCTGAAATGTCTGATCTTGAAACCATTGACAATGCCTATTTGCTGATTGAGGATGGCAAGATAAAATCCTTCGGCCCGATCAGCGAAATGCGGGAACAAGACCCTGAATTTGACGAATGTAAAATGCTGAATGCTAAAGGCGGTATGGTTTTTCCATCCTTCTGCGATTCGCACACCCACATGGTTTATGCCGGCAGCCGCGAAATAGAGTATGTTGACAAAATTAAAGGTCTCTCCTACGAAGAGATAGCCAAACGGGGAGGTGGAATTCTCAATTCCTCTCAACGGCTGCACAACACTTCTGAAGATGACTTGGTTGAGCAGGCGCTTGCCAGGTTAAATGAAATAATTTCGTTCGGAACCGGCGCTGTTGAAATAAAAAGCGGCTATGGACTCAACCTTGAAGACGAGCTGAAAATGCTGAGGGTGATTCGCAAGCTGCAAGCCATCAGTCCATTAACCATAAAAGCTACATTTTTGGGAGCACACGCGGTCCCGGCTGAATATAAAGGCAGGCAGGATGAGTATGTTGATCTGATTATCAATGAGATGATCCCTGTAGTAGCAGCCAGTCATTTGGCTGATTTTATTGATGTTTTTTGCGATAAAGGATTTTTTACCCCCGATGAAACCGAACGTATTCTGATGGCTGGGATCAAGCATGGAATGAAACCAAAAATTCATGCCAATGAACTCGATTATTCGGGTGGGATACAAATTGGCGTTAAATATGATGCCCTTTCGGTTGATCATCTCGAATTTACCGGAGACGAAGAAATTGAAGCATTACTTAGTTCGGAAACCATGCCCACCCTTTTGCCGGGAGCAGCATTTTTTCTGAATATGGTTCATGCTCCAGCCCGGAAAATGATAGATGCAGGATTGCCGCTTGCCCTTGCCAGCGATTTTAACCCCGGTTCCTCCCCTTCGGGAAATATGCAGCTTATTCTTTCGATGGGCAGCATTATGTTTCGCATGACTCCTGAAGAAGCCATAAATGCCTGCACCATCAATGGAGCTTATGCGATGGACCTGAGCGACGAGCTGGGCAGTATCACCATCGGAAAAACCGCCAATGTGTTTATTACAAAGCCTCTACCTTCAATAGAATTTATGCCTTATGCTTACGGAAGCAATAAAGTTGATACCGTAATTTTGAACGGGCGGATAATTTCTTTTAGATAATTGGCTTAGGACAAGGGGCTCAGGGCGCAGAGCACAGAGCAAATGTTAAAAATATTGGAAACATAATATTCTTTGGATCATGAACGATTTCAGATTTGAACAACTTGATATTTGGAAAGAGGGAATTATTTTGTCTGAAAAGTTATTCAATATAGCCGATCTCGCCGATGAAAAAAGACTATATAAATTTGCAGAACAACTCAGATCGGCAGGTATGAGTATTACAAACAATATTGCCGAAGGATCAGGATCCTATTCGGATAAGGAATTTGCCAACTATCTCAATATTTCGCGCAGATCTCTGTTTGAATGTGCTAATATTCTGCATATTTTCGAGCACAGGAAAATTATAAATCAGGATCAAAGGCTTGAAATCTTCCCTGAACTTATCACTTTAAGTAAAAAGATCACAAATTTCAGAAAAACACTCATCTCATAAAGATAATGCAACCCTATGCCTTAAGCCCTGAGCCCTGTGCCCTGCGCATTTTTGTTTAAATATAACTCAACAAACCAAAAATACAATGAAACAAATTATCGAATGCGTTCCCAATTTCAGTGAAGGGCGCGATATGGCTGTAATACAGCAGATTACCGACCAGATTAGAACTGTTGATGGCGTTAAACTACTTGATGTTGACCCGGGCGCTGCAACCAACCGCACGGTGGTTACCATTGCCGGTGAACCCGAACAGGTGATTGAAGCAGCTTTCAGGGCGGTGAAAAAAGCCATGGAAGTGATTGATATGAGCAAACATACCGGGGCTCATCCGCGCTTTGGCGCTACCGATGTTTGTCCATTGGTGCCCATTGCCAATATAAGCATGGAAGAAACTGTTAAGTATGCTCACCTTCTTGGCGAACGGATTGGCAAAGAGCTCGGCATTCCCGTTTTTTGCTACGAAAACGCTGCAAAAAGCCCCGAACGCCGAAACCTGGCTAATTGCCGCTCAGGAGAATATGAAGGGCTGAGTAAAAAGTTTTCTGATCCCGTGTGGAAACCTGATTTCGGGCCCGCTCAATTTTTACCGAAAACAGGTGCTATTGCGGTTGGTGCAAGAGATTTCCTGGTTGCTTACAATATAAATCTGAATACGACTTCAACCCGCAGGGCAAATGCCGTGGCCTTCGATATTCGTGAAAAAGGCCGACCGATGCGCGAAGGCAATTCAGTAACCGGCAAAATAATGAAAGATGAGAAAGGAAACCAGATCAATATTCCCGGTTCACTAAAGGCCTGCAAAGCCATCGGCTGGTTTATCGAGGAGTATGGAATTGCCCAGGTTTCGATCAACCTCACCAACATCAGCATCACACCAGTGCATGTTGCTTTTGAAGAGGCTTGTAAGAAAGCACAGGAACGCGGAATGCGTGTAAGTGGTTCGGAACTGGTAGGGCTTGCCCCGCTTAAGGTTTTCACCGATGCCGGAAAATATTTCCTGAAAAAGCAAAACCGCTCAGTCGGTGTTTCAGAAGCTGAATTGATTAAAATTGCGGTAAAATCGCTCGGGCTTGATGACCTGAAGCCATTTAATCCTCAGGAAAAAATTATTGAGTATGTATTGAATGAAAATACCGGTAAAAAGCTGATGGATATGAGCTGTAGCGCCTTTGCCGATGAAACTGCTTCAGAATCTCCGGCTCCGGGAGGAGGGTCAATAGCGGCCTATATGGGAGCCTTGGGAATTTCATTGGGAACCATGGTGGCCAATCTTTCATCGCACAAAGCAGGCTGGGACGATCGTTGGGAAGAATTTTCGGATTGGGCNNGTTGGAGCATTGGCAGTTCGTTCGGCAGTAATGGGCGCATTTCTGAATGTTAAAATAAATGCTTCCGGCCTCAACGACAAAGCATTTGTTGCTGAAGTGCTTGCCGAAGGTGCTGAGATAGAACGCAAAACCCGCGAAGAGGAAAAGATCATTCTTGAGATTGTAAATACCAAAATCAATAATTAATACTTTACCTGCCCTGCAAAATCAATCAATAATGCAGGGCAGTTCTTTTTACAGTTTAAATATTTGTTGAATGTCGCATGAACTGATCACCATTGCCCTGCTTTACTTTACATCGTTTTTCACCATCATCAATCCATTGGGAGTGATGCCGGTGTTTATGACCATGACAGCAGATATTTCGAACAAACAACGGAAACGCACCGCTTTAAAAGCAATTTTGACAGCTTTTATCACCCTGATGATTTTTGCCTTCGGTGGTCAACTGCTGTTTAAATTTTTTGGAATTTCGGTGAACGGATTCCGTATCGTCGGCGGCATCATCTTTTTCATCATGGGATTTGATATGCTGCAGGCCCGCATCAGCAGGATAAAAATGGACGATGATATGGTAAAGAAATATGTTGACGATATTTCGGTCACACCCTTAGGCATACCTATGATTGCCGGCCCGGGAGCTATCACCAACTCTATTGTTTTGATGGAAGACAGCCACACCTTCCAATTGAAAATAATTCTGATACTTTCAATTGTCATAACCCTGCTTATTACCTTGTTTGTTTTACTTGGTGCCGGAAAGATTATAAATCTTCTTGGTGACACCGGCAATAAAATTATGATAAAGCTTATGGGTCTGATTATGATGGTTATAGCTGTTGAATTTTTCTTTGCAGGATTAAGGCCTATCCTTCAGTCAATCCTAAATATTACACCGGTTTAATTGTCCTCTTTTCAGAAAGCACCTGTTTTGAACCCATTATACAAGCAGTATCAGATAAAATTCAGCGATTTCAGGCTAACAGATGATCAATTTGATCACCCCAGCCTGCTGCACGGAATTATGCATACTTACCGCGTAATGGTTCATACCCTGAAACTAGGGCTAATTACCGGAAAGATTAAAGAAACGAGGAATTCATTTTTTGCTGCTTACATACACGACATGGCCCGCTCCCACGATGGATACTGTACCCGTCATGGAACGGATGCTGCCAATTTGAAACTTCCTGCTTACCGAAGCCTTTTCCATGAAAATGGAGCAACCAACGATGATATCCTTGTAATTGGCAAAGCAGTAACTATGCATTCAATTGGCAGGGAAGTACCGCGGGAAGATGCTGATTGGTTAAGTGTTGCGCTGCTAAAGGATGCCGATGCGCTCGACCGCATCAGGTTGGGTGAGGATGATTTAGATACTACATTTCTAAGGTTGCCTGAAACCCATACGCTTATTGAGTTTGGAAAACAGCTTTTTACTCATTCGCAATTACAGAAAACTGATGACTTTGTGGGTTTATTAAACCTATCCGAAGAGATTTGAAACCGATACAACATATTTCTATCCGGAGAAATCAGGGGAAATGATTATTACAGTACCTTTGCAAAATAAAATAAAAACTTTTTTAATTGTTTTTACTTCTTAAATCACTGACAATGAGGTTTTTCTATATTCATCCATATAGATAAACCATTTTTTTTCTCACTTCGAAACAACCATAATGCACAAAAATATATATTCAATCATTTCAGGATCTGGAAGTTACTTACCATCGAGACAAATAAAAAATGTCGATTTCCTGAAAAACACTTTTTTTGAATCAACCGGCGAGGTAATTAACAGGCCTAACGAGGAGATTATCTCTAAATTCCAGCAGATTACAGGTATTGATGAACGCAGATATGTTGAGGATCAGCATGTAAATTCCGATATCGCATTTTTTGCTGCAGAAAAAGCCTTAGCTGATTCGGGAATCAATAAAGAGGAGCTCGATTATATTATTGTTGCTCATAACTTTGGAGATGTAAAAGCAGGCAGTACACGGGTTGATATTGTGCCAGCCCTGGCATCACGGGTTAAGTTCAAACTTGGCATTGCCAACCCGTTTACGGTTGCTTACGATCTGCCCTTTGGTTGTCCGGGATGGCTTCAGGCAATGATTCAGGCTAACTATTATATTACCTCCGGTGATGCAAAACACATTCTTGTTATCGGATCTGAAACGCTTTCGCGCGTAAGCGACCCACACGACCGCGATAGTATGATTTATTCTGATGGAGCTGGAGCGGTTGTATTAAGTGCCTTTGAAAGTGAAACACCAGTTGGAATACTGACCCATGCAACAAGGACCGATACCCTTGAACAAGCGTTTTTACTCAGGATGGACAAGTCATATAATCCTGCTGAAAACGATAACCTTTATCTGAAAATGAATGGGCGCAAACTATATGAGTACGCGCTTAAAACCGTTCCTTCTGCCATTAAAATGGCAATTGACAAAAGCGGTTTACCAATCTCACATATTGAGCGCATCCTGATCCATCAGGCCAACGAGAAAATGGATGATGCTATCATTAACAGGCTTTACGAACTTTATGGAATTAAAACCAGACCGGAGTTTTCGATGCCGATGACCATCTCATACCTTGGAAATAATTCTGTTGCCACACTTCCAATTCTATACAACAAAATTGTAAAGAATAAGGTTGACAACCATAAACTTAACCCGGGCGATCATTTTGTTTTTGCTTCGGTAGGCGCTGGTATGCATGTGAATGCGATGGTTTACAAAATACCGGATTAATTTACCCTTAACCTTTTCGATTTCAGATAATCAGTTCAAGGTAAACTGACTTAACGCACTACATCTATTTTTACCGATTTCTTCTTAATCTGCTCATTTGAAACCAATCGGAGTACTTTGTCCGTTTTCTGGCGTTTAACTGCAGCAAAAGACGCATAATCAAGCACTTCAATTTTACCGAGCTCATCTTTAGCCAGCATTCCTTTCTGCATAAGGAAACCGGCAATATCTCCTTTGCTGATTTTATCTTTTTTGCCTGCTCCTATATATACGGTTTCCCATTCGGGTAATCCGGGCAACACGCAATCTTCAGGAACCTCAATAAATACAGGCTTTTCAGAAATAAAACCCGGCAAATAATCCTCTTCGGCCATCACCAGCCAGGCGGTGCCGGAGGCGTGCATTCTTGCTGTCCGTCCATTTCGGTGAATCCAGGCTGTTTCTGTCGTAGGAAACTGATAATGAATTACATGTTTGATTTCAGGAATATCAAGTCCGCGAGAAGCAAGGTCGGTCGTGAGCAACAGATGATGTGTGCCATTGCGAAACCTGATCAGGGCCAGTTCGCGATCCTCCTGTTCCAATCCTCCATGATAAATGCCGTGCATTACCTCTTTCGCCAACAACAGCCCACTAATACGTTCTACGGTTTCACGGTGGTTGCAAAAAATCAGACTTGCCTCATTGCCGAGATGGCAGATAAGACGGAAAAGGGCTTCGAGCTTGTCGGTCCCTTCGGCCCTTACAGCGCAAAGCGCAAGCTTCTGCGATTCTGAATGCTCGGCAAAATCAAGCGTAACTGGTTTTACGATACCGGTGAAGTCAGGTATTTCGGTAATGTTTGTAGCCGAAGTCAGCACCCGGGTCGAAATTTTACCAAGACATTGGGTAATAAACTCCATTTCATTGCGAAACCCCAGTTCAAGCGATTTATCGAACTCATCCATAATGAATATATCAATAGGATCAGGATCAATGGTTCCACGTCTGAAATGATCGGCTATACGCCCGGGGGTTCCAATCAGCAATGCTGGCGGCTCTTTCAGGTTATTGCGTTCGGTTTTCATCGGATGGCCACCATAGCAGGTATTTACCTTGAAACCACTTTGCATCTGTTTGAAAACCTGCTCAATCTGAAGAGCCAACTCCCGCGAAGGGGTAAGTATCAACGCCTGAACTCCGGGGTTTCCGGGATCTATCATTTCCAGAACCGGCAGCAAAAATGCCAGGGTTTTTCCCGATCCGGTCGGAGATAATATAATTGTATCGGTTGAAGGCTTAATTGTTTTTATGGCAGCTTCCTGCATGGGTTTTAATTGATCAATACCCAGACGATTGAGAAATGTGTTAATCATGCTTGTTGTTTAGCCGGCAAAGGTAGTATGATTCCCTATGCAGCAGACATTAGGCAGAAATTGGACAATTTTCCGGATTTATGCCAGATTAAACAAATCCGGATTGATAAAAAGGAGGTTTTTAAAACAGGCTTACGAGGTAATAGATTATCGCGGCGAGCACCATAGAAACAGGGATGGTAAGAATCCAGGCCCACAGCAGGTTGATGGTAATGCCCCAGCGAACGGCACTAATGCGCTTGGTTAAGCCAACGCCCATAATAGCCCCGGTAATAGTATGCGTGGTGCTGACAGGAATTCCAAATGCTTCGGTGCCAAACAAAAGCATGGCTCCTGCACCTTCTGCAGCAACTCCTTCAAACGGAGTTATTTTTGTGATTTTCGTCCCCATGGTTTTTACAATCCGCCAGCCACCCATCAGGGTGCCAAGACTAATAGCAGTGTAGCAACCCAGTATGATCCAATGCGGAATATCGTGAATTTTGCCATTCTGCATTTCAATATGCGCCCAATCGGGAATCAGAGCCGGATCCACTCCATTGAAATAAACCAGCAGGGCTGCAGCGATAATTCCCATCACTTTCTGGGCATCGTTTCCGCCATGCCCCAGGCTGAACAATGCCGATGAAAGCAACTGAAGTTTCTTAAACCACTTGTTCAGCCTGGCCGGATTCCCATGTTTTGTCAGATGGAGAATTATTACAGACAAAAAGTAAGACATCACCATCCCCAGAAATGGGGCCAGAAAGATAAAAGATACAATCTTAAGTACTTTGCCAGCATGAACTACATCAATCCCACCGGTGTGGGCAATAGCAGCTCCGGCAAATCCGCCAACTAGCGTATGTGATGAACTGGATGGAATACCCAGATACCAGGTTAGGAGGTTCCACACAATGGATGCCAGAAGGCCGGCCAGTATCACATTTAAGGTGATGGCACTGGTATCAACAGTTTTGGCAATTGTATCGGCAACGTTGAGTTGAAAAACGAGATAGGCTACAAAGTTGAAAAATGCAGCCCACAATACCGCCTGAAATGGCGAAAGCACCTTGGTTGAAACGACTGTTGCTATAGAATTTGCAGCATCGTGAAACCCGTTTATCAGGTCGAAACCAAATGCCAGCACAATGATAACAATCAGGAGGACGAAATTTATATCCATTGGATGGCGATTAGGCGTATTTAACCAGAATTGTGTTTAAAACATCTGCAACATCTTCGCAACAATCCATGGCCTTTTCCAGCGAATTCAGCACATCGCGCTTTTTAATCAGGCTGATGGCATTGGTCTCCTGGTCAAATATCTCAGACAAATAAGAGAAGTTAAGAGCATCTGATTCATTTTCCAGCTCACTGATGCGGATACAATGCTCCTTGTAGTTGGCAATGTCGTGTATCTTGTTCAGTCCCTGAACAACTGCATCAATCTCTTTTGAAGCTTCAATCAGCAAAGC
Organism: Bacteroidales bacterium UBA5537; assembly: GCA_002426025.1. Classification (GTDB taxonomy): domain Bacteria; phylum Bacteroidota; class Bacteroidia; order Bacteroidales; family Lentimicrobiaceae; genus Lentimicrobium. The sequence goes on along the minus strand of DINP01000056.1, from coordinate 44,364 downwards.
TGACATTTTATAAAACACGGGGGGAATTTCGATAAGCTTATACAATTGAATCCGCTTTGCAGAGGTATTTACCAAATCAACCACATTGTCGATGCGATTTGCCAGTTTCTGAATGTCTTCTCTATCGAATGGGGTAATAAAGGTAGAGTTCAGCTCATCATAAATTGTAACAGTTATTCTATCGCCTATTTTCTCATATTTTTTTACATTTTTGACATGTTCTGACCGCTTTTCCTCGTCGTGACAATTTAACAGCTCCTGAAACTCAATACTGCAGTTAACCAGATTGGCTGATGCTTCTGAGAAGAGTGGGAAAAACTTGCGATCCTTCGGAAGCAGAAAATGAAAAATTTTATCAAGTTTCATAGATTATTGATGGTGTTAGAATGTATTACCAGGAAAGATGAAAGGTGGATATTATTATCTAAAAAATTCAGGCAAATGTAGCGGTGAATAAAGCCAGAAAAACGAAGCCAATGTTAAGTAATTGTTAAGTTTTATAACCTGCAACAGGCGAACCAAAGCTAATGAATTTCCACTAATTTCATATTTATCAGACTTTATTTTTATGAGTATCCGGGGCAATTATTTTGCACCATTTTGAAAGGATACCTAAACTGATTACTTTTGTTGCAGTGGACTCCTAAACCTATCTAAATTTTACAAATGTTTTTTTTCGATTCACTCATATCTGTCTTATCGGTTCTTGGATCACTTACCCTGTTTTTGTTTGGGATGAAACTGATGAGCGAATCCCTGCAACGGCTGGGAGGAAGCCGCATGCACAAGGTGTTTTCATCCATTGTTTCAAACCGCTTCAGAGCAATAAGTGCAGGATTCCTGGTAACAGGCTTCATACAGTCATCATCCGCGGTAACGGTAATGCTTGTAAGTTTCGTGAACGCCGGACTGTTCAATCTTACCCAGGCTTTGGGTATAATGATGGGTGCCAATATCGGAACAACTGTTACGGCCTGGCTCGTATCCTACTTTGGTTTCAGGGTTGATTTCAACATCATTTTACTTCCGATGCTTGGTATGGCTCTGCCATTCCTTTTCATGAAAGGTACCAGAAAGAAAGCAATTGGAGAGTTTATTACCGGATTTGCACTCCTTTTCCTGGGGTTGCAATTTATGAAAAGTGCAATTCCCGGTATCGAAGACGGAACCCCACTGGTTGGTATCATATCTGGCTTTACCAATACAGGACTGGCATCTGACCTGCTTTTTGTTGGTGTAGGACTGGTCATCACCCTGTTGATTCAATCATCGAGTGCAACCATTGCTTTAACATTTGTAATGTGCCACAATGGACTTATTGGTTACGATAATGCTGCTGCGATGATTCTGGGCGAGAATCTGGGTACAACAATCACCGCCAACCTGGCAGCCATCATGGCCAATTCATCGGCTAAGCGGCTCGCGTTAGGCCATACTTTATTTAACCTGATCGGGATAATCTGGGCGCTGATCTTCTTCCGTTATATGATTGATTTTTCATCAGCGACAGCCCGGTTATTAGCCGGAAACAACACCATGCTACTGAATGGAGATATCTCTACCCTTGGATTATCTGTTTTCCATACTGGTTTCAATTTGGTGAATACCCTGCTTTTGGTTTGGTTTATTCCACAACTGAAGAAATTGCTGGAAATCATTATTCCACTCAGGGCCAACGAGAAGAAGAGCTATCGGCTCAAATATTTCAAGTCGAAGTTAATGTCGATGAACGAAGTTGAGTTGCTGCAGGCCCGCGAAGAGATCCACCTGTTCGGAAAGCATGTTGCCTATATGTTCAGCCTGATTCCGGAATATCTGACTGAAAAACGGGAAGGTAAGTTTGAAAAAATACAGAAACGCATAATAAAATGCGAGGAACAAGCCGATGAATATGAGCGTGAAATAGCTGAATTTATTACAAAAATTACTGAAAACGACTTATCGGAGGCCAATTCAAGAAGGGTAAGATCAATGCTGAAAATAATTGATGACCTCGAAAGCATAGCCGACCAGTGCATGCAAATGGAAAGGACAATCAGAAATAAAAACGAAGCCAAAGCCTGGTTTACCCAGGAAATGCGCGACGCGCTCTTTCTATTATTCGACCTTGTAAATGAATCGCTTACGAATATGAACGATAATCTATCGAAAGATTACCGTCCGGGAATTCTTGCAAAAGCTACAGAAACTGAATTGAGAATTAATGAAATGCGCGATAAGTTGATTTCGCTGCACAAACAAAAAGTTGACGCAGGGGAATTCCCTTATAAACAGGCGGCTTACTATGCTGAACTGCTCAACCAGTGCGAAAAACTTGCTGATCATGTAATTAATGTTAACCAGGCTATTGCAAGTAATACCAAATAATAATTTGTGTTATTTAACATTAACTTAACATTGGAAACAGCAAAAATTTAAGCTACTGCGTAATTTTGCCAGTCACAATGTACTGATACTTTTTTGATGGAGAGTGTTTACCTTATTTTTGTCGTTGTCCTGTTTCTCCTCGCATTTTCAGACCTTATGGTCGGAGTTGCAAACGATGCTGTTAATTTTCTCAATTCAGCCATTGGCGCAAAGGCAGCGTCATTTCGCACTGTATTAATCGTTGCAAGTGTCGGGGTCCTGATTGGAGCCACATTTTCCAGCGGATTGATGGAAATTGCCCGAAAAGGTCTTTTCTACCCGGGAGAATTTAATTTCAACGAAGTTATTATCATTTTTCTGGCAGTTATGATTACTGATGTAATCCTGCTCGACATGTTTAATACCTTCGGGTTACCCACATCTACCACAGTTTCTATCGTTTTTGAGTTGCTCGGGGCTTCGGTTGCCATTGCAATTATTAAAATCGCCGGTTCAGAACAAACAATGCAGGATATCGGCCAGTATATCAACTCAGCAAAAGCTCTGGCTATTATAACCGGAATCCTTGTCTCCGTTGCCATTGCCTTTAGTGTCGGTGCACTGATACAATACATCACCAGGATGTTGTTCACCTTTAATTTGCGGCATAACCTCAAATATTTTGGTGCGCTCTGGGGTGGAATTGCCATTACCGGGATCACCTATTTTATGCTGATTAAAGGTGCCAAAGGAGCCTCGTTTATCACACCCGAAACACTCGGATATATAAAAGAACACACGTCAGCTATATTGCTGTTTAGTCTGGTCGGATGGACGATTATGCTTCAGTTGGGTATCCTGATTTTCAGGCTGAACGTTCTTAAAATGGTTGTTCTGGCAGGAACCTTCGCGCTGGCAATGGCCTTTGCAGGAAATGACCTGGTCAACTTTATTGGTGTTCCCCTTGCAGGATTGAAGGCATACCAGCTTTTTATCGCGGTGCCGGGGGCAGATCCTGAAACATTTTTAATGACCGGCCTTGCCGATGATGTCAAAACAGAAACCTGGATGTTGCTGATAGCTGGTATTGTTATGGCTTACACCCTATGGACTTCAAAGAAAGCGCGCTCAGTTATTGAAACATCTGTTGATTTAAGCCGGCAGGGAGAAGGAACCGAAAGGTTTAATTCATCAATCTTATCGAGAAATCTTGTCAGGGGAACCCGCAACATGGCCAATGCTGTCAGCAGGTTTGTTCCCGAAAAGTTTGATAACTGGATAGAGCAACGATTTAATCCACCCGATGAAATTACACGCAAGCAAATGCCCGAAGGTGCCGCCTTTGACATGCTCAGAGCAAGTGTTAACCTAGTGGTTGCCAGCATGTTGATTGCACTGGGAACCTCTTTGAAATTACCTTTATCAACTACCTATGTAACTTTTATGGTTGCGATGGGAACCTCGCTTTCTGACAGAGCCTGGGGTCGCGAAAGCGCTGTTTACCGCATTACCGGTGTTCTTTCAGTAATCGGAGGGTGGTTTTTTACAGCATTGGCAGCATTTACTGTTTCCCTGATAGCAGCAGTCATTATCTATTATGGCGGCATGGTGGCTATCTTTACCCTAATTACACTTGCCGGAGTGCTGATATACCGCACACATCGCATTCATGTCCGCCGCTCCAATATCCGTAAAGCAGATGATCTTTTAGGATCTATGCCAACAGATGAACTCAGTACCGAAACCATTATCGTACGTTGCTCTCTTACCATTCAGCAGGTTCTTCAGCAAAGTTTAGCCATTTTCAACGAAACCATTATGGGCCTGGTTGATGAAGACCGTAAAATCCTAAAAAGTGCAAAAAATGAATCGGAAAACCTTAATATCACTACCAAAAGGCTGAAAAACAACATCAGCAAAACACTGGTTCACCTTAGGGAAGATTCTGTGGAATCGGGACATTATTATGTACAGGCGATTGACTATCTGCGCGAAATCAATCATTGTATCTCCTACATCATTAACCCAAGTTTTGAGCACGTAGAGAACAATCACAAACCACTGATCCCTGTCCAGATTGAGGAAATTTCAAGACTTAACGGTGAGATTTCACTTCTTTTTGAAGAAGTCCTGAAGATGCTGAAAAAGAAGAATTACGAAGATTTCGACCTGATTATCACCCGCCACCAGAATATTCTCAGAATTGTGGAAGATAACCGCAAGAAGCAGGTAAAACGAATCAAAAACAATGAAACCGGAACCCGTAACAGTATGTTGTATCTGAACATACTGGCTGAGATCAAAAACCTTTCACTCTTTACAGTCAATCTGTTGAAATCAAGCCGCGACCTAGAACAGGCCGGACATCCGAAAGAAGAACAATAAAAAGTAAAGCCGGTTTTTATTTACCGGCTTTTACTTTTACAACAGAATTAATTTCTTAACTGCTCTTTTCCCTTGCGTTTCAACAATCACCAGATAGTTGCCAGCACCGGCTTTACTGCCGTTGTCTTGACGACCATCCCACGAAAGTGTATTTGCACCTGCCGTAAGATTCACTGAGGAAATAGATTTAATCGGGCGGCCCAGAAGGTCGGTAATGGTTAATTTGGCTATCGCTGACGTTGCTGAAACAACAGGAATCCACATATTACCGGATGAGCCTGAAGTAAATGGCAAAGGATAAATATTGCCAATGGTCAGGCCACTGGCCGGAGCGGTATATTCAACCATTCCAACATTCAGTTCTGATAAATCAAGACGATAGGCCGAAAGGCCGTAGGTGCCGATAACAAGTGTTTCTGTTGATTGATGAATTTTCATTGACATTACAGGAACATTACCAAGCCCTTCGTTTAAACTTTGCCAGCTAACACCCTGATTGCCTGACATAAAAACCCCGGCGTCGGTACCAACAAACAAGCGGCCCTGACGGGTTGGGTCAGCAATAAATGAATTTACCGGAAGTTCGGGTAGATCGCTGCTGATTGCCTGCCAGGTCTGCCCCAGATTGCTTGATTTATAAACATGGGCCAGAGGCTCGTCCCACCTGAAACCCGAAAGGGTAACATAGATGGTATTGACATCAAACGGATCAGTGGCTACCCTTGAAATCCAGCGCTCGGGCAAACCGTTACTGATATCTGTCCAGAGCGATCCCCCGTTTGTACTTATATGCACCCTGCCATCGTCGGTTCCGGCCAGAACAATCAAAGGCTCAAGCGGGGAAATTGCCAGGGTACTGATGGTATGGAATGTGCTACCATCATCGCCATTGGTAAGATCACCACTAACTGCAATCCATGAATTACCGCCATTGGTTGATTTCCAAACCCGGTAAGTACCGAAATAGAGGGTTTGCGGTTCTTGTGGATGCATGATAACCGGTGCCGACCAGCTAACCCTGTCGTTTGCCCAATAGTTGTTAATCGGGGTCATCCAGTTACCTCCGTTAGTTGACTTATGCAGCGCTCCCCATTGATACTCGGCGTAAATAATGTTTGAATTTGTATAGTCAACAAGGCTGTAGAATCCATCACCGCCCAGAATAGCTTCCCAATCGTCAGTTTCTCCCGTAAGGGTTCTGACGGTGTTATTGTCCTGAGTACCGCCATAGAGCCTTGCCGGATTCAGGTGGTCAATTTCTATATCATAAAACTGGGTAATTGGCAGATTATTCATCTTGGTCCAGTTAAAACCGCTATCATCGCTGTAATAAAGGCCGCCATCATTACCTTCGTATATTCTGCCGGTAACCGGATGAAAGAACATAGCATGATGATCAACATGCATGCTGGAACCAATTTCCGACCAGTTATTTCCACCATCAGATGAAAAATAAAGTGGAACTCCCATAACATAAACCATATCAGGAATATCGGGATTCACCCTCACCTGACCAAAATACCAACCGAATGAACTGTTCATCCCCTGCAGGTTGCCATCGTTGGTTCTCGACCAGTTTTGGCCTCCATTCAGGGTTTTATAAACGGCAACTTCATTCTGGTTATCGTAAAAAGCATACAATAAAGATGGCGAGGAGGGTGAAATAGCCAAACCTATTCTTCCTGTTGTGTTGCCCTGTGGTAAACCATTGGTCAGTTCAGCCCATGAGTCGCCTCCATCGGTAGTCATCCAGATACCGGATGAAGGGCCAAAAGAACGGCGATAATTCAAGCCACGCATCCTTTCCCACATAGCTGCGTAAAGTATATCAGGATTTGTAGGATGTTGTACCAAATCAATGGCAGCCGTTGAATCACTGATAAAAAGGACCCTTTCCCATGAATTTCCTCCATCCATTGTTCGGTAAACCCCGCGGTTACCATCAGGTGTAAAAAGGTTGCCACAGGCAGCTGCAAATACCTTTTCGGGATTGGCATGGTCAATTACGATGCGTCCGATATAGGCAGATGACTCAAGACCAACATGTTGCCAGGTATCGCCTCCTTCGGTGGATTTATAAATACCATCACCCCTGAAACTCTGGCTCGATGAGTTTGCCTCGCCGGTTCCGGCATACATAAGATCAGGATTATCTTTATCAATAGCTATATCGCCTACTGAAACAGAGCCTGCATTACTGAAAATATTTGTCCACGAATTACCATTGTTGGTGGTTTTCAGAATTCCGCCTGAAGCGGCAGCAATAAATATTGTTGAAAATGAACCTGTCGGAATCTCAATATCGGTAATCCTGCCTCCAATATTTGCAGGGCCGGCAAACTGCCAGTTATAGCCACTACGGTTTGCATACTTTTGCATATTGCGGGCTTGCCTTACAGCACTCAGGTAAACATCCTGCTTAACAGAGCCATAAGGAAAGGTGCGCTGCCTGTCCATCCAGTCATTGGGCAAATAACCTGGTTCCCGGGGCTGATCAACCCTGCTCAGCATGTAATGAGTGGCTGTATAATGCCTGTTTTGACTCTTGTTCATCGCGATTCCGGCAAACAGAAGAATGCAAACCGGAAGAACAATAAATAATACGTTGATTCTCAATGATTTCATGTTAGATTATTTTAGAAAAGGCAGAATTCTGTTTATCCAATATGATGCTTTTATCAACAAGCTCCTTTAACCGAATTGTCCGAAATTTAAATCTGATTCGCCAGCTTGCTGACAAAGATAAAAAATAACCTAACTTTGAGGATACTTTCATAAAAAGCCGCCATTATGTCAAAATCAGCTATTATCTCAATTATTGCAGCAGTTTTGCTGGTAGTTTTTGCCGTTCAGAATTCTGAAGTAGCTACACTCAAATTGCTTTTCTGGGAAATACAAATGTCGCTTGCGCTGATGCTGCTTTTCCTGTTTATTCTTGGTGCGGGGTTTGGCTATTTCTTCCACATCTCGATATCGCGCAGCAAAAAGAAAAAAGCACAGATAAAACAACAGGAAGGTGAGGAGCCTGAGTCTATCAATTTATCCTGATTTACAGACTTCTGTTAATTTGCCTTTCAGTCCAACTGCAATCATTAGTTTAATATTTCCGACAATTTGCGCGGAAAATTATTATCTGTGCCTGATGGTGGACCTATTGGATAGTGTTTAAAATCCCAATCCGCTGGTTTACCGAAGTAATGATAACTCAGGCAATTTGCCGACCACTCAGTCCAGCATTGCATGTGATTATACGATTTATCACGTTTTGATTTTCGTGCGCTCAGCAGGCTGGCAGGCGCGATGCATGTCCAGAAAAAGAAGAATCCCCACTTTCTGAATTGCAGAATATGGCCGAATTCATGCCTGAGCAAATCGGTGGCTTTTAAGCCCTTCTCTGCAGCGACAATGCCAATTCCGGGAAGTGCGACAGCAGCTCCTCTGCTAAAAAGCCCTACATTCAGCGGTAACAGCCGCACACCTTCAAAACGCATGAGCATGGCTAAAAAGAATTACCTGGAAAGAACGTTTCACTTTTTCCCGGAAACGGTATCATAAACGACTAAAGTATCCATAGAAGTAGCAAGTGACGCCAGATAGGATACAAATATATAGGTACCGACTTTATCAGCTTTAAAATCGAAGGTTGTTTCCTTTGTAACCAGCACATCGGCGCATATTCCGTCGTAAGATTCAAAAAATCCGGTTGCACTTATTCCATAAAGCGTATCAACCGAGGCAGATTTGCCTAAATAGATGTTGAGATTCGACCAACAGCCGTTCGGGGCAATTGCTTTAGCCAGAATGGAAATATTTTCGCCTACCATAGCACTGTCGGGTATCTGTGTTTCATATACACTAACATAACCAGTATATTGTTCATGACTATCGCCTTCGAGGTTACAGGAGGACAACAGCAGCGGAATTTCCAGAAAAAGAAAAAACTTTCTCATCATTTTTAAGTTAATATTCATATTTGACATAGCACAAAATCCCTGCCATCTTTCAGGTATTAAACAAAGTAATCAATTACTGAACTCCTGGGGCACTTATCCCGGTTCCAGGCAACAAAAGCCTGATGTGCCGGATGTTCCTGATAGGTCTTTAATGCATCAGCACTTTCAAATTCGCTGGTTAGCGCCAGATCAGCCGCTTTTGCATCGGAACAGACGTTGATTCCAACCTCAAATTGTTTTATTTCCGGAATAAGCATGGGCAAGGTTTCGAGTTTCAATTTTACTTCTGATAGCAGTTGAGCCTTCCATTCAACAGAAACTTCACTATTAACCTTAAAAAAAACAATGTGTCGCAGCATTTCTTTTCGTTTCAGCAAAGTTACAAATTCAATCCCTTCAGCGAAGGCGAAAAATAAAACATCCTTAAAACAGCCAATATTATAGAAATTGGTCGTTTTAAATTTATATTTCTTGGTTTCACAAGTGGATAATGTAATTTTGCATTAGCAGAAAAAAACATGAGTATGTTTCCGGTAATTACATTAACAACAGACTGGGGCCCCCGCGATCATTATTCCGGAGCGGTTAAAGGAGCTATTCTGAGTCGTTTGCCGGATGCAAAAATCGTTGACATTACGCACCATATACCGCCCTTCAGCGTAAAACAGGCTTCCTTTATTCTTCGGAACGCTTATCCCTATTTTCCTGCCGGAAGTGTTCATATTGTCGGGATTGACACGGAAGAATCGGCTGCGAACCCTCATATAGCCTTACTTTATAAAGAGCACTTTTTTATCGGGGCCGATAATGGGGTTTTTACACTGATGTTTGACAGTACCCCCGAAAAAATAGTAGAACTTTCGATACCTCAGGATACCGGTTTTTTCACTTTTTCAACACGCGACCGGTTTGTGAAGGCTGCCGTGCATCTGGCTCAGGGCGGAAAAATTGAGGAGCTCGGCGATGTCAGAAATGAACTTAAACCGCTGATTACCCTTCAAACGCAGATTAATGGCAGTACCATTGGAGGAAGGGTCTTATACATTGACAATTTCGAAAATGTATTCCTTAATATTTCGTCGAAAGAGTTTAACGAAATCGGACAAAACAGGAAATTTGCCCTGAACATTAAAGGCCGGTCGTACCCTATACCTGGCATAAGTAAAGCTTATGGCGACGTTGCCGATGGTGAAATTGCCGTTCTGTTCAGCACTTCAGGTTTACTCGAAATAGCCATTAGCAAGGCAAACGCAGCGGGTTTGCTGGGCCTTAAGCCTGATGAAGTTGTCCTAATAGAATTTGCCGGATAAGCAATTTCAGGAAACCGGCTATTTTAATCAAAGGATACATGGATTAAATATCAAACCCGTTTCGGGCTTAAGCCGATTTTAAGTAATTTAGCGCCCCAAAGAATCTCGCTAATTTGTTATGTTTACACTTTTCAGGAAAGAAATTTTCAGCTTTCTAAATTCGCTGATCGGTTACCTTGCAATTATTGTTTTCCTGCTTATCAATGGATTGTTCCTGTGGGTTTTCCCGCTTGGGTTCAACATTGTGGATTATGGTTATGCCAGCCTCGACAATCTGTTCACCTTGTCGCCTTTTGTGTTTCTGTTTCTTATTCCGGCTATTACCATGCGTTCTTTTGCCGATGAAAAACGCAGTGGCACCATTGAAATGCTGCTTACCAAACCCTTGACTGATATTCAGATTATACTGGCGAAATACCTTGCAGGGGTTACCCTGGTTTTCTTTTCGCTACTGCCTACTTTGATTTATGCCGTGTCGGTTTACCTGCTCGGTTTACCAAAAGGCAATCTTGATATGGGCGGTATGTGGGGATCCTACCTCGGCCTTCTTTTTCTGGCTTCTGCTTTTGTTGCTATAGGTATATTTGTTTCGTCGATAACGGATAACCAAATAGTTGCTTTTATTCTGGCCCTGGCTTTAAGCGGATTTGCCTATACCGGCTTCGATTTTATTTCCGAATTATCGCTGTTTGGCAAAGCGGACCTGATGATTCTATCACTAGGCATACAAACCCATTATGCTTCAATGAGCCGGGGCGTGATTGACTCCCGCGATGTAATCTATTTCCTGAGCCTGATCAGTATTTTTATATTGCTGACTAAAATCGTTCTCGAAAGTCGAAAATGGGAAAAATCAGGCAGCAGATTGCCTTCAGGTAAAATTAATTCTGTAAGCAACCAATAATCAAGATGTTATGGAAACTTCACAGAAAACCAAAACAGATATTCGCCGGAACAACATTACCCAGTTGGTTCTTGCCCTGATTATTATTGTACTTATCAATATAATTGGCTCATTTATATACACCCGCCTAGACCTCACCACCGAAAAACGGTATTCACTGTCGGCTTCAACCAAAAAAATGCTGCGCGAAACAGACGACATTGTTTATTTCAAAGTATATCTTGATGGTGATTTCCCGGCAGGATTTAAAATGCTCGCAAAATCAACCCGTGAAATGCTCGATGAATTCAGGGCTTACAGCGATAATATTGAGTATGAATTTATTAACCCCTCGTCAGCAGCAAATGCCAAAACGCGGAGCGAAGTTTATGAGCGGCTTATACAAGCCGGTTTGGAGCCGACCGATATAAATGTGCGCACCAAAGAAGGGCAGCAGCAGCAACGCATTTTTCCGGGCGCACTTGTATCTTATAAAGGAAGAGAGATTCCCATAAGTCTGCTGGCCGATCAGCTCGGTGCTCTACCCGATGCCATTATCAACAATTCTACCCAGGCACTTGAGTACAATATTTCTAATGCCATCCGCAAGCTCAGTAATACCAATAAACCAAAAATCGCGTTCACCTATGGCCATGGAGAGCTTCCGTTGATTGAGACTGCCGATATCATCAATTCCCTGAATGATTATTATAACGTAGAAAGGGTAAAGATTTCGGGCAACGTCAACGCGCTCACCGATCGCAAGGAAAACGAAGATGGTTCATTCAGCATTGTAAATAAATACAAGGCTATCGTGGTAGCCAAACCCGATTCTGTTTATTCCGAAAAGGATAAATTCATTATAGATCAGTTTATTATGCAGGGCGGGAAAGTTCTCTGGCTTGTTGATCCGGTTTTTGCAACTATGGATAGTCTTCAAAAAAGCGGAAACACCATTGGCATAACGCAGGATATCAACCTGAACGATCAGCTTTACAAATATGGGGTCAGGCTGAACAGCAATCTGCTGATGGATATCAATGCACTACAGATTCCCATGATAACGGGCCAGGTTGGCAATCAACCACAGTTTACCTTTTTCCCATGGTATTATTTTCCGGTTTTGACATCCACCTCCAGGCATCCTGTAGTGAATAACCTGAATGCAATCAAAACTGAATTTATCAGTAGTATTGATACGGTCGGAAGCCCGGCAATCCGAAAAACAATATTACTGAAAACCTCAAAATATACACGCATCGCCCCTACCCCGGTTATGATATCGCTCGGCCTGCTGAGCAAAGACCCTGACCCGAGGGATTACAGCGATCCGCCCCAGGCAGTAGCCGTGCTGCTCGAAGGGCAGTTTGAGTCTCTTTTCAAAAACAGGCTGACCAACGAAATATCGCAAGCACCTGAAATGGGGTTTACCGAAAAAATTGCAAACAACCGGATGATCGTCATCTCTGATGGGGATATAATAAAAAATCAACTGCAAATGAGCAATGGCAGCTATGTACCGTTGCCACTCGGATACGACCGCCATACCAGGCAAACATTTGGCAATAAGGATTTAATTCTTAACTGTGTCAACTACCTTTGTGATGATACCGGCCTGATGTCGGTCAGATCGCGCGAACTTAAACTCAGGGCGCTTGATACCACCAAAGCACGCAATCAGTTGCTTATGTGGCAATTGATAAATATTTTAGCGCCCATTCTACTGGTCGTAATATTCGGCATTTTGCAGTTGGCAATCCGTAAACGAAAGTATGCCAGATAATTAACTCTTAATTGACAATACCATAATGCGAAAGAACCGTATTTTTTTAACTATTACCCTTTTACTGGCAATTGTTGCTGCCTTTTTATTGTACAACAGATCTAATACGACGCTGAAGGCGGAGATCAGCGATTTTTCTATCACTGATACTGCTTCGGTTTCCCGGATTTTTATGGCCGACAAATCCAACAACAAAGTGCTGCTTGAGCGCCGGCCCGATGGCACCTGGTCGTTGAACGGCAAATGGGATGCGCACGTTGAGAATATGAACACTTTTCTGAACACGATCAGCAACCTCTCAGTGAGGGAACCTGTTGCCAGAGCAGCCCACAACAACATTATCAAATTGCTTTCGACCAAATCGGTAAAGGTTGAGATTTATCAGAATTCGTACAGGATAAAAATTGGCAACTTCAGGCTATTCCCTTACGAAAAGCTGGCCAAGACCTATTACATTGGTGATGCCACCATGGATAATTCGGGCACGTTTGCATTGATGGAAGGAGCTGACAGCCCGGTGGTAATCTACATGCCCGGCCTTCGCGGATATGTGGCTACCCGGTTTTCACCCCTCGAAACCGATTGGCGGGTTCATACCGTTTTCAATAAAAAACTGCCCGATATTAAAGAAATCCGTCTTGAGTTTCTTCAGCAGCCAGAGCAATCTTATAGAGTGGTAAACAACAACAATCAAAGTCTTAGCCTTTTCAGGTTATCTGATAATCAGCAGATTGAGCGGTTTGACACGCTTCAGTTGATGTCGTTTGTAAATGCATTCAGAAACATCAGGTATGAAGCCTTACTCAATGACATGGAACCCACCCGGAAGGATTCTATCATGCAATCGCTTCCACTGCATAAAATTACCCTCGAACTAAAGGATGGCACGCAACAAACTGCCAAAACCTTTGGACGGAAACTTCCGGTCCCTGAGATTGATGTGTTCGATGGCTCCACCGTTATCCACGACCGCGACCGCATGTATGCACTTGTTAACGACGATAAGGATTTCGTAATAGTACAGTTTTTTGTCTTTGATAAAATACTCATACCTTTATCTTTCTATACCAGGCAGTAATTACTGTTTGAACTGCGTATAAATACAAATTCCAGAGGTCATGCAAAAACTATATTCTTCAAAAGTGCTGGTAACAGGCGGCGCCGGATTTATAGGATCGAACCTGATAGAAGCATTGCTATCGCAGGATAACACCGTAGTTTGCCTCGACAACTTTGCCACCGGTAAACAGGAGAATATAGCCCCTTTCAGAAGTCACGCGAAGTTTACACTGATTGAAGGTGATATCCGCAACATTGACGACTGCCGCAAAGCGGTCAGTGGGATGGATTATGTGCTGCATCAGGCTGCTTTGGGTTCGGTTCCACGATCTATCAACGATCCGGCTACTACCAACGAGGTAAATGTGGGTGGTTTTGTAAATATGTTGCTCGCTTCGCGCGATGCAGGGGTAAAAAGGTTTGTTTACGCTGCCAGTTCCTCCACCTACGGCGACCACCCCGCACTGCCAAAGGTTGAAGAAAACATCGGCCGGCCACTTTCGCCCTATGCGATTACAAAATACGTTAATGAATTGTATGCCAGTGTATTTGCTGATCTGTATGGCATGGAGATCATCGGTTTAAGATATTTCAATGTATTCGGCAAACGCCAGGATCCTGACGGAGCTTATGCAGCAGTAATCCCGAAATTTGTCAAATCAATGATTGATGGGGTTCCACCGGTGATTAACGGCGATGGCAGCCATTCGCGCGATTTTACATACGTTGAGAATGTGGTTCAGGTTAATCAACTGGCCTTGTTGACCGAGAATCAGGAAGCACTGAATACAGTTTACAATGTTGCTTTTGGTGAAAACACCAGCCTTAACGAACTCTACAGCCAGTTAACCGGCTTTCTTTCAGAATTTAAACCAGAAATTGCTGGTTTGAAACCGATATATGGCCCGGTCCGCAAAGGCGATGTTCTTCATTCACTGGCTTCCATAGATAAAGCCCGCCGCCTGCTGGGTTACGACCCAAAATACAATCTTCATGCTGGCTTGAAAGAAGCCATACAGTGGTACATCGCGTACTTTAGCAAGTAACAAAAGCAGGAATCAAACAACTGAATTTCAGCCGATAATCGTAGCCACCAGTTTGCGGTTACCTCCCCTGTTGCGGAATTCACAAAGATAAATCCCCTGCCAGGTTCCCAGGTTTAATCTTCCGTTGGTGATTGGAATAGTTACCGAAACCCCGGATAAAACAGACTTAATATGGGCCGGCATATCATCACTTCCTTCCATTGTATGCATGTAATAGGGTTGATTTTCGGGAACCATGCGGTTGAAAACCGTTTCAAAATCTGAAAGAACCGTTGGATCGGCATTTTCATTAATGCATAGACCTGCCGAAGTATGTTTTATGAAAAGGTGTATCAGACCAGATTCCGGCAGATCGGGTAGTTTGGCTTCTATCAGATGGGTAATCAGATGAAATCCACGGTTAAATGTGGGTAAAATAATCTCTATCTGTTTCATAATCAATAAAAAAAAGGGCATTGCTGCCCTTTATAGTTTGTTAGCAGAAATGCCTAATCTTCGATAATTACCTCTTTGCCTGCAACAATATCTTCAAGCATAGCAGTTGTTAATGATTTAGGCCTTTCGAGAGGATAACCCAATGCCCTGTCCCATATAATATTGGCACTGATACCGATTGAGCGGCCAATTCCGAAGAGCACTGTATAAAAATCATACTCTTTAACCCCATAGTGCCATTGAATGATACCAGACTGTGCATCAACATTGGGCCATGGATTTTTCGCCTTGCCCTGTTCCAGTAAAATTGGTGGCACAATATTGTAAAGCATATCCACAACTTTGAACAACGGATCTTCTGAAAGATTTTTCAGACTAAATTCGCGTTGCAGACTGTAGCGAGGGTCGGTCTTGCGAAGAACCGCGTGACCGAAACCAGGAATTACCTGTCCTGAGTTCAAGGTATTCCATACAAATTGCTTAAGCTCGGCCTCGGTTGGAACCTGTCCATCCATTTTATCCATCAAATCTTGCAACCAGCGAAGCACTTCCTGGTTTGCCAAACCGTGAAGCGGACCAGCCAAACCATTTACCATAGCCGACATTGACAGGTAAACATCAGATAATGAACTTGCTACAAGATGCCCAGTATGCGCACTTACGTTTCCGGCTTCGTGGTCGGCATGAACAATAAAGTGCATTCTGGAAACATCATCATAGGGTTTACCAATGCCCATCATGTGTGCAAAATTCCCTCCGAAATCAAGATTCGGATTTGATTGGATGCGTTTGCCGTCGCGGTAAAGCTTGGCATAAATGTAGGTGGCTATCTCGGGAAGTTTTGCCAGCATATTCAGGGTATCCTCATAGGTAGGATCCCAGTAATCCAGTTTGTTGAGCCCTGCATGATACTTTTTGGTGAAAAAAGATTCACGGTGCATGGTAAGAATTGCTGTCGAGAAAAGGGTCATCGGATGGCTGCAGCATGGCATTCCATCAATAACCTCATAAATATACCTTGGCAGAATCCTTCTTTTGTTAAATTCATCTGCAACCTCAGCGGTCTGCTCTTCTGTTGGCATATCGCCGGTAAGAAGCAGATAAAACAAACCCTCAACCAATGGCATTTCAGAACCTTTTGCTTTTGGAAGCTTTTCAAATACCTCGGGTAAGGTATATCCACGGTAACGAATTCCCTCCATTGGGTCGAGGTATGAAATGTCTGAAACAAGGGATTTGATTCCACGCATTCCACCAATAATCTGGCTAACGGTTATTTTATCAACAACCACATCGCCATAATCTTTCAGCAGCCGTTCGGTCCTGGGCCTCCAGTCCATTATTTTTTCATAAAGGGTATCTTTCAGTCTCTTTGCCATGGTTTTGAGTTATAGGTTTTACAAAATAGTTACAAGGTTTATTACTGCATGATCATTTTTACCACTTCGGTGCCAAATTCAGAAGTCTTCAGTTTGGTTGCGTTCTCCATCTGCCGATGAAAATCATAGGTTACTTTCTTTGCCTGGATGGCTTTTTCAATACCCGAATAAATAAGATCAGCAGCTTCCTGCCAACCCATATATTCGAGCATCATTGCACCTGATAGAATTACTGAGCCTGGGTTAACTTTATCGAGTCCGGCATATTTGGGTGCGGTTCCGTGGGTTGCTTCAAAAATGGCGTGGCCAGACGCATAATTAATATTGGCGCCGGGAGCAATTCCGATTCCGCCAACAATGGCGGCCAAAGCATCAGAAATATAATCGCCGTTGAGGTTGAGGGTCGCAATTACCGAATACTCAGCCGGACGAAGAAGTATCTGCTGCAGGAAAGCATCAGCTATCACATCCTTTACAAGAATTTTTCCAGAATCCAATGCAGCTTTCTGAGCAGCATCGGCAGCATCTTTTCCTCTTTCGGCAGCAATTTCATCATATTCGGCCCATGTAAAGGTTTTGCCTGCAAATTCACGGCGAGCCAGTTCGTAGCCCCAGGTTTTGAAAGCCCCTTCAGTAAATTTCATAATGTTGCCTTTGTGAACCAGGGTTAATGACGGCAACCTCCGCTGAATGGTATAATTAAGCGCAGCCCTTACCAGGCGCTCCGTTCCTTCTTTTGAAACAGGCTTTATTCCAATAGAACTTGACTCGGGAAACCGGATTTTGGTAACACCCATCTCCTCAATAAGAAATTTTTTAACCTTATCGGCTTCGGGTGTGCCATTCATGTATTCTATTCCGGCATAAATATCTTCGGTGTTTTCGCGGAAAATATGCATATCAACTTTTCCTGGCTCTTTCACAGGGCTGGGAACACCGGTAAACCAACGAACAGGCCTGAGACAAACATACAAATCGAGTTGTTGCCTGAGTGCAACATTCAGCGAGCGGATGCCACCTCCGACCGGAGTTGTTAAAGGGCCTTTTATTCCAACTTTATACTGCCTGAAGGCCTCAAGTGTTTCTTCGGGTAACCAGTTTCCGGTTTTGTTAAATGCCTTTTCGCCTGCTAAAACCTCTTTCCAGGCTATTTTCCGTTTTCCATTGTATGCTTTTAAAACTGCAGCATCCAGCACTCTTTGAGATGCGGCCCAAATATCGGGACCTATGCCATCGCCTTCAATAAAAGGAATTACCGGTTCATCCGGCACAATCATGTTTCCACCAGAAACCGAGATTACTTGTTCGCTCATTCTTCGTATTTAGATTAGTAGTTATGTAATTTTGTGAATATTAAACCGGAAAGCAAAGATAATAAAAAGCTTTGTTACATTCAAACCTTCTGTCAACTAACAATTCCGGTTTAAAAATGTTTGTTTACAGGGCTTCCCGAATGTACACATTCTTTTCAATTTTGAACACAGGTTCAAAATTATACGCAATTATGAAAATTTCACAAGAAATTTATAAAAAACTACAAAAAAAGCATCCTCGCAGCACAGGACTTGTAATATTTGATGGCACTTGTGTATTATGCAACCGATCGGTAAGCTATTTGCTGAAGGCCGATAAAGAAAAGAGGCTGCTTTACACGAGTTTTGGCTCGTTGGTTTTATCAGGCAAAATAGCTGGATATGAGGATAATCATCCGCAAAGCCTGATTTTTATAAATGATGATGGCATCTTTACTGAATCTGATGCTGCTTTGAAAATTGCAGAAACCATTCACGTCGCGAGGCTGCTTGTTCGTTTGGGCTGGCTGGTTCCCCGCATTTTCCGCAACTTAATCTACCGTATTATTGCCCGTTACCGCTATTCCTGGTTCGGAAAAACCAATCAATGTATTGTTCCTTCAACCGAAGATGCGGGAAGGTTTTATTTGTGAGAAAACGCTGGCTTTAATAACAACTAATTGGATTTCACACTAATTACCAATTAGCACAAAGCGGCATTTTTACTAATTTTCAAATAGCACCATTTACTTCAATGACATAATTAATTTAACTTTTAACTTTTTTTCTCAAGTTCAAAAATTAAGATTCTGCCATTATTTAACACCCTATAGCGAATAATACTTAACTTTGCCCACTGTGCTGAAAAGCTGCAAAAAACAACCCAACTTTTAACCAGGCCCCTGAAGGCAACCATCGAATAAAAAACTCATGCTTACTCCTATCAAAAGCCTTAGCCGCTTAATCGTTCTTTCCCTGTTAGTTACAATTTCAACTATTGTCAGTGTTACGGCACAGGATGCCACCATAAGGGGATTTGTTTACGAAAGTGAAACCGGCGAACCGGTTATTTTCACCAATGTATACCTCTACCGCACCAATTACGGGGCATCAACGGATGTAAACGGGTATTTTACCATCAACAGGATTCCCGCCGGTGATTATACGCTGATGGTTACCTATCTGGGTTATGATACGCTTCGCGAAAAGGTCAGTATTAAGGGAAATGAGGTAATTACCAAGAAACTCTTTCTTAAGGAAGGTGCTTTTAACCTTGAAGCAGTACAGATTACCGCCGAGCGCGAAGAAGCCCGCAGCGAAACCCGCACTTCGGTCGTAAAACTAACCCCCAAGCAGATCAGCCGCATACCAACCATAGGAGGTCAGCCCGACCTGGCTCAGTATCTGCAGGTTTTGCCTGGTGTAATCTTTACCGGCGACCAGGGAGGACAGCTCTACATCAGGGGAGGCTCACCCATTCAGAATAAGGTTATCCTTGACGGGATGGTGGTATATAATCCTTTTCACTCAATTGGACTTTTCTCGGTTTTTGACACTGATATTCTTCGAAACGCGGATATTTACACCGGAGGTTTTAATGCTGAACATGGCGGACGGATTTCGTCGGTAATGGACCTGACCACCCGCGATGGTAATAAAAAGCGAATAGCCGGTAAAGCCGGGGCTAGCACATTTGGAGCCAAACTTATGCTGGAAGGCCCGATTAAAAAGCAATCAGAATCAGGCGGAGGCAGTTCTTCTTTCATACTTACAGCCAAGAACTCCTATCTGAAAGAAACTTCAAAATTTTTGTATGATTATATTGACACGGCAGGTCTCCCGTTTAACTACACCGATGTTTATGGCAAGGTTTCTATCAATGGCGAAAATGGCTCCAAAATAAATTTCTACGGATTTAACTTTAATGATAAGGTTGATTACGAAAGACTTGCAACTTATAAATGGAACTCTTCTGGTGCCGGAGCCAATTTTCTGATTATACCAGGCACCAACCCTGTTTTGATTGAAGGAAATTTCGCTTATTCAACCTATAAAATAAATATGGAAGAAGGCTCACTTCCATCACGTTCAAGCAGCATTAACGGCTTCAATCTGGGACTTGCCTTTACCTATTTCCTGGGCAAGGATGAGATTAAATATGGCATTGAAATGCAGGGATTTAAAACTGTATTCGACTTTTTTAACTCTGTTGGCCGGGCTATTGACCAAACAGAAAACACCACGGAACTTGCCGGATATGTAAAATACAAAATGACCAAAGGTAAATTCCTTTTTGAACCAGGTTTGCGCCTGCAGTATTATGCATCTCTTTCAAACTTCTCGGCTGAGCCCCGCCTGGCAATGAAATACAACCTTAGCGATAACATCAGGATTAAAATGGCTGGTGGTTTCTATTCGCAGAACCTGATCAGCGCCAACTCCGACCGCGATGTGGTTAACCTCTTTTACGGGTTTTTATCAGGGCCCGATAATCTGCAGGAGACTTTCGATGGAAAGAGCGTAAACCACAAACTACAGAAAGCTGAACACATTATTCTTGGTGTAGAACTCGACCCAATGCCTGCTGTTACGGTGAATATTGAAGCTTATTACAAAAACTTTTCTCAGCTTACCAATATAAACCGCAACAAAGTATTTGAAGATAATGCTGATTATTACCTGAAACCGGATTATCTGAAAAAAGATTTTATTGTTGAAAACGGAGATGCCAATGGATTTGATGTCTCGATAAAATATGACAAAAAGAAGGTCTATTTCTGGGCTGTCTATTCTTTGTCGTATGTGAACCGTTTCGACGGACAGGTATCGTATGTGCCTCATTATGACCGCCGCCACAATGTTAACCTGGTAAGTTCTTACCGGTTTGGCAATGAGTTATCGTGGGAGCTGAATGCCCGCTGGAACCTTGGATCAGGATTCCCATTCACCCAAACCCAGGGCACTTATGAGAAACTCACTTTTGAACAGGGTGGTGGCACTGATTATCTTACTTCCAACGGCCAACTTGGCATTCTATATGGAGAATACAACAAAGCCCGCCTACCCTACTACCATCGCCTCGACCTGAGCCTTATGCACCGAATTAAAATTAGTAAGGAAGGTATTCTGGAACTTAACTTTAGTGTAACCAATATTTACGACCGCGACAATATTTTTTACCGCAACAGAATTACCGGTGAAAAAGTTTACCAGTTACCGATTATGCCAAGTTTTGGAATGACCCTTAGTTTCTGATCCTGATTGATATTTTTTCCTCAACAATTGAATTATTCCCTGTTGCGCGAATCTATCAGAATGGTAACCGGCCCATCGTTTACCAGGGCTACTTGCATATTTGCCCCAAACCAGCCACTTTTTACGGTTAAACCGGTTTCCTGACCTAACTGGTGAATAAATTTTTCGTATAAAGGAATAGCCTTTTCGGGTCGGGCAGCTTTTATATAAGAAGGCCGGTTCCCCTTTTTGGTACTTGCATGTAGCGTAAACTGACTGATAACCAGCATTTCCCCTTGTGTTTCCATTATTGACAGGTTCATAATATCCTGATCATCGGCAAAAATCCTTAACCGAGAAATCTTTCCGCAAAGCCACTCCACATCCGAAAAGTCATCCGCCTCTTCAATCCCTAAAAGGATAAGCATTCCGGCTGCAATCCGGTTTTCACCGAAGGCATCACTTTTCACAGAAGCTTCACTAACCCTTTGAATAACCGCCCTCATACCATCTGATTTTCGGATAAACTAATCCCATTCTGCTTCATCAAAATACTCATCTTCAAGAATACTGATATAGTTTGAATAACGCGTGGCGTCAATTTCGCCTTTCGAAAGCGCTCTTTTAACTGCACATCCCGGTTCATGCACGTGGGTGCAATTGTTGAACTGACACTGATGCATCAGGTTGCGCATTTCGGGAAACCGTTCCGGCACTTCCTGCTTATCGAAATTAACCAGGCCAAACTCCTTGATTCCGGGCGTGTCAATAACAAACCCTCCGTTTGAAAGTGGCAGCATTTCAGCGAAAGTGGTAGTGTGTTTCCCCTTCTGATGATAATCTGATATAGAACCAACTTTGCGCATAAGTCCGGGCTCAATTGTATTTATTAAAGCTGTCTTGCCAACCCCTGAGTGCCCACTCAGCAGGCTAACCTTGCCTTCGAGCAATTTACTAACCGCTTCAATTCCCTGTTTTAATATGGCTGATGTTTTAAAACAGGGATATCCGAGTCCGGAGTACAATTCGACCAACGCATCAAGTTTAGCCATTTCAGCAACTGAATAATCGTCGCATTTATTGAAGATAATATACGCCGGAATATGATAGGCTTCTGCAGTAACAAGGAAACGATCAATAAACCCGGTAGAAGTGCGCGGTCTGGCAAGGGTAACCATTACCACAGCCTGATCAATATTGGCAGCAATAATATGCGACAGGGCTGATAACCGGGTTGCTTTACGGATAATATAATTGTGACGGTCGGCTATGGAATGAATAAGCCCCGTTTTCGCATCTTTCTGAAAACTGTATTCAACCCTGTCGCCAACAGCAACCGGGTTGGTTGATTTTATCCCTTTAATTCGGAAATTTCCCTTCAGCACACATTCCACAGTCAGGCCATCATCAGATAATACGGTACAATAACTTCCTGTGGAGCGGATAACTACTCCTTTGTAATTATCCATCATTACAAAAAGTTATAATGTTTGCGAACCGGTTTTTTAATATCCCAGACGCAGTTGAGGCCGGTTTTAAAAACAACAAAATCACCCGGACCAATTTTGAAATTACCTGTTTCAGTTTCAACAATCACCTCTCCTTCAAGAAAATAGCACCATTCTTCTTCCTCGTAGGTATAAGGAAAACGTGATATCTCCTTTTCCCAGATGGGCCAATTTCTGATACCTTTTTCATTTATTTCCGCTTCTGCAATTTTCCTGACTTTTACCATAGCATCGAATAATTCGTAAATAAATTGCGTGGAGTTTGTAAAATTACGAAATATCCATATATTTGTTTATATCTAATCAACCGGGACTACTATTGCCAACCTGAAATTGCCCCCTTAAAAAAGCGGAAAAGGCAAATCTGCTAAACTTTAATTCGTTATATCTAACTCTCATATTATGGTTAATATCGTCGGATTGCTGATTTCGCCCTTGCTATTTTTATTGCTCTTTTTGTTCCTGAAATTTAAATTCCCGAAAGAAGATTTTAACCTGCTGATAAAAGCATTTATCTGGGGTTGTCTGGTATCTATTCCGGTTATTCTTGCCGATCAGGCGGCCCATTATCTGCAAATTGACGGGGCACGCAGCATCCGACGGATGATTGCCTATTCATTTGTCATAGTTGCCTTTGTGAGCGAGCTAAGCAAGTTCCTGCCTATCAGTCTGTCGCTTGCAAAAAGAATGCGCTTCAGGGGCCCATCTGAAGGGATAGTATTTTCGGTTAGCCTTGCTTTGGGGCTCGCAAGTATTTTTTCAGTTTACTATATTTTTCTCTCTGCAAAAAGCGGTGCCGATCCAGCCTATTATCTGTCAATAGGCCCAATGCATGTTGTTTTGGGAATTATTATGGGATTTTTTGTTGGCCTTGGCAAAATTCGCAAAAATGTTTTTATTGATTCGATGACCGGGCTGGGAGCCGCCATGCTCTTTCACGGTATTTACCGGTTTATTTTGCTTAGCAATGACATCACCCTTTTCTGGCTGTTCTCGCTTGGCTCGCTATTTATTGCTGTGATCCTGATTTACAAAAGCAAGAAAGTGGTTGCTGAGCTACAGTAAACGGTACATTTTCCCTGGAAGGCACTTAACGATGCTTTCGAATTCAAGACTCAGCAGTGCTGATGCGACTTTGCTCGTTTGCAGGCCCGAAGTCATACATATTTTATCNNCTGAGGTTTGGCTTTGTTCTTTTCCCAACCCATAATATAGCAGATATCAGCAGCCGACTGAACCAAAGCAGCCCGGTTGGTTTTTATGAGGTTGTTGCAGCCTTCTGAAACCGGATCACCCAGCCTTCCGGGAACGGCAAAAACATCACGATTATACGAATTGGCAATATCGGCAGTAATCAGTGCACCTCCTTTTGCCCCTGCTTCAATTACAATAGTAGCATCGGCCAGCCCGGCAATTACCCTGTTTCTTTTCGGGAAATTTTCCCTGTCGGGATTTGTTTTGCTGATAAATTCGGTAACAAGTCCACCCTGCTCAAGCATTCGCTCGGCAAGGTTGGCATTTAAGGGAGGATAAACCCTGTCGAGACCGTGAGCAAAAATGCCGACAGTTTTCAAGCCTTCGTCGAGGGCTGCTTTGTGGGCGCAGGTATCAATGCCATAAGCGAGCCCACTCACTACCAGCACTTCCTGATCTGCCAAACCGTTGATTAATTTCCGGCAAATCTCTTTCCCATATTCAGTTGCACGGCGGGTTCCAACAATGCTTACGATTTTAGCTGTATTCAGATCGGAATTGCCAAGAGCATAAATCAACACGGGGCTGTCGGCACAATGTTTGAGGCGCTCCGGGTAAGATTTTTCAGTATAAAAGGAAGTCTTGATTTCAAACTTCTTCACAAACTCAACCTCCTTTCCTGCACGTTCAAGCACTTGTCGGTTGCCCAATATCAGGTCAACAGTGGCTGTACCAATACCAGGAATTTTAAGCAGGTTGCCTCTTTTCTCAGTAAACAGAGCTTCCGGACTACCAGTGTAGGCAATCAGCTTGCGCGCGTTAATATCACCAACCCCAGGTAGCAGGGTTACGGCAATCTGATAAAGCAGGGTTTTATCATCTGTTGGTGACATATTGCGAAATTATGAACTTTTGGTTAATTATTCAAAAACTACAATATATTGCAAAGGCAGTCAGTATATTTGCATTGAAATGATTTCAGAAGCAAAACAAGTCCGCATATTAGTATGCCCGCTCGACTGGGGGTTGGGCCATGCTACGCGTTGCATCCCGATTATCAGGGAGTTGCAAACCGCTGGAGCAAAAGTAGTTATTGCTGCAGACGGGCCTCAGCTTAAATTGCTGCAGACCGAATTCCCGGAATTGGAATGGGTCAGGTTTCCCGGTTATGAAGTAACCTATAGAAAAACAGGAATGTCTGCACTTAAATTATTGCTTGATTTACCAGGGTTGTTTTTCAAAGTTATTCAGGAGCATTTCAGGGTAAAATCTTTGATAAAAAAGCTCAGGATAGATGCTATCATTTCCGATAACAGGTATGGTTTGTGGAACCGCAATATCACCAATGTATTTCTGACACATCAGTTAAATATTATAGCACCACCGCCATTTGAATTTGCCGAACCTTTGCTTCGTTCTGTTGTCAGATATTTTGCCGGAAAATTTAACCTCTGCTGGATTCCTGATGTTGAAGGAGCCGATAATCTGTCGGGGAGGTTATCTCATGGTTATATTACGCCTTCAAATATCCGATACATCGGACTGCTCAGTCGTTTCGATAAAATCAATACCATTATTCCTGACAAACTTTACCAGATCGTAGCTATCGTTTCGGGCCCCGAACCACAAAGGGGGATTTTTGAAAACAAGCTGTTAAGCCAGCTACCGGTTGAAGGTTGCAATTGCTTACTGATCAGGGGGCTACCCGGCGACACCGGCATCACCAATGTCAGAAGCAATCTGGATATAGCCGATCACCTTGCATCAGATATGCTGGCCGGTATTCTTTCTACCAAACCAATTGTTATCAGTCGTTCGGGATATTCAACACTGATGGATATAGCCTACACGGGCAATAAAGCAATACTGATTCCTACTCCCGGTCAGACTGAGCAGGAATATCTTGCTGACTCACTCGAAAAGAAGGGGTACTATTTTTCATGCAAACAGGATTCAATTGATCTGGAAAAAGCGATCGAATTTCTAGAAAATACTGATATAAAACCACCTAATCCAGCCATACCCGAATACAAAACTGCCATTCATGAATTTCTGGAGCAGATCAAAAGCAGGTAAATCAAGGCTGCAATTACAGCCCATTAACATTATCTGTGCAAAAACATTACTTTTGTCTGATTAAATTAACCTCACTATGATTCTACAGCAAATTACATGGGATATCAGCCCTTTAATCTTTAAACTTGGTGGTTTACAGGTAAGATGGTACGGGCTATTTTTCGCACTATCGTTCTTTCTTGGCTACCTGGTTCTCGAAAAACAGGTTTTCAAAAGAGAAGGACTTAAAATTGATATACTCGACAAACTGGCGACTTATGTCGTTATAGGAACCGTGGTTGGAGCCCGACTGGGTCATGTTTTCTTTTACGAACCCATGTCTTATCTGAAAGACCCAATTAGTATTCTGAAAATATGGGAAGGCGGTCTTGCAAGCCATGGTGCTGCCGTGGGTATTTTGCTAGCCTTGATTTTATTTGTAAGAAAATCGGGTAAAACCTACCTGTGGACCCTCGACCGGGTGGTAATTGTGGTTGCGTTGGGCGGTTTCTTTATCAGGATGGGCAATCTTATGAACAGTGAGATTTACGGCCATTTTACCTCTCTCCCCTGGGGATTTATCTTTGTCCGTGACGGTCAGGCCGATCCACGGCACCCAACCCAGATTTATGAAGCGCTCAGTTACCTGATTTTATTTTTTGCTTTACTGAAATACTACCGCAGCAATTACAAAACCATGGCAGAAGGCACCATTTTTGGCGTTTTCCTGATCGTACTTTTCGGAGTCCGCTTCCTTATTGAGTTTCTGAAAGAACCCCAGGTTGCATTTGAGCAACACATGACTTTGAATATGGGACAATGGCTGAGTATTCCATTCGTAATTGTAGGCTTTGCACTTCTGTATTATACGAGGCGAAAGAAATCAGCTGAATAAGGAAATCTATTTCCCGAGAATGGAATTTCAACAAATCACAAATCAAATATTTAAAACTTCAGACATTAAAAAGCCGCCGGTTATTTCTTCAACCGGCGGCTTTCATAATTTATTGTCTATTCTTTACTGAAAGACATCCTTCAGGTCTTCTGGAATAATCATCTTCGACTTCAATTCATCGAGCATAGGCTTCTGACCATACCTTTCACCCCATTCCCAAATCCTCGACATTACAGCATAAGCCTGCATTCTGTCATCCTGATAATAACTACTAAATTCCGGACTCACAGAACTATAATAATTGAGATCTTCGATGTAGATATTGCCAATGGTTTTCAAAAAATTATTTCCTTTTTCAATTGCCCCAGCCTGATAGTATACTTCACCCAAAGGCAGCATATAATAATCAAATGTAATTTTGTCGTTCGGAAACTCAGCCTGACAGCGGTCGGCCACTGCAATTGCTTCGGTATTTTTTCCCTTTTTAACAAGCACCTGAGCCAGCCTCATAAAGTTTTGCTTATGCATCATGGAGTTGCGGTAACTTTCGCGATCAACATATACACCGGGTTGATTAAGGTTGCCCCATTTGCACTTATTCATCAGGATATCGAATGATGCTTCTGTATCAACTCCTCCAAGTCCGGGCACATAATCTTCTGCAAGTACAGGAATAAACTTATAAACCACACCCGTCTGATGGCAATACTTTTCGACACCAAGCACTTTGTTTACACTTGAAGGGCTTGCAAAATAGAGAGGCCGCTCCCAATTATTGTTTGCCAGAAAATCGAGCAGCATAATATCGTTTTTTATCAGATAGTTAGTCTGGATATCCCACTCAATAACAGGTACAACCTTATCGGCCATATAAGCCGGAACAATACCACTGCTCACTGCTTTGGTTGAATCAACTGTAAACTTAATTTTCTTGGTCGGGAAATAATTGATGTTTTCGCCTGATTGAAGTGTTACCTTGCTTCGGGTGGTTTCATCGGCAATAAACGCAATCAGGTCTTTTAATTCAACCCTGTCGGCAATTCCCCCCTTACTAACATAAGGAATAAACTCATTTATCCCTTTATCGTATTGCTTGGGTGTAAGCATAAATTTCAGCGGCTCAGAATCATAAATTTTACGTGCCAACTGATGCACATACCAGTCGCCCGATGCGAGCATATAGTTTACAACCCTCACATCGGTCCGTATTCCTTCAACCTCCTGAGCATACCAAAGCGGGAAAGTATCGTTGTCGCCGTTGGTAATCAGGATCGCATTAGGCTCGCATGAATTAAGATAATTTGCGGCAAAATCCCTGGCTGCATACTTGTTACTGCGATCATGGTCGTCCCAGTTACTGGCGGCCATAATGCCGGGTACCAATACCACACAAGACAAGGTAACCACCGCTGCTGACAGCACCGGAGAAGCCTTACGGCTCAATAGTTCAAACAACGACATTACCCCAAGGCCAATCCAAATGGCAAACGCATAGAAAGATCCGGCATAGGCATAATCTCTTTCGCGCGGCTGAAATGGAGTTTGGTTAAGATATATTACAATAGCAATTCCGGTCATGAAGAACAGCAGTGCCACAACTACCCCATCCTTGTAGTTTCGCTTAAAATGAAACAACATCCCGATAACACCCAGAATAAATGGCAAAAGGTAATATTTATTATTTGCCGGGCTTTGCATACTCTGTGGTAAATCCGTTTGTTTTCCCAGTCGATATTCATCGAGGAAAGTTATTCCGCTTAACCAATTCCCATTGTTTATACCGCCATGCCCTTCCACATCGTTTTGCCTTCCGGCGAAATTCCACATAAAATAGCGGAAATACATATGGCCTAACTGATAACGAAACAGGAAGTAGAGGTTCTCACCAAAGGTTGGTTTCATAATAGTTTCAAGTTCTCCATTACTATTATATCCCTGAACCGGCACACCCTTAATTTTTGCCCAGCTTTTATAGGCCTTTATGTGATTCTCCTGCGAACTGTACATTCGGGGGAAAATAGTGGTAAACTTAGGATCGTAAATCGATATTGACTGTTTTCGCTCATCGGTAATTACATACCTGCCTTTTTCAACATCCCTGATATAAACCGGAGAACCATCTTCATGTGGGTTTCGCGGATCAAGCGGGGAGTTATAATACTGTCCATGGAAAATCGGCCATGAACCATACTGCTCACGGTTAAGATAGGAAAGCAGGCTGATGGCGTCATCAGGATTATTCTCATTAATAGGCGTATTTGCATTCGCCCTGATAACAAGCATCAGGAAGGATGAGTAGCCAATCAGAATAAACGTTAAGGCAAGTATAGCCGTATTTGCAATCAGTTTGCCTTTGCGGCGGGTATACCTGATGCCAAATATCAAAGCAGCAATGATCAGAACAAAGTAAAAAATGATTCCTGAATTGAACGGCAGATGGAATTTGTTTACAAAAAACAACTCGAACTTTGCAGCCAGATCAACCACCCAGGGTATAATAATATACATGATAAAAGCCAGCAAAAAGATTGAAATTGCAGCAGTTATAATAGTTCCTCTTGTGTTGGGTTTGTACTTCTTGTAATAATAAACAAAAGCAATAGCCGGAATGGCCAGCAGATTGAGTAAGTGTACACCAATAGAAAGCCCTACCAGGTAAGCAATCAGCACAATCCAGCGGATTGAATGCTTCTGCTCTGCTTGTTCTTCCCATTTTAAAATAGCCCAGAAAACCACGGCAGTAAAGAAAGATGACATGGCATACACCTCGCCTTCCACGGCCGAAAACCAGAATGAATCGGTGAAAGTATAAGCCAAAGCGCCAACCAGACCACTGCCAAGTACAGCATACATTTGACCGGCTGTCATTTCTTCCTTTTTCACAATCAGTTTCCGTGCCATGTGCGTGATAGTCCAGAAAAGGAACAGGATAGTGAATGCACTAACAAGCCCCGACATCAGGTTTACCATCATAGC
Organism: Bacteroidales bacterium UBA5537; assembly: GCA_002426025.1. Taxonomy (GTDB): domain Bacteria; phylum Bacteroidota; class Bacteroidia; order Bacteroidales; family Lentimicrobiaceae; genus Lentimicrobium. Next base: position 14,631 of record DINP01000056.1, on the reverse strand, counting down.
AACTTTCTCATTGTTTCCAAAGGCAAAAAGTGAAAAGAACCTGCCGGCCATCTGGAATAAAGGTGCTCCCGGGGGATGTCCGACCTGAAGTTTAAATGCAGTAGCGATGTATTCGCCACAGTCCCACCAACTTGCGGTTGGCTCAATGGTAAGTGCGTAAACAACCGCAGCTACAAAGAAACTGAACCAGCCGAGAATAAGGTTAAGCTGCTTGAAATTTTTCATCCGTAAATAAATAGGTTAAAAATAGACTGATGGCAAGAAAAAATATTTTCAATTCACTGATATTGAATGTGGTAATCATTCCAATCAACAAATGACAAGCTAATGTGATTTGCGTGGCGAAGTTAATGAATTTGAACAAACTGAAACAACTCCATATTACAATTAAGTGTTAATTGCATACAAATACCCGAAAAAATGCTTATTCACATCAAAATTTGCATGAAAAACCCTTCACTGAACAAAGAATTTCAGCTCAAAATTTCATAATTCAAAAAATATGCCTATTTTTGCACACCTTTTTAAAGGGAAGTCTGTCCGATGGTGTAACGGTAGCACAAGAGATTTTGGTTCTCTCGGTCTAGGTTCGAACCCTGGTCGGACAACAATTAGGATCCAATCGCCCGCTGAGCTTAAGTCAGTACTGAATTTGGCGAAACGATGTTGAGGGGACTGCTTTGTCCCCTCTTTTATTAAACCGAGAAATAATGATCAACGCTGAAGAACTTCGTAAGGCAGTAGAAGAAAAAATCGAAGGAACTGATAAATTTGTTGTTGATGTCAGAGTAAAGGCAGGCAACCACATTACAGTTCTGGTCGACAGCGACACAAGTGTAATTATTGATGATTGCGCTAAAATAGCCCGGCATATTGAATCGGTATTTGACAGAGAAACAGAAGACTACGACCTTGTTGTTTCTACCCCGGGCATAGACCAGCCTTACAAAATGCTGCGGCAATACCAAAAAAATATTGGCCGCGAAGTTGAAGTAAGCCTGAACGACAAAACTACCTTTACCGGAAAGCTTGTTGCTGCTGATGAAGCAGGAATTAAAGTTTACCGGAAACTTAAGGTTAAAAAGGTTGAAACTGAGGAAACTAGGGAAATACCTTTTTCCGAAATAAAGCACACAAAAGAGGTAATCTCTTTTAAATAAAAATTAATTCATCATCCATTCTAAAGAACAAGCTTAAGAAAATGGAACATATCAATTTAGTCGAAACTTTCTCCGAATTCAAGGAGTTCAAAAACATCGACCGTGAAACCATGATGCGCATCATTGAGGATGTGTTCAGGCATATGCTTATCAAAAAGCATGGTTCAGACGAAAACTTCAATGTAATTGTCAATATTGACAAGGGCGATCTGGAAATCTGGAGAAACCGCGAGATTGTTGAAGATGGTGCTGTTGAAGACGATAACAGACAAATTGCCTATTCGGAAGCAATAAAAATTGAGCCCGACTTTGAAGTTGGTGAAGAGGTTACAGAAGAAATTAAAATGAAGGATTTTGGCCGACGGGAGATTCTTACCATTCGCCAGAACCTGATGTCGAAGATTCAGGAGTACGAAAAAGACAATATCTTCAAAAAATACAAAGAGAAAATTGGTGAAATCATCAGCGGAGAAGTTTACCAGGTCTGGAAAAAAGAGATTTTGGTACTCGACGACGAGTACATTGAGCTGACACTTCCGCGCTCAGAGCAGATTCCTTCCGATTTTTACCGCAAAGGCGACACCCTCAGGGCTGTGGTTTCTAAGGTTGATATGAGGAACAACACCCCGGTAATTGTGCTTTCTCGGACTTCACCTTCGTTTCTCGAACGTCTTTTTGAATCGGAAGTTCCGGAGGTTTACGATGGGCTTATCACCATTCGCAACATCGTAAGGGTTCCGGGCGAAAGGGCCAAAATAGCTGTTGAAAGCTATGATGACCGTATTGACCCCGTTGGTGCTTGTGTTGGAATGAAAGGTTCGAGAATCCATGGCATTGTGCGCGAATTGAGAAACGAAAACATTGACGTTATCAATTTCACAGCAAATCCATCGCTGTATATCACCCGTGCACTCAGCCCTGCAAAAATTTCGTCAATCTCGATTAACGAAAGTACAAAACGGGCCGATGTTTATATGAAACCCGATCAGGTTTCACTGGCCATCGGAAAAGGTGGATATAATATCAAGCTTGCCAGTAAATTAACCGGCTATGAAATTGATGTTTATCGCGACACTGATTTTGATAATGAAGATGTGGACCTACAGGAATTTTCGGATGAAATTGATCAGTGGATTATCGATGAACTCAAGACCATCGGATGCGATACAGCCCGCAGTGTGCTTGACTTAAGCATCGAAGAACTGGTTAACAGAACCGACCTTGAAGAGGAAACCATTAAAGAGGTTATCAGGATTCTGCGTTCAGAATTTGAATAGGATTGCAAAGAAACTTTTTGTTGAACAGGATAAATCCGGAATTCGCAGGGCTTGAATAACATTATTAGCGTATTTTTACAGAAAATCCGCATCAACAAGCGGAGCATAACATCAGATTTCAATATGTCAGAAGTAAGCAAAAGCACAAGACTTGGTAAAGCGGCGCAGGAGTTCAACGTCGGGGTACCTACTATTGTCGAATTCCTTCACAAAAAGGGAATGAAAATCGACAATAACCCCAACACGAAACTTACTCCGGAAGTTTACGCTTTGCTGGTAAAAGAGTATCAATCAGAGAAAAATGTCAAAGACCTCTCGAAAAAGATCGAACTCGAATATACCCAGCACAAAACCATTTCAATCGCTGACAAAAAGCCGGCTGCCGAAGAAGAATTTGAAGCGGATCACGGAAGTAGCGAGCTTTTCATTCACAACATGCCCATTGAGCATGAAGCGCCAACCAAACCTAAGCCAGTTGCTGAAGAAAAACCGGTTGAACGGAAACCTGCTGACATTGAACCCAAACCTGAGCCTGTTAAAACAGGTGAACCGGCTGCTGCCGATTTTCCTGCTGAAGTTGTAAAACCTGTTAATGAAGATAAAGCTGAGCCTAAGACAATAGCTCCAGCTGCGGATGAAACAAAAAAAACAGAACCTGAGCAATCAGTTAAGCCAACTGAGAAACCGATAAAGTTTGAGAAGGAAGAAGCTGCTGAAGAACAACCCTCCAACGAGGAAGTAAAAGAAACCAAGACCCAGAAAGGAATTACCGTTTTAGGGAAAATGGATCTTGATACACTTTCAAAAACTTCAAAGAAATCGAAACCTGTTAAGGGTAAAACTAAAGCTGCTGATGCAGCAGAAGCTACTCCCGAAAAGGAAGAGAAAGTTACGGCAAAGACTGAAAAGAAAGTAGAAGAGCCAGTAAAAACTGAGGAACCAAAGCCTGAAACAACTGAAACAGTTGCTATTTCTGAAAAACCTGAAGCACCTGAAGCAAAGGCTGAGACTCCCGCTGAACAAACCACTCAGGAACCTGAACCAAAAAAACCGGCTTCAGAAAAGGTTTCCAACTTTATGAAAACTGAAGTGCGTAAACTCGAAGGAGTTACCATTCTCGGAACCATGAAGCTTCCAGAAGTGAAGAAGCCTGAACCGAAAAAACCAGTTGCTTCCTCATCGGACGATGGAACAAAATCGAAAAAGAAAAAGCGGAAACGCATCAAAAAAGCCGGTGAAGAAGGTAGCGGAGACACTCCAAGAACACAAAATTCGCAACCTCAAAGCACACAGGGAACTGCCAGGAATAAACCAACCCGCGACAAAAAAGGCGGACCTCGCCGTGATGCTCCAAAAGTTGAGTTAACGCCCGAAGATATTCAAAAGCAGATTAAGGAAACCCTGCAGCGCTTAAGTGGTACCGGAAAATCAAAAGCATCGAAACACCGCCGCGAAAAACGCAGCCACATAAGCCAGCAAATGGCCGAAGAGGCCCAGAAGGTTGTTGACGATCAGAAGAATATAATGGTTGCCGAGTTTGTGACAGCCAACGAACTTGCAAACCTCATGGATGTTCAGGTTAACCAGATTATTTCAACCTGTCTTTCACTCGGATTGTTTGTTTCTATCAATCAACGACTTGATGCTGAAACCATTGTTGTTGTAGCTGATGAATTTGGATATACAGTAAAATTTGTCGGAGCTGAAGTTGCACAAAGCGCGGAAGATACAGAAGATGTTGACGAACCGGAAGATTTGCTTCCACGGGCGCCTATTGTTACTGTAATGGGACATGTTGACCACGGAAAAACCTCGCTACTCGACTATATCCGCGATACAAACGTAATTGGTGGTGAAGCCGGTGGTATTACCCAGCACATTGGTGCCTATGAGGTAAAACTNNGATACCGTGATGCCTCAGACTATTGAAGCTATCAACCATGCACAGGCGGCCGGTGTGCCCATTGTATTTGCCATCAATAAAATTGATAAGGCAAATGCCAATCCGGAAAAAATTAAAGAAGAACTTTCGAAACGCAACATTCTTGTAGAAGACTGGGGCGGAAAATATCAAAGCCAGGAGATTTCAGCTAAAAAAGGGGTGAATGTTGACTTATTGCTCGAAAAGGTACTGCTCGAAGCAGAACTGCTCGACCTGAAAGCCAATCCCAACAGGCTGGCCAATGGTACCGTGCTCGAATCATCCCTCGACAAGGGAAGAGGCTATGTAGCCAAAATTCTGGTACAGACCGGAACAATGAAACCAGGCGATCTGGTGCTTGCCGGAACAACCTATGGCAAAGTTAAAGCCATGTATAACGAACGCAATCTACCTATTAAGGAAGCAGGACCAAGTTCACCTTTGCTTTTACTTGGATTGAACGGAGCACCGCAGGCAGGCGATACATTCAGAGTAATGCGCGATGAACGTGAAGCGAAAAGCATTGCTTCTAAAAGACTTCAATTACAGCGTGAGCAGGGTATCAGAACACAGAAACATATAACTCTCGACGAAATTGGCCGACGTATTGCCATTGGAGACTTTAAGGAATTAAATATTATTGTTAAAGGTGACGTTGACGGTTCGGTTGAAGCACTCTCCGATTCATTGCTCAAGCTTACCAACCAGGAAGTTCAGGTTAACATTATCCATAAATCTGTTGGTGCCGTAACCGAAAGTGATGTATTGCTGGCCTCGGCTTCCAATGCCATCATCATCGGTTTCCAGGTGCGTCCTTCACTTGCTGCCCGTAAACTGGCCGAGCAGGAGCAGATTGACATCAGATTGTATTCCATTATCTATACAGCGATTAACGAAATCAAAGCTGCTATTGAAGGTATGCTTTCGCCCGATATTGAAGAGAAAATCCTCTGCAACATCGAAGTGCGCGAAGCCTTCAAAATTACCAAGGTTGGTACTGTTGCCGGATGTATGGTGCTGGATGGAAAAATTACACGCAACACTAAAATCAGGATTATCCGCGATGGCATCGTAGTTTATACCGGTATGCTTGGCTCTCTGAAACGCTTCAAAGATGATGTAAAAGAGGTTTCAGCCGGGTACGAATGCGGATTGAACATCGAGAATTTCAATGATATTAAAGTGAAAGATATTATTGAAGGATACGAAGAAGTTGAAGTTAAACGTAAATTATAACTACCTCATTGACAATAAAAAAAGCTGCCCTGATGGACAGCTTTTTTTATTTGGAGATTATAGAAGTCTGAACTATTTCTTCTGAGCCTGCTTAAACCGCTTCTCAACCATTTCCCAGTTTACAATTTTCCAGAAAGCTTCAATATAATCGGCTCTCTTATTCTGATAGTTGAGATAATAAGCATGTTCCCAAACATCAAGCGCCAGAATAGGAACGCCCATTCTTTCGGCATTGTTCATCAAGGGGTTATCTTGATTGGCCGTTGATGAGATAAACAATTCACCATTGGTAAAATCCACCGATAACCATGCCCAGCCTGAACCAAATCTCGTTTTTGCAGCCGTGTTGAATTTATCAGTGAAATCCTTGAAACTTCCGAATTGCTTTATAATTGACTCTGCCAGCTCCCCCTTAGGTTCTCCACCACCTTTCGGTGAAAGATTGTCCCAATATAGTGCATGATTAAAATATCCCCCACTATTATTACGAACCGCATCCGAAAACTCAGATATCTGTGCAAAAATGTGATAAATAGGCATTTTTGTTAGTTCCGTCTCCTTTATGGCATTCATAAAGTTATTATAATATGACCGATGGTGCCTGTTGTAATGAATTTCAACTGTCATTTTATCGATTACAGGCTCAAGAGCATCGTAACTATATGGTAATTCCTGAAATTTCAGTTCACCAGAATAAACTGACCATTCCTCTGAAAGTCCGCCTCCAATAGGCATTCGCTTCATCGCCATTTGAGGATCGTTCTGACTACTTCCTGAAACATCTGTTATTGTTTTTAAAGAACCGCCGTTTTCTGGCTTGGTTGGCCTAGGCTTCACTTCCTGAGCAATTGCAGTGTTTACAATTATTGCTAATACTGCTACAAATAAAGAAATTTGTTTTTTACTTTTCATATTACCTGAATTTTTAGTGTAAAGATAAAACAACCGACCTGTTAAAGCAAGCCGGTCGTTAAATGATTCTGATTAAACAATAATCATACGATTTTTACCTTAGGGCATTGGTATAGTTCTCGCTCACCTTGTCCCAGTTAACCAGGCTCCAGAATGCGTTTATGTAGTCAGGCCTGCGGTTCTGATATTTCAGATAATAGGCATGTTCCCAAACGTCAAGTCCAAGAATGGGTTTACCGGGGCAATCGTGAACATCCATCAGCGGGTTATCCTGGTTTGCCGATGAACAAACACAAAGGCTTTTATCGGGCTTCACACTAAGCCACGCCCANNTTTCCGCTTGGTTCACCCCCACCCTTAGGCGAAAGAATCTGCCAGAAAAGGCTGTGGTTGTAAAAACCTCCGCCATTATTGCGAACGGCTGCAGGGGCTGAGCTTATTTTGCTGAATATTTCTTCAAGCGACTTTGATTCCATTTCGGTGCCCTGTATGGCGGCTGTAAATTTATCGAAATAGGCTTTGTGATGTTTCGTGTGGTGTATTTCCATTGTCATTTTATCAATATGAGGCTCAAGCGCATCATAAGCATATGGCAATGCAGGGAATTCAAAATTCATTTTTCCTCCGTATTTTTTTCAGTTAATTAATGTTATTTATAATCTATATAAATAACGTCTCTGAAAGCATTTTGTTTAATTTCCCGGTAGGAAAAAGCAATTGAACAGTCTCTGATCAGAAATTAACCGAAATCTTGATATTTAGCTGACGGGGAGTCAGATAATTAGGAACACCATACTGACGGTTGGTTACATCCTTAACCCAGAGATAAGAGATGGTATTATTCACCTGCAACAGGTTCAGCACCTCGGCGCTTATCCAGATGTCGTCAATATGGCTGAAAATTCCTTTGCTTAGGCGCGATCTGGCAGCTTGTCCTTCGGGTGTACCTTTAATCTGTTTTGAAAACCCAATATCAACCCTCCTGAACGATGGCATCCGGTTCGCATTGCGTGATCGCACTGCTCCGGGCGGACTATAAGGCAATCCGGTTCCAAACAGCAGGTTAAGGTGCATTTTATAGCTGGGGTTACGAGGCAGGTAATCCTGGAAGAACAAGCCGAAAGTAATCCGCTGATCGGTTGGCCGGGGCATACTTCCTACCTCAAAAGTAGCACTGTCAACAACAATATTGTTTGTTGTATAACCGGGAATAATGCGCTTACCTTCGTCATTGTAATATTCGGTATATGAATCACCGTCAATATTTTCGCGGGTCTGCATCACCGATAAACTTGCCCAGGATTCTACTCCGCTCACGAACTCACCATTTACCTTCAGGTCAATTCCGGCAGCGTAGCCTTCTGCATTGTTTTTTGCATAATAGCGGATGCGTACATTGTCAATATCGTAAGGAACAAGATTGTAGAGGTGTTTGTAGTAAGCTTCGCTCACAAATTTGAACGGCCTTCCCCAGGCAGTAAAATTAAGGTCAGAACCAGCAACAAAATGCAGAGATGACTGGGCTTTAAGATCGGTATTGATTTCACCTTGCGGGTTACGAAGCTCGCGGTAAAAAGGCGGCTGATAATACATACCTGTTGAAAACCGGAAAAGAATATCGGTTTCCCATTCTGGCTTAAACGATACTGATCCACGTGGGCTGAATAAAAACTGTTTGTTCAAATCCCAGTAATTCCAGCGGCCACCCAATGTAAAACCCCAGTTACCTCTATCTCCTTCAGCATTCCACGATTGTTGAACAAAGCCGGAAAATCTGTTGGATGAAAGCTCTATGCGGGTTTTAACAACATCCTGCAACACTATATTACTTTGATTTCCAAATTCTCCCGGTGTTCCTGGATGATACGGCAATGTAAAAAAAGCTGAATCTATCATTGTCCACTCGTTCAACCTGTCGTTGATGACCTCATGCTGGTATTTAATTCCCCATAAGGTATTTGAATTGTCGCCAAGATAGGTTCCGCGGTGTTCTATACTGCTAACGGTGGCATCAAGATAATTGCGGGCATGATCAAGATGGGTTCCAATATCATTTAACTCAGTAGCATCGCCAAAAGAGCTGCTACCCTGATCAGTTTCGAGCTGTCCAATCCAGTACTGGCCCATAATGTCAAAGGTTTCACTTTCGATGGTCTGAAATGAGGAAATGGTCAACTTGAGCGACAGATCATTCGAAGGTTTGAAATTTGTGGTGAAAGCGCCCATGTAGTTTGTAAAACGGTCCACTTCACTCCCATCAAAATAAACCCTGAGCTGCAGTGCTTCATTGATGGTTCCAAAACTGGTTTCACGGGTTTCGGGTTCAATTCGGTAGGAATTGCGGGCATAGTTACCCAGGAAAGAAAACTCGAGCCGGGGATTAACTTCATAAAGCAACATTCCCTGTAAATCAGTGAACGAAGGTTTGTAATCCCCTTTTGTTTCAAGACTTTTAAGAATATACTGGTTTGATTTCTGCCTGAATCCCATCAGATACATAAACCGGCGGTCTTTCGACGAACCTTCGAGGTGCATACTTGCACCCAATAAACTTGCACTCACCGAACCGGCAACTTTAGTTGGTCGTTTATACCTGATATCCAATACGGATGATAACTTATCACCATATCTGGCTTCAAAGCCTCCGGCCGAAAACAGGATGGAAGCAACCAGATCGGAATTGAGAAAACTCAAACCTTCCTGTTGGCCAGATCTTATTAAAAAAGGCTTGTAGATTTCAACATCGTTTACATAAACGAGGTTTTCATCGTAGTTGCCACCTCTTACTGAATACTGTGAGCTGAGTTCATTGTTGGATGTAACACCCGGCAAGGTCTTCAGGAGGGCTTCAATGCCACCAGCCGCGCTGGGAATCATGGTGGCAAGTTTCGGATCAATCGGGTTCAGGTTAGAGCCCCTTATCTGCTTGTCTTCTACCACAAAATCGGGAAGCTGGGTAGTTGATTCAGATAAGCGGCGGTTTATCTCTTTGCGCTCACCACTTTTCAGATTCAGTTTAATCTGCTCAGAATAATATCCCACAAAAGAAACAACCAGGGTGATATCGCGATTAGCAGGAACTTTCAGCTCATATTTGCCGTTTGCTGCAGAAACCGTCCCTCCGGGAAGTCCGGCAACGGTAATATTAACCAACTGCAATGGCTGATTTTTAACATCAAGAATGCGACCATAAACCACAGCAAATTCCTGCGCATAGGTTGATCCTGAAATGCTGCCAATAATGAGTAATATCAATAAAAGCGGAAAGTGGAATCTGTATTTTAGAGGCATATTGACTATAGCTGTATCAGTTTTTCTTTTTAAAATCGCCCCTTTTCCATGCCTGGATAAACTCAGCCCATGCAAAGGGATTGAAAATATTCATGGGTTGTATCTGCCCGCGATAATACAGCTTACTAACCTGTTGATCCATATAATTGCGGTAATTCATACTTCCATCCATGGCCATCGCGGCAGCCCTTTCGCGAATCATTATGCGGTCGAGGTTTTTCTGGGCTATCGTAAGGTCATCATCGGGAATCTGATTTCTGACAAATGCCATTTTAAACTGCTCTTTGGTAGCCCAGGGGTATATAACGGTCTCTTTGAGCAAAATAGTATCGTTGGTCATAATTTGAATTAAAGAATACCTGTTTGTGCGCAGGGTGTCGGGAATATGGTACTGCCCTTTTTTGAAGCCAATCGCACTGAACTCAACTACTTCGCCCTTTCGCGCTACCAGCGAAAAGAATCCGTAATAATCACTGGTTGTCCCTCTGTTCTGTCCCTGAATCTTAATATTAACCCATGGAACGGGAAAAAGGCTGTCACCCGTTACTACCATTCCCGAAAACTGAACAAGATCAAGATCGGTTTCCTGTGCAAAAAGTAAATTGCCAAAAAAAAGCAAAGTGAAAATTGTCAGGAGTTGTTTTTTCATCTCAGTCAGCAAATATAAAGCTTCTTTGTGTTAAAAAATTACAAAGAATGCGATTGCAACCGGCCAAAAAAAATGCTGTTGCATAGAGCAACAGCATAATATGTTAAAATGGAATCCGATCAGTTGGAAGCCGGGACTATAAAAATCCTTTGGCCTGCGCGTCTTTCAGACAGGCAGAAATTCCTTTTTTACTAATGTGACGGATACCACCGGCTGAAACTTTAAGGGTAATCCAGCGGTCCTCTTCGGGAATATAAAATTTCTTCACCTGCAGATTAGGATAAAACCTGCGTTTGGTTTTTATGTTGGAGTGGGAAACCTTGTTTCCTACAATCATCCCTTTTCCTGTAATCTGGCAAACTCTCGACATGACTATATGCTTGTAGTAATTTTAATTTTTCGGACTGCAAAGAACGGTATTTTTTTTTAACTTACAAACTGTTTCAGAAAATAATTTCTATCAAAACTTTTTTTGGAACGCTGATTTGTAAATATGAATTTGAGTAGGGAGTTATGAGTAGTGAGTAGTGAGTTGCAAATTAATTAATAATGAAAAATGAATAATGCCTTTCGGCTACGCTCAAGGTAAAAATAACTCAGAACCCTGAACACAAAACGCGAAACGCTCTTTCGCCTTTTTTCTCTCCCTCGCTCTCTCAACTTTTAAGAACGCNNCAGGAAAGCATCATTGAAATACCAGAATAAAAGAGGGTTTCTGATTAACCGAAAATGTTTTATATTTGCCCTCCCAAACGGGATGTTAGCTCAGTTGGTTTAGAGCATCGCCTTGACAGGGCGGGGGTCACTGGTTCGAATCCAGTACATCCCACTNNCCCTACCCTCTTATCAGCCCTGTATTTAGCTTTTATTATTTTATAAATCCAGACAAGGCCAGAAGTTGCTATTGTTATACCTAAGAACCAGAGTACAAGATATCCTGCTGAAACAGTTTTGTAAAAAGCCGTAGCCAGGTTACCGATCAGCAGCCATTGGAAAACATAAAAAGCGGTTACATTCCGCCCTGTCCATTGCAGGTATTTATTTACAGGATTCCCGGCTGTATGTTTTACCAGGTAACTGATAACAATTACCCAGAAAGCCAGAAATAGCATAGCCCACAAAAAATAGGTTGTGGCATGGTGATAATAGGCTGGTAAATCAACAGTAATATTAAATCCGTAGCTGAATGTTATCAGTAGTAAAATCAGCAGGCTGCCGCCGATCAACAGCAATTTCGACTTTGAAATTTCGGGTATAAAGTCACTTTTTGAGATCAAATAAAATGAATATCCTGCCAAAGGATAAGCCAGCCAAGGAAAGAGTGGAAAATAGGACCACCAGAACTCCCGGTAAATAAATGCTAAGAGGTAAGTTAACCAACTTCCGTCAATTTCACCGGATGGAATAAACAAACCCGCCGAGGCAACCAAGAGCGTAAGCAGCAACCAACCAAACAATGAGTTACGAAAAATCAGACGTAAAACTGCAATGGCAATCACACTGAGTCCGGCAAGGAAAAGAATATCAACTCCAAAAAGATATGGCAGGGGATTCAGGGTCTGTTCACCGATAAAAATATGATAGAGCAAATGAAGATTGAGGCCAACATTCAACAGCAACCCATATACTATAAGCTTCAGCCCACGCATAACAGATTGCATGGTACCTGACTCAGACTTTGCAATAAAATAGCCCATTACTGCCATAAAGATGGGAGCTGCCGGCGGCCCGCCTAAAAACAGGGAGATTTTGCCCCACATACTGTCATAAATGCCCTGTGTGGCAAACAGTTCCATCAGATGAACCTGAATCATCAGCAGCACTGCAACACCTTTCAGTATATCAGGTAGCAGTTGTCGTTTGGTATTGTCTTTTCTCATTTATCTATAATAATTTTGCAAAATCCGGGTTAGAAACCCTTAATCAATCTACAAAACAAACATAATACAATTGTTCTGTTCAATCTTTAAGGACAGAAAATCTTGCACAATAAAGCCGGAAAAGTATAACTCACCGGCTAATTTATTCTGATATTTTTGCGATTCTCTTCAACAATTTGACTCAAAACCTTAAAAACATGAGAAAATCTCTTTTTACTGTCCTTTTATCTTTCGTTTTATCCTGTGCCTTTGGCCAGATAACACCGGAAACCACCTACAGTTACTCGGGTGCATACACCCGGTTATCAGTATCGGGCAACAAATTTTACCTGATGGATGTAGCGCTTTCGCAGACAAGGATTTACAATACAAATCATCTGTTGTGGAAAACCATTAACCTGCCTGTTCCGGCAAATAATTACCTCTACGATATCAAATATCTTTCAGAAGGATTGTTTACCAGCGACAACTCGCTTTGCCTCGCCTACATCTATTATATCTACGACGAAACCAACCTCTACTATACCTTTAATGCAAAAATCGTAAAGGAAAACGGAACTGAACTGCTTTCAATTCCAGGCTGCCAGTACCTGGATGTTGTTACTGTTGAAGGAGAAGGCACAAAGCTTGTAGCTTATTGCTACGATTATTCAACTACTGTATATACCATACAAACAAAAGTTTATTCCCTTCCGGGAACACTTTTAGCTTCAGATAACAATATCAAACAACCAAATTCAAGGCTTCCTTTTCCAAACCCGGCCTATGACTTTACTACTATTTCCTATAAGCTGCCGGCAGGAGTGAATAACGCAAATCTGAAAATTACGGATATGCAGGGCAGAGAAGTTGACCGGATTAAAATTAACAGCTTCACAAACAGCGTAACTATCCCAACCAACAATTATCCTTCAGGATCTTACCTGTACCAGGTTGAATCAGATAAACAGCGCTTTGAAACCGGAAAATTCATTGTAAGGTAGAAAGCTCGCTATTGAAAATAAAAAACCTGGGCAGTGCTTGATACTGCTCAGGTTTTTTTATGTGTGGTTATATTTCCTTTCTATTCCTGCCAGATCAGAACCTGAATGGATTTTCTATTGTCTGCTCGGTTCCATCGCTCATAAATACCTTCATTTCGGGTTGATTCAACAGAGCAACTATTTTTTCTCTTGTTGTAAGGGTTGGAACGAAAACCAATCTCAGCATAATTCCATTGTCTGTAAACAGGGTGCTGAATTTCACTACACCCTTATCATTACTGGCATGGCTGAGCAGATACCAAGTAAGTTCGGTATTGGCTGGATTGGCCGCGGAAGAAAATTTAAGATCGAGCGAATCGAGTTGTGCCGGACTGTATTGATCGTAGCCGTTAAAGCTCATTTCAACCGGTTCGTAAATAAGGCTGAGGTAAGCCGATAAGCTGAGATCCTCAGCTTTCCTGGCAATATTAGCTACCTTAAAGTCGGTTTCTGCAGCCATTGTCTCACCATCATAGGTCCAGGTAACGCGCTTTCCCTCAATCAGACTTTTGATCTTTTCAGTATTGATGTAGCGATTGTCGAAATAGATCAGCGCATGAACCGGTTCGCCGAAAACAGTTTGCAAAGCCAGAATCCCTTTGTTTTGCTCAAAGCGGATACCCAGCAGCGAAGCATCTTTTGGATCGAAGAACTGATCAATAGCGGCTTCTGCAATAGAAACCTTTTCAGAGCCATCGAACGGCGCTGTAAAAATTGAATTCACCGGAGTGAAAATTGCTTTGCGGATATCTTCCTCCGAAATTACATTCTTGTCGTAGAGCACCTTAACACTATGGTCGCCAACATAGGTTTCAACACCCAGCACGCCCGGCAATTCCTTCATGTGGTTGGCAAACGACATGGAACTGCCAAAGCACTTCACACTTGCCAGTCCCGACTGACGATAAACCCCTGCTTCATTGAGTTGTTCAGGCGTTCCCCAGCGGATGTTGATGGTAGGAATATCGGTGTAAGAAGCAAATATAAGTCCGGCAACCACCAGCACAACCGTTGCCAGCGCAGGCATCCAGGTAATATTTTTGCGATTTATCTGCAGGGTATCTTTTTCAGGACAACTNNCACGAAGTGCAGCTATCGTTGTTGCGGGTAATTTTAAACCAGGGCATTCCCCACGACTTAAGCCGCGTGGTTTCGAGCAACGTACCAGCTATTGATAAAGCAGCCAGTAACCATATCCAACCGATTGCCAAACCGAAAACCAGGGTAAGTAGAACGTAGATCCCGGTAAGGGCCAGAAAAACGTACCCATAGGTGAAAATATT
>DINP01000038.1:34051-45711 GCA_002426025.1 Bacteroidales bacterium UBA5537 | reverse complement strand
TTGTCTTACTCCTGAAAATCCCTCCTTCGGCAGAAGCTCAGGAACCTCCTCTCAATGTAAGTACCCCAAAATCCATACAGTTTAAAATATCAGCTTCGGACAATAAAGATTTTGAAGATTTTGGAGGCTGCACAATTGATATAAATGTAAAACCCACCCCGCACGCAAATGCTGAATAGGTGGGCAATACATATAGTGTCCGACTCCACTCCTACTCTACCATAAGTTTTCCGCTGCCGCTGAGTTGTGCTGCATTGCTGGTAAAGTGGTAAAAATAGCATCCCGGTTTTAGTCCCCTGGCTGAAAATACATGGTGCCGGCTTGCAATATTGGCAAATTTAAGCACCTGCTGCCCTGTAAGATTAAAGATAGTTAGTGTTCCATTATCCACCTTTAGCGGCGTGTTTACTACTAAAGTAGCCGTGTTGCGGATCGGATTGGGGTANNGGATCGCCGCTGCTTTTCCAGCTTTCGGCCAAGGCATTGTCCCACGAAGGGTTAATCAGTTCGAGGGTTGGGCCGTTGCCGTCGGGTTCATCGGGCCAGGGGAAATTATCATCATAATGCACTGTATCAATCAGGGTGGCTGTTTCGTCGTAAAGCCTGAGCAATTCGCCGCTGCCGCTCAACCCATATCCCATTGGGCCTACAAAATTGTCAACCTCAGGAAACAGATTATGAAAAGCCACCATATCGTTTGCAAGAACAATATATCCGAAAGGCTCAATCACAGTACCCTGGGCAAAAGTATAGATGTGAAGGTCGTCTTCATCCTTAAACACCCATCCCGATATATCAAGATCATAGCCATGCGGATTATAAAATTCAACCCAGTCGCCCGGATCGAAACCTGAAGCTGAGTTATAGTTGATTTCGTTTATAACCAGCGAATCGGCAAACACCCTTGGAACATAAACTGCTACAATGGTGTCGCTGGCGGTAAAGCGCAGGCTGATGCTTTTTAGTGTATCGGCAGGAAAAATCGTATTGTTGTTCACCTCCCAGTGATCGAATTTAAAAAACTGGTCGGTTTCCATGGCTGTGAGTTTGGTGTCAATATTGCCATAGTAGCTTCCCGACCAGGGATAGTTTTTCAGATCGAGAGAATTGAGCTTTACCTGCCCTTTGCCGGGAGGTGAAACCTCAACTGTTACAGCATACGGACCGGTAAGATTGTAACATTCCATAATTGCTTCGCGCACAAAGCTGTAACGCCGGGTAACAAAGTTTCTGATATCCTGAACATTGCCCTGCCACTGGAGATTGTTTCCGCCCCAGCGTGAAAAGTGCCGGCCCATTTCGGGTGTAATAACCGCAGCAAGGCTATCGAACAAAGGCAACAGGAAATTTGGATTGAAGGCTGTATTCAGTAAGTCAACATAACGCGAAACGTAATACTGTTCAAATCCGGGATTATCGCGTAGTTTATTCAGCAGGCGAACATGCCCTTCGGGATCGGAACCACCCGTTAGCGCTTCGTGGTAACAAGGGGTTACATAAGGCGTTTGAGCCGGGATACCGGTGTAGTTTATGTAATGTCCAAAGGTTGCATCTTCATCCCAGAGAATATATCCCCAGCGCTGATGTCCGCCCTGAGGGTTTAGCCCACGCCACCAGCCAACGTTCCAGTTGAGCCAGTCGGAGCAAACCACAAAGGAGTTGATGAGCATATAATCGGTAATGCTGGCAGGATCGAGCTTCGATTCAACATAGGCATAGCTGGTCGAATCGGCCATATTGTGCGACATAGTATAATTATAGAGGGAGTTCCAATCGTTAAAGGCTGCCTGTCCGCCATATTCGGCCCAGGTGCCACCCCAAAGCATAAGGTAATAGAGGTTGTACTTATCCTGATCGTAGTAAAATTTGGTAAAATCGTGATCGTTAACCTTTTCGCGGATTGCATAAACACCCCAATACTGACCGTTGGCATAAACCACACAGCGTGCCGATTTGCGTTCGTCGAGGTTCATCCCCGACTGAACGGAGATGGTCTGGACAAAATCGTCGCGCATATGGGCACTCGAATCAATACCCGGATAGTTATCGTCGCCCGAAGCCCTCAGTATAATTTTCTGATATTCATCCCTGTCGGTTGAGGTAAACAGGTTTTCGAGCAGGGCGTAATTATAGCCACATTCATCGCGCATTTTATAATCAATGCTTCTTTGCGGATGCACCCACGAATCCTGGCCGTGTTTGTCAAATTCACCATAGCCCATTGTGGTTCTTATGCCATCGGTATTAAAATATTCAATACTTCCCCATGGAAAAATATTACTATTTCCGTTAAGCAATTCGATGAGATTGGTGGCGGCAACAGAAACCACCGGCAACGTATGACTTTCGTTGATAAAATAGGTGTTGTATGCAATAAGGCCGGGAAGAATGCCTGCATCATTGCTGAAGACTCTGGCTTTCAGAATTTTGGTAGCAGTTATCTGTATGGGCACGGAATAAACGGGCGAAGTACTTACAGGTTCATTGCCATTGGTGGTATAACGGATAACCGCGTTTGGCTCGCTGCTGCTTATGCTTACCGTAATTGCCGCCGGATAAAACCCTCCTTCGTAATCCATTACAGGCGTTTCGGCATAGCGGGAGAAATATTCACTTTCATTGTTTGTTGTGCCGGGAGTAGGCGATGTAAACACCCCCCATTGTGCACTTCCATTGGTAATGCGTCCGTTGGAATGTTCTTTCTGTGTAATGGCAAGGCTCTGCATATCAAGAATATTCCCATCGGGATCGGCAAGTACGAGACTATCAGGCGAATCGCCGGTTTGAGTAAGCTTGAAGTTGGTGTGATAGCCGCCAAGAGAAACTTCATCGCGGCCCGATGTCCAGAACAGGCGAAAACCGTGTGCCGGAATGCTTACCCCTGCCGGAATCTGCCACTTCTGAGGTGCATCAGGCTTATCGCTTAGATAGTATCCGCCAAGGTTTACTGAGGTACTGCCGGCATTATAAAGTTCAATCCAGTCTTCGTATGCCTGGTAATTGTCGGGAAACGATTCGAAATTAGAGCAGGAATACTCGTTGATAACTATCTGGGCAGGGAGGCTTCCGCTGAAGGAAACGGCAAGAATCAGANNAATACTTTTCAGCCTCCACGATTAGATTTTTATAAGTTTTTCCGGTCAACAATGATTACTTTTATGGATTCAATATTGCGATTGAAATATAACAAGCTTCAAAATGCGAAAAATACTTTTTATTCTTTGCCTGGCGCTATCATTTTCCACAGGGGTTTCAGGACAATCATCATTCGATTATTCAATTGAATTGCTGCCCATTAGTATTTCAGGTTTACCCGGATTACATTCTTATGCCTGGGCGCAGCACAATGGGAAATGGCTTATTTTAGGTGGCCGGCTTGATGGTATTCATGCCCGCCAGCCTTTTAACGCATTTCCTCAATCTGATAACAATACAGAACTTTACGTGGTAGATATCAACACCCTGCAATTCTGGTCTGCATCAGTAAATAGCTTGCCAGTTGGAATTAGTGAGCAATTGCAGTCAACCAATATGAATTTTTATCAGGATAATGACACCCTGTTCATCATTGGTGGTTATGCCTTTTCTGGAACAATGAACGATCATATAACCTTCCCAAACCTTTTATCCATTCAGGTAAGCCCGCTTATTGATGCCATCGTTGAAGGTTTGCCGATTGCTCCTTATTTCAAACAAATTACAGATGATAACTTCGCGGTNNAATGAAATCAGGAAATTTAAAATTAACAACAGCGGTTCACAATTGAGTTATTCTGATTATTCGGCTATAGCTGATCCAATTCACTTAAGAAGAAGGGATTACAATCTGTTGCCCCAGATATTCCCAGATGGAACAGAAGGTTATACTATCTCTTCAGGCGTATTTCAAATTAATGTTGATCTGCCATTTCTTTATCCGGTAGATATTACGGAAACGGGCTATACTGCTATAACTTCATTTAATCAGTACTTAAACAACTATCATAGTGCATTCTCTTGCCTGTACGACAGCTCAGCCAACGAAATGCATACACTTTTTTTTGGTGGAATAAGCCAGTATTACTATGAGAACGGCATCTTTATGATGGATGACCTTGTGCCTTTCGTTAAAACCATCAGTCGGCTTACGCGGCATGCTGATGGGTCGTTGGAGGAATTCCAGCTCCCGATTGAAATGCCCGAATTTTTGGGCGCAAGTGCTGAATTTATACCTTATCCCTTAGCTTCCGGACAACATTCAGAAATAATAAAATTGAACAGTCTTTCACAGGATACTACCCTTATCGGGCATATTTATGGAGGCATTCTAAGTCCCGATAGAAATCCATTCAGTTCAAATCAAACCAGCACGACAAGTGCAAGTCCGGGCATTTATGCAGTTAACCTGATAAAAAACCAGCCACTGGGTATAAATAAAATAGATGGTGAGAATCCTTATAAGATCAAGGTATTTCCGAATCCTGCCAAAAAGGAAGTGAGTGTTAATTTTACGCTGAAACGTCCGGTTGATGTTTTCTATTTTGTCACCACNNAGGAATTAGTGAGGAAAGTTATTTTCTGTGCTGATCAAGATATTCCTGTGTGAGCTGATTAAAAAGTTCTGAAATCTTCCGCATCAGCGGATTATCAACCCTGAAAGCCCGGCTGTCAACCTGTTTAACAGGCAACACTTTTCTGGAAGTTCCCGAAATAAAAAGTGAATCAAACTCAGCGAGGCTATCTTGATACACCGGCTGCTCAAGAATATTAATTTCATGCTGTTGACATAGCCTGATAATCTTTTTCCGGGTTATACCGGGAAGAACAACTTCAACCGGAGGTGTTATAATTTCAGAACCTTTGATAAAAAAAACATTCGAGCGGCTGCCTTCAGTAATAAACCCAATGTGATCAACTAGCAGAATTTCGTAAACATCATCCAATTGCTTAAGTTGATCCGTTTCAGCCCTGAGCAAAATATCCATCACTTTTGCATTCGGATTCTGTCTTTCAGCGCCAAGTAATTTAACCTTTACCCCTTGTGCAAATTGTTCCGGAGTTGGATATTGATGCGGAGTAAAGTAAATCAGTAAATTGTGTCTGCCTGCCAAATCAGGAGCAACAGATATTTTAATATTTCCCTCGCTTTTCTCATTTGCTGCTATTGTTATTTCAATATCTCTGAGCAACTGATTCCTGTCAGAATCCAGATCAACACCTGCAAGCCGGGTGGTTTGATAAAAGCGTTCAATATGATCTTCAATAAACAAAGGTATGCCATCAATTACCCTAAAAACCTCATAAATATACTTCGACCGGGGCGAAAAACAGGCTTCGAAACGGTTGACAGGAAGTAATATCCCATTTGAAATAAAATGGGTGCGGGCACATTCAGACATCTATAAACTGATTTAGAAAGTAAGGGCTGACAATTTACTTTTTGCGGCTTCCACCGAAAATAGATCCCAACAAGCCTCTAACCAGTTGGCGACCAATTTCACTTCCCATGGTCCGGCTGACCGTGCGGCCTGCCTGTTTGGTTAGTTCAGAAAAAATATCGCCTCCCGAGTTGCGGCGCTTTGATCGTTCCGCTCTTTCTTTTGCAGCTTCGGCTCGCGCCAATGCAGCTTCTTCTTTGGCTTTGGCCAGTTTTTCTTTGGCCGCCTGATCAGCAGCTTCTTCTTCGGCTTTCACAATATTTGCCTCTGAAACTCTTTTGTGCAGAATTTCAAATGCAGATTCACGATCGAGCAATTTTTCATAAACGCCATAAACTGCTGATTTGCTGGTGATGAGACTCCGCTCTTCAGGTGTTATCGGGCCTATTTGGCTGCATGGTGGTAATATCAGCGCCCGCTCTACCATCATGGGAATCCCTTTTTCATCGAGAAATGAAACAAGCGCCTCTCCTACTCCAAGCTCAGTAATGGCTGTTTCTACATCCAGTTTTGGGTTAACCCGAAAGGTGGTCGCAGCGGCTTTCACAGCTTTCTGATCGCGCGGTGTATAAGCCCTTAGTGCATGTTGCACACGGTTGCCCAATTGCCCCAGCACCGAATCGGGAATATCAAGCGGATTCTGCGAAATAAAATAAACACCCACTCCTTTCGAGCGTATTAATCTGACAACCTGTTCAATTTTATCCTGCAGAATTTTGGGTGCTTCGTTAAATAA
This sequence comes from Bacteroidales bacterium UBA5537, assembly GCA_002426025.1. Lineage (GTDB taxonomy): Bacteria > Bacteroidota > Bacteroidia > Bacteroidales > Lentimicrobiaceae > Lentimicrobium. Next base: position 39,558 of record DINP01000038.1, on the reverse strand, counting down.
CAGGTGGGCTTCATCAAAGAAGAAAACAAGTTTTGGCTTTTCAAGGTCACCGGCTTCGGGCAATTCTTCAAACAATTCAGACAAGAGCCAAAGCAGGAAGGTTGAATAAATTCTGGGCGATTGCATCAGTTTATCTGCAGCCAGAATATTCAGTATTCCAAGGCCTTCAGAATCTGTCTGAAGCAAATCATTAATATCAAAAGCCGGTTCACCGAAGAAATGTTCCGCACCCTGTTGTTCCAACACCAGCAAATTTCGCTGAATGGCACCTATGCTCGCGGCTGAAATATTTCCGTAAGACACGGTAAACTGATCGCGGTTATTCCCGACATACTCCAGCAAAGAAGTAAGGTCTTTCAAATCGAGCAACAGCAGTTCATTATCGTCAGCAATTTTAAAAACCACATTCAGCACCCCTTCCTGGGTGTCGTTGAGGTTTAGAAGGCGCGACAAAAGCAATGGCCCCATCTCAGTAATGGTGGTGCGCATGGGGTGGCCCTGTTCACCAAAAACATCCCAGAAACAAATCGGGAAAGTCCGGTTTTCATACCCCGTAAGGCCAAGTTTTTCAATTCTTTCGAGTATTCTTTTGCCCTTTGTCCCTGCTTTTCCTGCACCAGACAAATCTCCTTTGATATCCGTCATAAAAACCGGAACCCCCTGAAGGCTAAACGATTCCGCCAATACCTGTAAAGTAACTGTTTTACCTGTTCCGGTCGCTCCTGCAATTAATCCGTGGCGATTAGCCATTTTGGGAGTAATGTGCAATTCAATGTCTGATTTCGCGATATAGGTTTCTGCGCCTTTATATGCCATAGCTTTAAGATTTGATTTTAGCAAAAATAGGTATTTACAGTATAATTCAAGGCATATTTCCCTATTAGAAGCAAATGAAAAAGCACAATTCTGTTTTATTTGTTCAGTTTATTTGCAACTTAGTTTAAAATAAAGCTGATTTTTGAAATGATTAGGTAATTCAGTTCAGATACCTTATTTTTAACCATCAATCCGGTGCAAAAACCGGAATTTGTAAACAGCACAAATACAGTGCTCAACAATAAGTTTAAATGAAAATTAAAACTCCTGGTATCGTTGTAGCAGACCCCTGGCTTGAGCCGGTGAAAAAAGATGTCGAAAACAGAATTTCACGTTTCGCTGAAAAGCTTTGGGAAATAGAAAACCACAGTGGCTCACTATCTAAGTTTGCCGATGCCTATAAATTTCTGGGTATTAACTACGACAAAAAGGCAAAAGGCTGGTATTACAGGGAATGGGCGCCTTCGGCCTATGGTTTGTATTTGTCGGGCGACTTCAACGATTGGAACCCCCGCTCCCATCCCATGCACATTGTTGGAAATGGGATCTGGGAAATTTTTCTCGATCAGAAAAAGTACGGTGACCGGTTTACACATGGCAGCAAAGTTAAAGTATGGGTGGATGGCGCCAATGGATTTCTCCCCAGAATCCCGGCCTACATAAGGCGTGTAGTTCAGGATGAAGATACAAAAAACTTCTCGGGCCAGTTGTGGTTCGATAATTTTGACTGGGAAGGTGACAATTTCAAACCAAATCCAGATGAGAAACTTTTCATCTACGAATGTCATGTTGGTATGGCCCAGGAAAAAGAAGGATTGGGCACTTATGGTGAGTTTACAGAAAATATTTTACCCTGGGTAAAACAATGCGGGTACAATGCCATCCAGATGATGGCCATTCAGGAACACCCCTACTATGGCTCTTTTGGGTATCATGTTGCCAATTTTTTTGCAGCTTCATCGCGCTTCGGAACGCCTGAAGAACTAAAAGCCCTGATTAAAAAAGCGCACGAAATGGGCATTTCAGTTATAATGGATATTGTTCATTCCCACACCGTTAAGAATGTAAATGAAGGCCTGAATATGTTCGATGGAAGCGACACTCAGTACTTTCATCCCGGCGAACGCGGGCTTCACCCGCAATGGGATTCTATGTTGTTCGATTACGGCAAAACCGAAGTACTGCAGTTCCTGTTGTCNNCATTCGGTGAACCGAAAAGCAGTTACCATAGCTGAAGATGTTACCGGCATGCCCGGGCTGGCTTCAAAAGTTGAAGATGGCGGAATTGGGTTTGATTACCGCCTGGGAATGGGAATTCCCGATTTCTGGATCAAGTTGCTCAAGGAACAAAAAGACGAAGACTGGAATATCTACGAACTGTGGAATGTTATGAATAACAGGCTTCCGGGTGTAAAAACGGTAGCCTATGCTGAATCTCACGATCAGGCTCTGGTAGGTGATAAAACGCTGGCTTTCTGGTTAATGGATCAGGCAATGTACTGGCACATGCATGTCGATGATCAGGATATTGTGGTTGATCGGGGTATTGCGCTACATAAGCTGCTCAGGCTTTTCACCATCTCGCTGGGCGGAAATGCCTACCTCAATTTTATGGGCAACGAATTCGGCCATCCTGAGTGGATTGACTTCCCGCGTGAAGGCAATAACTGGAGTTACAAATACGCTCGCAGGCAATGGTCGCTACCGGCTGATCCAGGCCTGAAATATAAATATCTGGCAGCTTTTGATCAACAAATGATCAAGCTGATCAAGGATAAAAATGTGCTGGCTGATGAATTTGCGACCCAACTGAATATGGATGAAGCAAATAAAACCATTGTTTTCAAGCGTAGAGGAATAATTTTTGTCTTTAATTTTCATCCTTTCAACAGCATTCCCAATTATAAATTTACAGTTCCTGAACAAGGCGACTATAAAATTGTTTTATGCAGCGACAATCAAGAGTTTGGTGGCCACAGCAGAGTTGACGATCAGATTGCTTATCCGGCAGTTTTCAACAACGATTTGCAGGAATGGCAACTGAATATTTATGTGACCAATCGCACAGCCATTGTCCTTCAGAAAATAAATTAAACTGCTACACCGCTGGAAATATGGGCAATAAGATGTAAATTGAAATTTCCAGATTGGTTATTAAAATTTAACAATGTAATTATTGAATTTTTAAATTACTTGCGTATTATTGTACACTTTTTTAAAACCAACCTGATTAATTAATATGGAACGGAAACGTCTTGTAATAAGCTATAGTAACGTTACCCCCGAGGTTCTGGAGGCAATCCGGAAAAAATACCCGCTTGGTTATTCCAATCATGTAATAAAGGTTAAAACCAAGGGAGATGAGTTTTTTTATGCGATTACTGTTGATACTGAAGAGGCAAGTTATCTGGTAAAAGTACCGGTTAAAATTGATTCAAAGGGCAGTGTGAACGATGACGATAATCTGGATGATGATCACGACGATAAAGATTCGGATGATGGATTTCCGGATAACGAACCCTCCACCGAGGCCGACGATTCAAGCGATCCAGACGAATAGAAAAAGGCAGCCTTACGGGCTGTTTTTTGTTATGTAAATAATTAAAATTGCTATACAGGTATATCTTCAATTAATTCACAATTAAAANNGTTGCTGTGGTATTTATTATTGTTTTACCAATGATGAACGAGCAGAATAATATGCCTTTTCCACCTGCGCTACTAGGTTTTATTTATTTGATTTTCAGCGCGATTTATATATTGCCTGTTTTGTTTCTGATGCGTTTCAGCAGCATATTACGAAAAGCCATTAATTCAACCGATGAAAACCTGATGGGCCTTGCTTTGAAAAATCTGGCTTTACACTTCAGAACTGTTGGCATTATAACCATTGTAGTTATTTCTCTCTATGTAATGATTATAATTGGAATGCTGGTTTTAGGCATGGGTATGTATGCCGGCAATCTTATTGGCGCATAAAATGAAATTTTCAGGAATATTTATAACCCGGGCAGCAGAAATTCTGTTGATCGGGTTATCTCTTTTTATGGCTTTACTAATATTGCTGAAACCTGATGCAATAGGCCCTGTACATTATGACTTTGGCGGTAATGCTGATGGATTTGGTAAGCAATCGTCACTTTTTTTCATTCCCTTAACAGGACTGGTTCTATACCTGTTGCTGAAATGGGCAAAAAGTTATAAAAACTATTTCAATTTCCTGGTTGCAATTACTCCTGAAAACAGGGAGAGGCAGGAAAAACTTGCATTCAGGCTTATAGATGTTTATTGTATTCTTTCCCTTTTGCTGTTTGATCTGATTGGGCTGAATATTCTCCTTTCATTTGGCAGCTCTTTTAATTCAGCAGGTCTGTTTATTGGTCTCTTATTTATGATTATTTACTTAGTCCCTTTACTGGTGTATATTCGCAGGGCCAGGAAAATAAAATAATTAACTTTTTAGCTGGTCATTGCTGGATAGCTTTCAGTAGTTTTTTCATAATTTTCTTACCGATATTCCTGAAACCGGGTGTTGCTTCTTCCATCTGTATCTCAATAATATCATATAATTCCCTGCTTATGTCGGGAATGTTTTGTGAAATGCGGTGAAGAATTACCATACTGTACATTTTTACAGCAACACTTTCAGTTGGCGATTGCAGCCAGTTAAAACAGGCATCAGCCAGAATTCCAAGATTTTCATCCGGTAAGGGTGATCTCGATAGCATCCTTAGCGCATGTCTTTTCAATCCATCGCTAATGAAATTTACCACCTTTTTAGATAAATCCTCAATTCTGCCGTCAAGAAAGCCTGGATTTATTTCTGCGCAATAATCAGCAGCCCATGCAGCCCTTCGGCTCAACGGATCCTGATTAAGCAACAACAGACCCCAGAGCTCATCAAACAGTTCGGGTCTGGCCATTACAATGCTGATAATCTGGTCGGTATTTGCGCGCGATTGGTCGCGAAGAACCAAATCTTCAAGTTTCATGAGGGTTTGAAAGTTAAACTGAGATTTTAATTGGATGCTACAAACATAGGCTATTTTAGACCATTTCGCAAAGTGTCGAAATATAGGAAACTATGAAAAACAAGAAGGGAAACTACCCTCTCGGAGTTGTTTCCCTTCGGTTTATCCTCAAGCCGTAGCTTTTGGTAAACATCAGGTTATTGTTCAGGTGCTTTGTGCTTGCAAACCCCGTGAGATTTGCCGTTACTTACCTTATTGGAGGGCTTCGCTACTTGCGCAGTGATCTTCACAACAGGACCCGGTAATTGTTCTTTCAGTTTACAGATGACATTCCTTGCGGTTTGTCGGCCTGTATCCTGTGAAAGCCTTTAGGCTGAATAAACTCGACCTTGCGGTTTGTTTATTTTTGCCTCCCGGTGTTTCTCACCATATCGTTGGCCTGATGTTGTAAAATTACTACATTTTAAAGCGAATGTCAAGTGTTTTAAGCTAAAGATTAGCAACACTTTATGAACGATAGTTATGAACAATTGTTAATATCTTTAAGCCCTGTTCCTGAGTGGCGAAAAGCATTATATTTACAATGTTTCAGATTGTTTTTGCTAATCGAAGAATGGGTTTGCCTTTTTTTAATCCTTCTATCAAACAATCAATTTTGTTGTCAGACAAATTAAGCTCCGATGTTTTTGTTTCAAAATGAATTTCATTCCCAAAAATATC
>DINP01000038.1:0-33973 GCA_002426025.1 Bacteroidales bacterium UBA5537 | reverse complement strand
AACGTGTCGCTTTAATAATTCCCTTAATGGTAAGTAGTTTCTGAATCAGAATATCGAGGTGCTTTTTGTCGCGGATACTTACCTTTATTATCCCATCGAACTTACCACCCTTACCGTCGAGCGAAATATTGCGGACATCCATCTTCAGATCGTTGGAAATCAGATTGGTTATAGTGCTCAATATTCCCAACTGGTCAAAACCACTGATTTTTACTGTTGTGATAAAATAAGTGCCTTCTGCCGGGGTTGACCAGCGCGCTTCCATTGAACGATAAGGATAACGGCTACGCATTCGTGACGCATTAGGGCATGTGGTACGATGGATTTTTATTCCATCGCTCACCGTTACAAATCCAAAAATATCGTCACCCATCACAGGGTTGCAACACCGGGCAATTTTATAACCTTCAATGGCTGAAGTGTCGTTAACAATAATTACATTTTCTGATGTTTGCTTAGTAGAAGGCGTTTCTGCTCCATTCGATGGTTTAGATTTTACTTCGGGTTTATCGGTTTTCTCCTTTGGATTTCCCAGAATAATCTCCTTAATAGCCGATGGTTCGATGCGGTTTTCTGCGAGTTGCTGAAACAGTTCAAGCGGACCTGAAAGCTTATAATGTGCTATCAGTTTGTTAATTGCATCATCCTGGTTCGGGTATTTCAGTTGACTCAGTTTACGCTTGAAAATATCTTTCCCGGTTTCTGCAAGCTTGAATTCCGCATCTTTCAGGTATCTTTTAATTTTTACTTTGGCTCTCGATGTCGCAACATATCCCAGCCAGTCAATATTCGGGGTCTGATTACGCGAAGTTATAATTTCAACCATATCCCCGTTTTTAAGGATATGCCTGAGTGGGACAATTTTCTTATTGACTCTTGCCCCACTGCATTTAGCTCCAAGGCTGGTATGTACTTCAAACGCAAAATCGAGCACTGTTGAACCGGTTTTAAGCTTTTTAAGATCACCATCGGGCGTAAAGACATAGATAACATTGTCAGTTGCTCCTTGCTTTGATTTTGCAGAGAAAGCATCTTCCCCTTCCACAGGGTTCTCAAGTATCTTTCTGATAGAATTCAGCCATTCATCGGTTTCAACCGCACCACTCTGCCCCTTATAACGCCAGTGTGCCGCATTACCCATTTCAGCCTCTTCGTCCATGCGCTGGGTTCTTATCTGCACTTCTACCCATCTCTTTGAAGGCCCCTGAACAGTAACATGCAAGGATTCATAACCATTTGGCCTTGGAACAGAAATCCAGTCGCGCANNGAGGATGATGCGAATAGCAAACAGATCAAAGACATCTTCAAAACCTACATCCTGTTTTTTCATTTTAGAATAAACCGATGAAACAGATTTGGTTCTGTTTTTTATTGAATAGTTTAACCCAAGGCGGGTCAGTTCCTCCTTAACGGGATCAAGAAACTCATTAAAGAAATCGCGGTTGTCAATAGCAGCCTGCTTTGTGAGCGATGCCAATCTGTTGTATGTTTCAGGATCGGAATAATGCAGCGATAATTCATCGAGTTCAGCTTTGATCTTGTACAGTCCAAGACGGTGAGCCAAAGGCGCATAGAGAATAGATGTTTCCAATGCTGTGGCCGTCTTTTCGCTCTCCGATAACAGATCAATGGTGCGCATGCGATGCAATCGGTCGGCAAGCATAATCAGCACAGCCCTGACATCTCCAGAAAGAGAAAGTAACAGGCTGATAAAATTCTCAGAATTATCGGGCAGTCTTTCAGTCGGCAGTTTCCCGATTTTATCCAGGCTCTGTATTATAATGCCAACCCCGGCCAGTTTGTTATCTTTCTTAACGTACTCTTCAATTACCACATTAAGATCGACATCGTGCAGCAAAGCCGCAATTGTGGAAGAAGGTCCAAGCCGCATTTCGGCAGCAACAATGCAGGCTACATCAACCGCATGTAAGAAGTAAGGCTCTGAATCTGATTTCACCCGGTTGTTGTGTGCATTAAGCATTAACCTGAAGGCATCTTTCAGGTGAGTCAGACTTTCTGTATTCAGAAATGGCAGGCAGGCAGTGTAGAGTTGGCGGTATTTAGCCCGCACCTGCTTCAATTCTTTTTCGTTTTCCCTCTTTTCCATTTATAATATTAACTATGCAAAGTTACGGTTTACCAGCCTGAAAGCTTGTTAACAGAATGTAAAAAAAGCGCCCTGCTATTCCAGGGCGCCCATTTATTTGTTTTAGCAGCAGATTATTTCTGCGGATTATCATTGGGTTTTGGCCCTGGTTTTGATTTGGGTGGTTCGGCGATTGAATCCCGCATCCTGGTATCGGCCTGTATGTTCTGGAACTTATAATAGTCCATTAAACCCAGGTTTCCGCTTCTGAATGAATCGGCGATAGCTCGAGGAATTTCGGCTTCAGCTTCAATTACCTTTGCGCGGGCTTCCTGGGCTTTGGCTTTCATTTCCTGCTCGTTGGCTACAGCCATTGCACGACGCTCTTCGGCTTTGGCCTGAGCGATATTTTTATCGGCAAAAGCCTGATCCATTTGCAGTTGAGCTCCAATGTTTTTACCAACATCAATATCGGCAATATCAATTGAAAGAATTTCAAATGCTGTTCCGCTATCGAGCCCTTTTGACAAAACTACTTTACTGATTGAATCCGGATTTTCAAGAACGCTTTTGTGCGAATCGGAAGAACCAATGGATGATACAACTCCTTCACCTACACGGGCAAGAATGGTTTCTTCACCAGCTCCACCAACCAGTTGCCTGATGTTGGCCCTGACAGTTACTCTAGCTTTTGCAATAAGCTGAATACCATCTTTTGCTACGGCAGCAATCGGCGGAGTATTGATAACCTTCGGATTTACCGACATCTGAACCGCTTCAAAAACATCGCGTCCCGCAAGGTCAATTGCCGTTGCAGCTTTGAAGTTAAGTGGAATATTCGCTTTATCAGCCGAAATCAATGCATTAACAACCAGTTTAACCCTTCCTCCGGCAAGGTAATGCGCTTCGAGTTCATCGCGCGTTATTGATAAACCCGCCTTTGTTGCATTAATCATTGCAGTAACGATAACTGACGGGGGAACTTTTCTCCAGCGCATAAAAACAAGTTGAATAAGCGATACCCGCACCCCTGAAAGCAACGCTGAGAACCACAATCCAACCGGGATAAAATAAAAGATTATCCACAGGCCGAATAGCGAGGCTATACCAATTGCTACAATTACTAAAAATCCTTGTTCCATAATTTTTACGATTTACGTTTTACAAATATTTTATTATCAATTAAATGCGAAACAACAACCTCAGTTTCCTGATCAATAAAATCGCCGTTGGTATGCACTTCAAAAAATTCATTATTAAAAACAGCTTTGCCTGAAGGGGCAATTCTTGACACGGTTTTTCCGGTATTACCAGCCTGAATCTTCTCTACATCAATCTCGTTAACTTTGCCACTGATGTTTGTTTTTAACATCAGTCTATTCCAGGTGTTTGATTTTAAAGCTAGTGCCAACACAAGAATAGTAAGTACAACTGTTCCTGCCAGCATAAGATGTCCGGTAGGATTCCCAAACACATGATATGTTTCCCAAACTGAGAAAACAATCAGTCCCAATCCGGCAATCCCAACCACTGTAGTACCTGGAATAACAAGTATTTCGAGAAGCAGAAATAGCAAACCGGCAACAATCAGGATGATAATAAGTGTAAGGGACATAATGTTTTTAACTTTTCATGAGGCAGTTACAAAGATAATCAGATAATCCACGGTTATGGCTGTTTTACAAAATAATTATTAGCCTTTGGAACAAAGTTTCGGATTGCTTTAATCCTGTTTTGATTATTTGGGTGGGTACTTAAAAATTCAGGAGGTGCAACCCCGGGAATTGCAGACATATCCTCCCAGAAAGTTACGGCCCTTCCGGGATCATATCCGGCCATTGCCATAAACACCATTCCGAGTTTATCAGCTTCATATTCATGGGTTCTCGAGTAAGCAAGAGTACCCAGCGTTGACCCAACACCATAAGCCAGATTAAATAAATCCTGCGTTTGCGAAGGTTGCTGCTGAAGTGCTATTTCGAGAGAAACCCCACCCAATACCACTGCCATTTGCTGGCTCATTCGCTCACCACCGTGATTGGCAACTGCATGTGCTATTTCATGACCCATGATCACAGCCAGACCTGCTTCATCTTTCGAATACGGCATAATTCCAGTGAAAACTACAACTTTTCCACCCGGGAGGCACCAGGCGTTTACATCAGGGCTGGCAACTACATTAAACTCCCACTTATAGGATGCAGCTTTTTTCGACATCTTATTGTCGTTCAGGTATTTTTCAACGGCCTCTGAAATTCTCGCACCGACTTTTCTAACTAGTACAACATTTTGATCAGATGGCGGTAAAGGAGGATTCTGGCCAAGAAACTCCTGATAGGATGTCAGACTAAGCTGTGAAATCATGTTATCAGGCACAACATTAAACTGCTTCCGGCCAGTAATCGGAACCTTTGAACATGACACAATCAGCAGGAGAATTGCTATAAGCAATCCGGGTTTTAGACGATCCATATTAAATGAGTTATTCAATTGAAACAGTTAGCTTCCTGTTAATCATTTCATTGTAAACAGGCTTAAGCTCATCCATAGTACCGGTCTTTACACCGCATTTTCCCTTATAATGGACAATTAGTGTAATTTGTTCGGCCTGCAATGGTTCAATACCACACACCTCAACCAGCGTTTCGATAACGAAATCGAAAGTGTTAAAATCATCGTTATACAGAATTAGTTCACGTTGATTGGTCAACTGATCCTTTTTATCTGTAAGATTTAAAGTTTTTTCTTTAACCATTCTTCAGTCTGAATGTTATAACTAACGATATTTGACGACATAAAATTACGAAAAAAGAGCGATAATTATCTTTGTCGATGTAAATATTAATCCGAAATAAACGATTGCTGTTTCAAGTATCAACTTATGCATTTAAAATCTTTCAACGGTCAGATACAAAAACTTGCGCTTGCTTTATCAGGTGAATTGCCAGGTTTTGAAGCTCACTCAAAGATGGCTCCTTCGCACCGGGACCGTTTGATCAGCAATAGTAAAGGTCCAGATTTTGCCCGAAAAAGCGGAGTTTTAATTTTGTTGTTTCCGGATGATAAAAGCGAGTTAAATACAGTTTTTATTAAGCGAAATGAATACGATGGAGTTCATAGCGGACAGATTGCATTCCCCGGTGGTAAGTATGAAGAATCAGATCCTGATATTATTGCCACTGCTTTGCGCGAAGCTGAAGAAGAGGTTGGAATAAGCGGTAATGCAGTGAAAATTATCGGGCAGCTTAGCGATCTTTTTGTTCCGCCGAGCAACTTTTTGATAAGCCCGGTTGTTGCCCGCTTGGATTTCAAACCTGAACTTATAGCTGATAAAAGTGAAGTAGCAGAGATTTTCACCGTGCCTTTAACCCATTTTCTGAATAAAGGATCATATGGCGATTACATGATATCCTATAAGAAAGAATTGGTTAATGTTCCAGGATATTACTTCAAAAACCACCTGATCTGGGGTGCAACCGCAATGATACTGAGCGAGCTTTTGCAGGTTTATACAGAATCGAATCGGATTCCTTAAATAAACGGTTCAATCTCTAGGATCGAAAAATGCATCTTTACCCGGATACCAGAATTTTTCTTTGGCAATTTCCTGAGGAAAAGTAAAGTAATACATAACAGCTTCTGTGCACATTTCCATCTCACTGTTGTAAAGCCAGGTATCAATTACTGCAATATTTCGTTTCATTTCTCTGAGTTTTCCTTTCAGAAACAAAGTGCCTTGGTTTGTAGTGACTGGTTTGCGGAGTTTTACCTCCATTCTGGAAGTAACCCCAGAAGTATTCAACTTTACAAATACCAGCCAGCTGGCCAACTCATCGAGTAATGTAGCCTGAATTCCACCGTGCAGGGTATTGTTCCAGCCCTGAAAATGGGGTTCGGGCTGCCATCGGGCAACCACAAAATCACCATCAATTTCGAAATTAAGCCTTAAGCCCTGCTTATTATCCGGCGAACAACCAAAACAATTATAGCCTTCACGTTTAACAAAAGGATTTCTTATCTTACTCATAATCAATATCTATCCTATTTCTCCTTGCCATTTACAAACACTGAAGTTTTTATTACGTTGCCCTTCTCATCGTATTCTATCCATTTGCCATCTTTCAGGCTTGACTTATACTGTCCTGATGTTTTTATTGCTCCTGTATCATAGTACTCTACATAAGCACCTTCACTCTTGTTGTCCTTATATAATTCAACAGATCGTAATTTATTCCCAGGATAAAATGATTTCTGCTCTCCCTGGAGCATGCCATTTACATAGTTGTATTCAGCTACCAATTCCCCTTCCATACTATACCATCTGGAGGGACCATCCTTAACACCATATTTATAGGTTGCTTCTTCAGATTTCTTCCGGATATTTTCGTAGTATGTTACCTGAAGCCCATGATATTTTCCATCGGAATAATTGTTTTCAGAAATGGGATATCCACCCTGACCATACTGATTGTGAACGCCATTGGGTAAATTATTTGTAAAATACTGCTCGGAAGTCAGATATCCCTGTTTTGATAATTCAAGAAAAAGACCATCTTTTTTGTCAGCCTTGTAATTTTCGATCCTGAACAACTGCCCGTTTTCTTTAAAATGGGTAAGCCATTGTCCATCTTTCTGATTATCAACGTAATCTCCCTTATATTCCAGTTCCCCAACTAATTCTATCCAAAGGCCCTGCTTCCGTCCTCTGTCATCTGTCTGATTTGTTTTTTGTTCCTGCTGGGAAAAGGCTGTAAGCATTAAACTGCATGAAAGCAAAATGGTTGCTACGTACTTTTTCATAATTTTCGGTTTTTATTCTACAAAAATATAAAGAGTGGGTAAAAATTATCCTTGAATCAGGCAATATTTCCTTTCAGATCGTACATTTCTGCTCCGGTAATTATTACATCAATCAATTGTCCGGGGAACAAAGGCTTTATATTGCCACTTATAATTACCTCATTATCAACTTCAGGCGAATCGAATTCGGTACGACCTATCCATGTGCCGGCTTCTTCACGATCCACCATAATTTTTAATTTACTTCCGATTAAAGAAGTATTCCGTGCAAGAGAAATATCCTGCTGCAGTAGCATTAACTCTTCAGCCCTGCGTGCCTTAACTGCCGGCCTTACATCATCAACCAGCCTGGCAGCCGGCGTATTTTCTTCGTGCGAATAGGTAAATACACCCATTCGTTCAAATCCGGAATCCCTGACAAACTTTTTAAGTTCGTTAAATTCTGCAGCCGTTTCGCCGGGATATCCAACAATAAAGCTGGTACGGATGGCAATACCCTGTACTCTTTGCCTGATGGTTTCAATCAATTTCCTGGTGCCCTCTGCATTCAATCCCCTCTTCATTGATTTAAGTATCCTGCTGTTGATATGCTGGAGTGGAATATCAAGATAACGACAGATTTTCGGGTGTTCATTCATCACGTCAAGCACTTTTAGAGGAAATGCTGCCGGATAAGCATAGTGTAACCTTATCCATTCTATGCCTTCAACTTCTGTTAGCTTTTCGAGCAGTTTTGCCAGTTGTCTTTTTCCGTAAATATCAACCCCGTAGTATGTCAGATCCTGGGCAATTAACAGCAATTCCTTCACGCCGGAGTTGGCCAGGAAACGGGCTTCTTCTATCAGATTTTCAATAGGTTTTGAAATATTACCGCCTCTGATACCGGGTATGGCACAGAAAGAACAGCTTCGGTCACATCCTTCCGAAATTTTGAGGTAGGCAAAATGTGGAGGGGTAGTTATAATTCGTTCGCTCAGCAACTCTTCCCTGAAAGGGGCATTTACCGAAGCAAGAATAGCATTCAGATCATTGACACCGAAAAAACCATCCACTTCAGGAATTTCCACTTTAAGTTCATCGCGATATCGCTGCGAAAGGCAACCCATTACAAAAAGTTTCTCAATGCGTTCCTCCTTTCGTGCCTTGACCCAATGCAATATAGTATTTACCGATTCCTCTTTGGCATCGTTTATAAAACCGCACGTATTAACAATTACCACATTGGCATCAGCTTCGCCATCGTGGGTTGTTCTTAACCCGGCTGCATTCAGTTGCCTGAGCATAACTTCTGAATCAACAAGGTTTTTAGCACAGCCAAGGGTTACTACGTTTACAGTTTTATTTTTAAACAGTTTAGTTTTCACGTTCGGCGGTTTAGTAAAAAGGGTAATCAGAAACCGGTATTCTAAGCAGGTTTCATTTCGGATGATGAAAGATAAAACGGCTAACTGAAGAGTGAGTCAACAAATTCTTCTTTTATAAAGGGTTGGAGGTCAGTCATTTTCTCGCCTATCCCTATGTATTTCACCGGAATCCTGAACTGGTCAGATATGCCGATCACAACGCCACCTTTAGCTGTTCCATCGAGTTTAGTGAGTGCCAGGGCATTAACTTCAGTAGCAGCTGTAAATTGTTTGGCCTGTTCAATGGCATTTTGCCCGGTTGATGCATCCAGCACAAGCAAGACTTCGTGTGGTGCATCTGGAATCAATTTCTGCATTACTTTCCTGATTTTCGACAACTCATTCATCAGCCCTATTTTATTGTGCAATCTACCGGCTGTATCAATAATCACCACATCGGCCTGACGCGAGATAGCTGATTTTAAAGTATCGAAAGCAACCGAAGCCGGATCAGCGCCCATTCCCTGGGTTATGCAAGGTACTCCTACCCTTTCGGCCCAGATTTCAAGTTGGGATACAGCCGCAGCCCTGAATGTATCTGCAGCACCAAGTACCACATTTTTACCTGCTGCTTTAAACTGATAGGCCAGTTTACCGATGGTTGTAGTTTTACCAACGCCATTGACACCAACCACCATGATAACATAAGGAGTATTGCGTTTCTCAAAATCAAATCCTTCAATTAGCGAGCCATTTGAAGTATCACCAAGCAAAGCTGAAATTTCTTCACGCAGAATCTGATTCAACTCTGAAGTGCCAAGGAACTTATCGCGTGCCACACGGTTTTGAATGCGTTCAATGATACGAAGGGTGGTTTCAACACCAACATCAGATGTAACCAGAATCTCTTCAAGATTATCAAGTACTTCGTCGTCAACTTTTGATTTTCCTATTATTGCTTTTGACAGTTTCCCAAAAAAACTGTTTTTAGTTTTTTCAAGACCTTTGTCGAGGTCCTGTTTTTTTTCTTTGGAGAAAAATGAAAAAATACCCATTATACTGTATTTTATGCTGAAAATCAAAAACCAAAATTAAGAAAATATGCCGTTTCGAAAGGCAATTCTAAAATAAAAACAGGGTCTTTCCTTAAGAATAAGAAAAGGCCCTGCCATTATAAAAGCAAAGAATAAACTATTTCTTTGCCAGAAAATCTTTAACCAACTCGCTTGGAATAATATTTTCCTTGAATGCATAAGCTCCGGTCTTTTCTGACCTGACCATGCGGATTACTTTTGCAAAACTTTTACCTGAAGTAGTTCTCAGGGTTGCAACAACTTTCTTTGCCATGGTATATTTTTATTTAATTTCTTTATGAACAGTTACTTTCCTGAGGACTGGATTGTATTTTTTAATCTCAAGCCTTTCGGGAGTATTCTTTTTATTTTTGGTAGTAATGTACCTTGAGGTTCCGGGCATTCCACTGGTTTTGTGCTCAGTGCACTCCAGAATAACCTGAATCCTTGCTTCTTTGCTCTTCTTAGCCATTGTTGTAAGCCTTTTAATTTTTCGGACTGCAAAAATACAAATAATTACTTACCAACCAAAAGCCTTCACAGAAAAAAATGACAGAATACAAAGCTTTATTGCTATTATAAACGTTTTTCCTTATCAGTTATCTGATAATCAGTACTATAAAACAATACATCAAGATTCCAACAATCTATTGTTGATATCATTTTCATTTTATGATAAAACCTATCTGGTATTTAAAAATTAATTAGGTTTGAAGCAAAATTCATCCTTCATGCAGTGGCAGTTACTGATTAGAGGCTTCAAGGCATATTTACAGGTTGAGCGATCTATGTCGGCCAATACCGTCAAATCCTATTTGAGGGATATTGAAAAACTTGCCAATTTCTATGATTCAGAAAATGATGGCATTGAGCCGACCGCCATCAAACTTAAAGATCTNNATTTCTGGTATCAGATCGTTTTATAGTTATCTGCTCATTGAAAATGAAATTAAAACCGATCCGACCGAGTTATTGGAAATGCCAAAAATCGGAAGAAAACTACCTGATGTTTTAACCATTGATGAAGTAAAAGCTATTATTAATGTGGTTGATATGAGTCAGCCAACCGGAGAGCGCAACAAAGCCATTATTGAAACATTGTACAGTTGTGGGCTTAGGGTTTCAGAACTGGTTAACCTGAAACTATCCGATCTTTTTTTTAAGGAAGGTTATATAAAAGTAACCGGAAAAGGAGATAAACAGCGC
The DNA here is from genome assembly GCA_002426025.1 of Bacteroidales bacterium UBA5537. Lineage (GTDB taxonomy): Bacteria > Bacteroidota > Bacteroidia > Bacteroidales > Lentimicrobiaceae > Lentimicrobium. The sequence goes on along the minus strand of DINP01000038.1, from coordinate 23,464 downwards.
ATAGTGCCAATAGGTTCCATCGCCATCAGGCAAATTAATCAGTACATTCAGTTTACCAGAATTAAAGGCACTATCAAAAAAGGAAACGAGGATATTCTTTTTCTGAATAAAAACGGGAAAAAGCTAACCCGTGCAATGATTTTTGTAATCGTAAAGCAACTTACTGAAAATGCAGGGATTACAAAAACAGTAAGCCCGCATACCTTAAGACACTCATTTGCAACCCATCTGGTTGAAAAAGGCGCCGATTTGCGGGCTGTTCAGGAAATGCTTGGGCATGCTTCAATCACTACAACCGAAATATACACACACCTCAACCGTAAGTTTATCAGAACAAATATTCTGAAATACCATCCGAGAAATAAAAAGAAATAGTCCAGGGACTATTCGTCATCATCTTCCTCGTCATCAAACTCTTCTATTTCACCGTCTTCATTAACAAAAACGCCCCAGTTTACCGTTACCAGTTTACCATCCTGAAAATAGAAGTCAATTAAACCTTCGTCAAAAGAAACCCTTCTCTCGCCCCACTCCTCTTCTTCGGTATCAATCTGGGTCAGGCCTTCTTTTTTCATTAACTCAATAATCTGTTTTTCATCCATCTCAAACACCTTTTTCCCGAAAAGGATGGCCTCTTCGTTATCGGTTTCAAAACAGGATAAAACATGATTATTCTTCCCTTCAAAAAACACTGATAATCCCTCTTTATCATAATTCCAAAGGATGGTATCAAGATCTTCGTCAGCCTCTTCGCCCAGTTGCTCTATTTCAACAGGTTTACCAAGTGTGTTTTCAACAGTTTTGGGTGTGTCACCAAATTTTAGGTCCTCAAGACCTTCAAGCAGGAGAATCTCCATTTTCATATTTCCAGTTTTTATTTGATCCTTGTTGATTATGTCGTTATTATTCTGGTGCAAAATTACTTAAAAGGTGAATCCGGTTCTTTCGACATGTAATAATATGCCAGCCGACTAACAAGTTTAGGGAAAAACCTGTTTAGCAAAACGGTGAATTTACCTTCAATTAAGGTAAGTGTCAGCGCATCTTTTCTCCTGATGGTGGCCTTCACAATTTTTTTCGCAGCCACGTTGGCAGGCATCATCCGGGCTTCATCACGCGGAGTTTCGCCTTGTGGACTACCATCGGCTGTAAGAGCAGTTGTTCTGATGTTTGAGGATGTGAATCCGGGCGCGGCCACCAACACATGCAGGCCAGTCTTTAGGTTTTCACACCGAAGGGTATCGAGAAATCCGCGAACGGCAAATTTTGAGGCTGAGTAGCCTGTACGGCCGGGAAGTCCGACATATCCGGCTATGGAAATTATTCCGACAACCGATCCTTTTGTTTTGAGCAGGTATGGTAAGGCTTGCTTTGTACAATATACAGTTCCCCAGAAGTTGGTCTCCATCAGCTTACGCAGAACATCGGGGCTGGTATTTACAAAAGCTGCCCTCATTGATATTCCGGCATTATTTACCAGTATGTCAATCTTACCGAAATGGGCTGCTGCTTTTTCAATCAGATTAATACAATCAGCTTCCTTGCTAACATCTGCAGATACAGCTATCACATCAATTCCTTCAGATTTCAGCTTATTTTCAGCTTCAGTCAGCCGATCTATACTTCGTGCAGAAATTACGATTTTTGCTCCCTGGATGCCAAATTCACGGGCAAGTGCGAAGCCGATTCCAGAAGAACCACCCGTAATTATCACCACTTTATCTTTTATATTCTGCATAACTTAAGCTTGTGCAATAATAGCATATTTTCGGGGATGTTTTCTAAACGATATTGTGATTATAATATTTTAACAACCCTTAACTTTGATATGCTGAAGAAAAGCAGAAATCAATACTGAGGTTTTGCTTAATTTAGTGTCGTTTTAAAGGACTTCAATTTCCATGCCGTTGAATGTAGTTATTGAAATTTGTGCCGGTTCGGTAGAATCAGCAATCGCAGCAAAAAAAGGCGGTGCCCAGCGCATTGAACTTTGCAGTGCATTGTCCGAAGGAGGTATTACCCCTTCGCAGGCAATGATAGAATATGTTAAAAGAAACCTGAAAATTGAAACCTTTGTGCTGATCAGGCCTCGCACCGGGGATTTCAGCTACAGCAGGGCCGAATTTGAAGTGATGAAGTCGGATATTTTTTCAGCAAAGGCTAAAGGAGCCGATGGAATTATTACCGGTATGTTGAATACCGATGGAACCATTGACACCTGCCGGATGAAAGAGATAATGGACCTTGCCAGGCCTTTACCGGTTACTTTTCACCGGGCTTTTGACCTTACCCGTGACCCTGATAAAGCATCGGAAGATATTATCAAACTTGGCTGCAAACGGATACTGACATCGGGCCAGGCACAAAATGCCCTTCTGGGAGCTGATCTGATTGCCCGACTGGTGAAAATTGCAGATAACCGTATCAGCATTATGCCGGGTGGTGGAATAAATGCCGGTAATCTCCAGCATATTTTCGACATAACCGGTGCAACAGAGTATCATCTTTCTGCCACCACACTGGTTGGCAGCAGGATGATTTTCAGAAAAGAAGGTATCAGCATGGGAAATGGATCAGGAAATGAATATGAAATGGCTCAGACAGACCAAAACCTGGTTTCTGAAATATGCCAGATAGCCAGCAAGCTTGGTATTGGGTAATCATTTTATTTATGCTTTTTCTGGATTATTAATTTCATTGAACTTTAATTATCATAAAATGACAATTCAACTTCAATATACCAGAATCATAAGGTCTCTATTGATTTGCTACCTTATTTTCTCAGGCATCTCTGCTTTTGCACAAGGTTCGGATATTTTCAAAGTAATGACCTGGAATATAAGGATGGATACGCCCGATGACGGAATAAACCGCTGGGACAATAGAAAGGTGGAACTCTGCAAGGAAATCCAACACCAAAAACCAGCATTGCTTGGAGTTCAGGAGGCCTTGTTCGGCCAGATGAAAGATATGCGCAGATATTTAAGGTCATACAAAAGTATTGGCGTAGGCCGCGATGATGGGAAAAAGAGTGGTGAATTTAGTGCGGTATTTTATGACAGAAAGATATTGAAACCAATAAAAAGCGGCACTTTCTGGTTGTCAGAAACGCCTGATGTACCGGGAAGCAAAGGATGGGATGCTGCCTGCAACAGAATAGTGACCTGGGCTGAGTTTAAAACCAGGTCAAGCGGCAAACATTTTATACTGCTTAACACCCATTTCGATCATGTTGGTGAAGAAGCCCGCGTACAAAGNNAAAAGAGCCAGGGCAGCTATTTCCGGTCCGGATTTTTCATTCGTAGGTTTTGATCCGGCTTTTCAGCCAACGGAATTGATTGACTATATTCTGGTTACCTGGGATATTCAGGTTATAAGTAATGAAATTTATGATTTCAGGAAGGATGGAAAATACCTGTCAGACCACCTTCCAGTTATAGCAGTACTTGAGTTAAAACAATAATTTATTCACCTTAATTTTGATCAAAATGAAAACTAAACTTAGGGTTCTTCTGATTGCTTTAACAATGACCTTCTTTTCATTTGAAGTTCATGCCCAATTAAATGCAATGTTTGTAAACGACAACAGCGTTTACTTTCCAAACACAGAAACCGTGCTTGCTTCATTACAACAAAACTATCTTTTTGATACAATAGTCTTTTTTAATGCTGTTGACAGTATGCGGTCTCCCACCTATGAGGAAATGTTTCCTTACTATCCAATCATCTGGTACACATCTACCGATGGCATTGACAGGTATCTATGGAACGGGAACGACACCGACAATCAGGACCTGATACTGTACTTAGAAGATGGCGGTATTTTCTGGCTAATGGGTAATGATTTTCTTTATGATCGTTATGGAGTTGCTCCTGTGAATTTTGAGCCAGGAGATTTCCCCTATGATTACCTGGGAATTGAGCAATATGCAGCACAATCGTACGGAGATGATGGCGGACTTGGCGTTGAAATGCTGACTCATGTCAACAATAACTATATTTCAGGGCCTGATACATTGAAATGGGTTTACGAAACCCTTTGGTGGGTTGATGGATGTGTTCCATCACCAGATGGCATCCCATTCTACAGAATGGCGCCTGAATCTTATGTATTGTCTCAATACTATCCGGCAGTAATGCTTTCTATGTTACATTCTACCCAAATAAATTCAATCTCCTTATTTTTTGATCCTGCACTCATTGATACTGAGGAAAACAGAATTGGACTTTTTGATGGAATTCTCGATTATATCAGGCAATTCATTCCTTACGGAGTGAATATTATTGACAAACCGGATCATTCCATGAAACTGATTCCCAATCCAGCTTCCTATGAAACTAGGGTGCTGATCGATGGAAAGCTACCTGATGCATCAACCAAATTTACTGTTTATGATCTGGAAGGAAGGGAGTTAATGCAATGTTTACTTTCTGCTGAAAATCAGAAAATTAACATTACAGGACTTAAAAAGGGTATTTATATTATCGAGGCGCGAAATCCTGAGAAGATTTTTTCAACAAAGTTGATTGTTAACTGACAAGATCCGGGGTTAAATAACACGGATATAAACTTCAGAATACAAACAATTTTGTTCGTTGTCCGCAGCGGGAGCTAACCAGATAACCAAAATCGTAATTCATCTCGATAATAAAAAGTGCGCCTATGTTGTGGGTCGGATTGGTTTTCCCAACATCTTTCAATATGGGGAAATTTGCCGCTGTGCCATCAGNNGGCCATTCCAAAGTTGCTTTTCGTAATCATATCCGCAACTGCTTCTTCATTAAAGATAGTTCCTCCATTGTCTGAAAACTTTATTGTTGAATAGGTTGACCATTGCGGCCCGACTTCAAAATAAGTCCCGTTTTTATTTGCCCTGTACATCAGCAGCATATCAAGCCCACCAATAGTAAATTCCCTCTCTGCATCGCTTACAGCAGTCCAGTCGGCTGGCCTGTAGGTGAACCCCTGTTTAAAGGTAGTTTTCATTATGTCGAAGGTAATCTGGTGTTCCTGAATGAAATTGAAACCTAATTTGGCTCCAAAAGTGTAACCAGGCTTGAATTTGTGAACAATATCCTGATTATCAAAAATCTGGGAATTATACATAAACGAGGTTCCAATCCCACCTTTCAGTCCTATATCGAACCATGTCTGGGAAAAACCAATGTTAATACATAATAACAAAATGGCTACAAGTAGAGTCTTTTTCATTTTTAACTGGTTTTAATTTTCAAATTTACACACTAATAAACAGTTTCCGACACAAAGGTTCTCAATTATGACCTAATTATTTTTTCTGAGGTTACATTGAGCGAAAATCTAAAAAAAGATGTAGGTTTGAAAAGTTATAATAAGCTTTCCATCACCTACTTAATTTATTTTCTTTTAAAAAGTCACCGCCATGAATCTGCTAAAACTCAGCATTACAGCATTATTTTCAACAATAATTTCATTAAGTAGCTTTGGTCAGTTGGAGCATGAACCTGTTAGTTATGTCAATACATTTATAGGTACAGGTAGGCACGGGCATACATTTCCGGGTGCAACAGCGCCTTTCGGCATGGTTCAACTGAGCCCCGACACCAGGCTTGAAGGCTGGGATGGTTGTGGTGGCTACCATTACAGTGACGAATATATTTATGGCTTCAGCCACACCCACCTCAGCGGAACAGGGGTTCCTGACTATTGTGACATCCTGTTTATGCCATTTACCGGTGAACTGAATTTGAACAATGGTGCAGATGGAAAGCCGGGCTATCGCTCTCATTTTAGTCATGAAAAGGAGAAATCAAGCCCCGGGTTTTACAGCGTTTTTCTAGATGATTACGGAATTGAAGCTGAATTAACTGCCTCTACAAGGGTTGGGGTTCATAAATATACATTTCCAAAAGGAAGGATAGGTTCAATATTGGTTGATTTGAAACACCGTGATCAGGTAACCGCATCATGGATAAAGATTGTCAGCGACCACGAAATTGAAGGTTACAGAGGTTCAACAGGCTGGGCGCGCGATCAGCGGGTATATTTTGTCGCACAATTTTCAAAACCTTTCATAAATTCTGGCATCGCACTTAACGATACTATCCTGAATCAAACATTCTATGCCAACGGAACCAATATAAAAGCCTGGTTTAATTTTGATAACAGTGATGAAGCGCCAATTCTGGTAAAAGTTGGAATTTCAGCCGTGAGCGCTGAAAATGCACGGATGAACCTCGAAAAAGAGACACCGGATTGGGATTTTAATAAAATCAGAAATGCTGCTGCGGAAAGCTGGAATAAAGAGTTGGGTAAAATCAGGGTGCAGGGTAAAAATGAAGATCAGAAAACCATATTCTATACGGCGCTCTATCATACTATGGTCAGCCCGAATACCTATAGTGATGTTGACGGATCATACCTGGGCCGCGATTTCAAGGTTCATAAAACTGAAGGTTCTGAGAACTATACTGTGTTTTCATTATGGGATACCTACCGGGCTTTTCATCCGCTCTTCACTATAATTGATCATAAAAGAACCAATGATTTTATTAACACTTTTATTCGGCAATATCAGGAGGGCGGAATTTTGCCTGTTTGGGAACTTTCGGCCAATGAAACCTGGTGTATGATAGGATACCATGCTGTGCCTGTAATAGCCGATGCCTGGATTAAAGGAATAAGAGGATACGATGGCAATCTGGCGCTAAAAGCAATGGTTAACAGTGCCATGCAGGATCAGTTTGGGCTGGAGTATTATAAAAAGTATGGCTACATTCCTGCTGAACTGGAACATGAATCGGTTTCTAAAACACTCGAATATGCCTATGATGACTGGTGCATTGCTGTTATGGCTGAAAGCATTGGAAATGACAGTCTCAGCCAATTATTTTACAAGCGCGCACAATTGTATAAGCATCATTATGATGAGGCATCAGGCTTTATGCGGGCCAGATACAATGGTGGCTGGTTTAATCCCTTCAAACCATCTGAAGTCAATTTTAACTATACCGAAGCAAATGCATGGCAATACAGTTTTGGGGCTCCCCACGATATGGATGGCTTTATTAGTTTGCATGGTGGTAAAGCAAAAACGGCAATTTTTCTCGACAGCCTTTTTTCAGCTTCGTCGGTTACTACCGGGCGCGATCAGTCGGACATCACCGGGCTTATCGGGCAGTATGCCCATGGAAACGAACCAAGCCACCATATTGCATATCTCTACAATTATTGTGGGCAACCATGGAAAACCCAGCAAAAAGCCAATCAGATTTTCAGTAATTTCTATACCAGCAAGCCCGACGGGCTTATCGGCAATGAAGACTGTGGACAAATGTCGGCCTGGGCTGTACTAAGCGCTATGGGATTTTATCCGGTTAGCCCCGGTTGCGAGCAGTATGCCATCGGAAGTCCGGCTTTTGAAGAAGCAATAATTAACCTCGAGAATGGCAGGAAATTCATCATCAAAGCCAGGAATGTGTCAACAGAAAACTTTTATATACAGAAGGCTATGCTGAACGGGAAAAGCTTTAACCGAAGCTTTCTCAATCACAGCGAAATTATGGCCGGAGGAGAGCTCGTTTTTGAAATGGGGCCATCGCCTGCCAAATCGTTTGGAGTTGGAACTGGCAACGAGCCTGCAACAGGCATCAAGGGTGAACAGATACTGCCTTCGCCTGTAGCCTCCCCTTCTACAAGGATTTTCAGGGAATCGGCAACAATATCGCTAACTGCTGAAAAAGGCGCTCGCATTACTTATACAACAGATGAAACCGAACCAGGCCCGGAATCAACTCCTTATACTTCTCCTATCAGCTTAACTGAAACTACAACTTTAAAATTTAATGCCTGGAAAGAGGGTTATACTTCGGGGCACACCCAGGTTTCTGTATTTACAAAAATGCCGGTGGGTCTCGAAATTATTTCGATCAGTGAGTTTGCTTCACAGTATTCGGGAAGTGGCAAAAACAACCTGATTGATGGACTGAAAGGTAGTTCTGATTTCCGCCTGGGCGGATGGCAGGGATTTCATGGCATAGACATGGAAGCTGTTATTCAGATACATGATATTAAGACGGTGAAATCAGCATCAATTGGATGTTTTCAGGATATAAACTCATGGATCTTTATGCCAATCCGTATCGAACTGCTTTCGTCCCCTGATGGGAAAACTTTTAGTAAAATTACTGAACTAAAGAATGATTTTCCTGCTGACAAATGGGGGGATTACATAAAGGAATTTGTATTTAATGATCTGAATATCAACGACCGGTTTATAAAAATTAGGTGTATAAATGCCGGACCTTGCCCCGAATGGCATCCCGGAAACGGGAACCCTACATGGATTTTTACCGATGAAATCAGCTTTGGTTACTAAATTCCGTATCTTGGTGCAATGAATGAGCGTGAACTTGATTTATTCGTTTACTGGGCGCAAGAAGCTGTGAAATCGGGTTTGTTGAAATGCAGCAGCGGAAATCTGTCAAACCGCCTTGATGATAGAACTATGCTGATTTCCGGGACAGGATCATGGTTAGGAAATATTAACAGGGAAAGCATTGCACAGTTAAATATAGAAAGTGAAGCTTTAACAGGAACTGTCAAGCCTTCGGCAGAATACCGTTTTCACCGCCAAATCCTGCGTCAGCGGAAAGAAATTAACACAATCCTTCATTTTCAGGCTCCTTCGGCTACAACTATCGCCTGCATGGGTATAAAGCCTGATTACAACGTTATTATTGAAGTTCCGATATATATTGGCCATGTTGGATATGTTCCTTTTCTTCCGCCTGGTTCTGCTGAACTGGCCGATGCTGTTGCCAAGCAGGCACTGAATGCCGATTGTATTCAGCTGGCCAATCATGGACAGGTAGTATGCGGAAAAGATTATAAGGATGCTGTTCAGAAGGCTGTATTTTTCGAATTAGCCTGCAGCATTTTACTGGTCAGTAATTTTAAAGCGAAATCAATTCCGGAAGAAAACATTGCCCTGTTGCGAGAATATACCCGAAAAAAATAGAGAATCACTGTTTATTCACCTTCGACTTGTCCGTTTTTGGACACATATTCGCTATTTTGGTCGGAATCGAACAGAATTTTAATAAAAATTTGTTCAGTTCAAAATTCCTTTCTACTTTTATACTGATTTTCCAAACTATAAACTACTATGAAAAAAGTTCTTGTTGCCACCGATAAACCATTTGCCAAAGTTGCAGTAGATGGTATAAGGCAAATTGTTGAAAAAGCAGGATACGAACTTAAGTTACTCGAAAAGTACACTGAACATTCTGATTTTATTAAGGCTGTTGCTGATGTTGACGCTGTGATTATCCGAAGTGATCTGGCTAACCGCAGTGTGATTGAGGCAGGAAAAAACCTTAAAATTATTGTACGTGCGGGTGCCGGATACGATAATATAGATTTGGCTGCAGCAACCGAACATAAGGTTGTGGCGATGAACACACCAGGACAGAATTCTAATGCAGTTGCTGAACTGGCGCTGGGAATGATGGTTTACATGGCCAGAAATTCCTTTAATGGAACGTCAGGCTCCGAACTCAGGGGAAAAACTCTGGGAATTCATGCTTATGGCAATGTTGGAAGATATGTTGCCACCATTGCAAAAGGATTTGGAATGGAAGTTTATGCTTTTGATCCTTATGTTGCTTCTGATGCAATTGCGAAAGATGGTGTAAAACCAGTTGCAAGTGTTGAGGAGTTATACAGCAAGTGTCAGTATATTTCATTACATATTCCGGCAAATGCCCAAACAAAGAAATCAATAGGATTTGATCTGCTTTCAAAAATGCCGAAGGGGGCTACACTCGTTAATACAGCCCGTAAAGAAGTAATTGACGAAGAAGGTCTATTAAAGATATTCGCAGAAAGGCCCGATTTTAAATACCTTAGCGATATTGAACCTGAGAATAAAGCTGAAATAGAAGCTAATTATGCAGGGAGGTATTTTTTCACACCAAAGAAAATGGGGGCACAAACATCAGAAGCCAACATCAATGCCGGGCTAGCCGCTGCCAACCAGATTGTCGATTTCCTTGAAAGAGGAATCACCACTTACCAGGTTAACAAGTAATTATAATGAGAAATCCCCTGAAAGTTAATCTGAATTGAATCAGATGAGACTGTTTGGGCTAAGTATAAATGTTTGAAACATTAACCAATTCAGAATGACCACTTTTTTCAGACCAACTTCTGAATTATTAACCAACTAAACTAGCACACATGGATTCTGAACTCGAAAAAGCAGTTACGTTCTTCAGGTTTGAAGATTTAAGAATTTATCATAAAGCGCTTGATTATATTGAGTGGGTTACAAAAAAAACTGTATCATTCCCTAACGACAACCAAGCAAGTATTGGTACAAAGTACAACCTTTCAGCGCAAGCCATCGCATTAAATATTTCAGAAGGATCGGCCCGAAACAAAAGCCAGTTTATTTATTACCTGAAAATGGCAAAAAGTGCTGTAAGAGAGTGTGTAGTTTTTACAACCCTGGCTACAAAACTTGGCTATTTGAAAGAGGTTGATGCCGAAGAGTCACGGGGTCAACTGATGGAAATGACTAAGATGATAGGAGCTCTGATCGGATCGCTCCAACGCGCTGCTGATCTGAATGCTGAAGATCCTGATTAAACTGAACTTCCGATTTGGTTTAAGCATGTTGTAAGTTAGTTTTAAAGTTAGATTTTATTCTATACTTTTGCCGCATCCGGTGTCGGGTTTTACTTTTAAGCCTGTATCGCCGGATGGTTGTTTTATCCAACCGTGCTTCCAAAATACTGAATTTGTTCATTAATAAATAAACACATGGCAATATTAAAACCTTTTAAGGGGCTTAGACCTCCAAAAGAGATTTCACAAAAACTTGCATCGCGCCCCTACGATGTTCTTAATTCTCAGGAAGCCAGAGAAGAAGTTGTTGGCAACCCCTATTCGCTTCTGCACATAATTAAACCTGAGATTGACCTCCCACCATCTATCGACGAACATGCACAGGAAGTGTATGACAAAGCCAGAGAAAATTTCGACTACTTTCAGGCGAATGGCTGGCTTATTCAGGATAGAGTAGATTCACTGTACATATACGCTCAAACCATGAACGGTAAAACCCAGTACGGAATTGTTGGATGTGCCGCGGTTGAGGATTATATGAACGGGATCATTAAAAAACACGAGCTTACCCGCAAGGACAAGGAAGAAGACAGAATGAAGCATGTGCGCATTACCAACGCCAACATGGAACCTGTTTTCTTTACCTATCCGGCCATGGCTGAAATTGATGCAATTGTTAAAAAAATTGTAACCAGTACACAGCCTGATTATGATTTTACAGCAGACGATGGTTTCGGACACCATTTCTGGACTATAAGTGATGCTGCGTTGGTGAAAGAAATTGTTGAATTATTTAGCAAAGTTCCGTATACCTATGTTGCTGACGGACACCATCGTACAGCTGCCGCAGCACTGGTTGGAAACGAGAAAAAACAAAACAATCCAAATCACACCGGCATGGAAGAATACAACTTCTTCCTGGCTGTGCATTTCCCATCAGATCAACTTACTATTATAGATTATAACCGAGTAGTAAGAGATTTGAATAATCTAACAAAGGAAGAGTTTTTTGAAAAGCTGGAAAAAGTATTTGAAATTGAAGCTATAGGTTCGGAGATTTATAAACCTAACAAGTTACACAATTTCAGTATGTATATTGATGGAACCTGGTTTTCATTAACAGCCCGAGAAGGAACCTACAACGATAAAGACCCGATTGGTGTGCTTGATGTTACTGTTTTATCCCAGCTGGTGCTGGATAATATTCTTGGAATAACCGATCTCAGGACTTCGAAACGAATTGATTTCGTAGGTGGTATCCGTGGACTTGGCGAATTAAAGAAACGAGTTGACAGTGGCGAGATGGCTGCAGCCTTTGCATTATATCCTGTGTCGTTGCAGCAATTGATAGATATTGCAGATTCAGGAAATATCATGCCTCCAAAAACTACCTGGTTCGAGCCGAAACTGCGCAGCGGATTAGTTGTACATAAGTTGGATTAAAACAAATTGAAAAATGGAAACAATCGAAAAAGTACTGAAAACCTTAGCTGAAGCTGGTAGACCAATGAAAGCCGGAGAAATCGCTGAAGTATCCGGTATTGATAAAAAAGATGTTGATAACGCGATCAAAAAGCTGAAGAAAGACGAAAAAATCACTTCACCAAAGGTTTGTTATTACGAACCAAAGAAATAAAAAACGGGGCCTATGCCCCGTTTTTTATTTCAGTTCTTATTCAAGATACTTTGCCAAAACTTTCATCAGTAAATTAAACCTGACAGGTTTTATAATAAAGTCATCGCAGCAATCACCATGCTGAGCCATATAGTCGTCGTGAAAATCATCCGAAGTCTGTGCGATAATCTTTTTATCAGGCCAGAGTTCCTTCATCTTTCTGGCCGCGTTATAGCCATTCAGATGAGATGCATTCACATCTAAGTAAATCAGATCAATTGAATCGTTTGAAAAACACTCCTGAACACCCGATGTTTCATCAGTAGCCCTTATCAGCTTAATCCCGGTTCTTGACAGCGCCGCTGTAATGTAATTGAAGCTGGAGTCAACCTCTTCAATTACAAGCATTGATTTATTGCTCCAATCGTAAACCAATGCACGATCCTGGTTTTTCGATTCAACTTGCTTAAGTTGTGTTTCAACCGGATTATAAGGGAGGGTAAAATAAAATGTGGAGCCTTCACCCGGCGTGGATTCAACCCATATATTACCACCCAACAACCCTACGATATGCTGAGAAATTGCTAGGCCAAGTCCGGTACCTCCAAAATGTCGTTTGCGATTATTCTGAGCCTGCCTGAAGCGGCTGAAGATGATCTTTTGGTTGTCCTCTGAAATTCCGATACCGGTATCTTTAACAAAGAACAGAATATTTTCGTTTTCAATCCGAAAACCATAGGATATTACTCCCTGGGCAGTAAATTTCATCGCATTCCCCAACAAATTGGAAATAACCTGTTTCAGCCTGAAAGGATCGGTCATTATGGTATTTCCGTAGGGCAGGTCCGATGGAATGACCTTCAATACAACTTCTGAATTGAATTTACGGCGGATCAGTTCAGCATGGGTGGTATGCAATTCTATGAACAGTTCATTCAGACTATAACTTTCAATTGAAACGGTTAACTGACCGGCTTCAATCTTGGCGATATCAATAATGTCATCAATAAGATTCAACAATGATTCACCAGCCTGATTGATATGCTGAATATATTCTGATCTGTCATTCTCGCTCAGATTCTCTTCGGTTAGCAGAGATGAAAAGCCGATGATTGAGTTCATAGGTGTCCTGATCTCATGGCTCATATTTGCCAGAAAAGCAGTCTTTAACCTGTCAGATTCCTCTGCCTTTTCCTTTGCAGCCCTGAACTGTTCCTGGGTTTCTTGTTTTTCGGTGATATCGCGACTTAAGGCCATGATGCCAAGAGCTTTACCTTTTTTATCATAATATAAAACTTTAACCGTATCAAGCAGATGTCTGCTTCCATCAGGAAAAATATTCCATTCTTCATTTCTGATCGGGGTCTTATCTTCTAATATTTGTATGTCTGATTCATTATAACTATCAGCAACTTCTTTTGAGAAAAAATCGTAATCTGAGCGACCAATAATCTCTTTTTCGTCTATTCCCAAATAGTTTGCAAATGCTTTATTGCATCCAACATACTTGCTGTTTAAATCTTTAAAGAAAATAAAATCAGGTATAGAATCAATTAATGAACGAAGCAGCGCTTGCTCTTTGTCAAATGCTTTTCTTGCAATATCTCTTTCCTGTATTGTGTTATTAACTGATTCGGCAAGCTCTCTGAACTCGGCAAAGGATACCTGATTTTTATCCATAAGTATTGATTCCATACTTGCTTTTCTAAAGCTTTGGTTAAACTTGCCAAATTCTTTTCTGAGCTTGTTTGAAAATATCTTTGCAAAAATAAAAGCCAGTATCAGGAAGAAAGATATGAGTAATACAAGGCGAATTATCCAGTTATTAATCTTAGCAGTTAGCTGTGCCTGCTTTTGTACTATCTCTTTCTCTATATCATTCTTGTAAAATCCGGCACCAATTAGCCAGTCCCAGTCATTTACCAGCTTCATATATGATACTTTTGGCTCAAAATCTTTTGATGCTAGTTTGTAGAATTTATATTCGTTATATCCTGAACCTATTGACTTTACGATTCCTAACTGCTTTTTATAAACATTAACCCAGTTTGTATCCCCACTGCTGAAGATATCAATTGGCTGGTCTGCCTTAACACCATTGGTAAGCAATGCTTTTCCATCGGTTGAATTTATATAAATATAACCTTCATCGCCATACCTGATATGCGAAATCCAATTCAGCATTTCCTCTTTCAGTTCTAGCTCGTAATCCTTCAGGTAATCTTTTGACCCGAAATACCAATTAAAAGGTGAAAATTTTTTTATGTAGGTGTATTTGTATATTAATGAATCTGGTGAATGTTTAGATTTTGGAGCACGGTAAGTGAGAAATCCGTGATCCACTTCCTTTAGCATGTTTATTTCATTTCTGACCATAAAATTACCAAGGCTATCCTGAAAATTTAGACTTGGACGATTTTCTGCATACCTGCTTCTTGGAAGCATAACCGACACACCATCAAGCGAATAGATAAAGATATCACCCCTTCCGCTATTAAACCTGATAGGCCTTAAAGCATCGCAAATCATTTTCTTTATCTCCTGACTGTTTTTTACTGATTTGTTTTCCTGATATATATTGTTCGCTATTTCCCAGGCTTCATCAATCCTGGCTTTTAAATTCTGTTTAATTTTCTCCTGCGACAATGAACGATTATACTCTATAAATTCAACAGCTTTTTCAACCTCATACTTAACACGCTTTTTTTGATTTTCTATAAATGAGATTCTAAGATTTTCGGATTCCTCCTTGATTCTATATGACTCCCTGATAATAGATAATGAACCTATTACAAGAATAGTAATTACAGATAAGCTGATAATGCTGATGGCAAGCAAAGCTATCAGGCTCCTGCTCCTGATATTATTGATAAAAGCCGAAGGTAACTTCAAACTGGGTTATATTAATTGAATGAAAAACGGAATTTCCTAGAAAAGTAAATCACAATTATTGTAATAAGTAATCTCAAAAATCCCTGAATAAAACAGAAACAAACGTAGTAAAAAAAACCTTCAGTAGGATGTTAAATTTTTTATTAGTCTTGTTAGACTATAAAATCAGCTTCTAATAAGACATATATTCCTCAAATACAGCCTGTAAGTAAGACTTACCTTCTCTGATAATTGAATCCTTTGATGCATCGGGTAAAGAAAGCTCATTAAAATGTTTTACTCTTGCATCATATACAAAATGTCCGGCCGGTCTGATCCAACCAACCCCTTCTTCAAATGAAAAGTAGGCAAATTCGGGAGAATACGGATTAAAAAGGTTGCGGCTCCAGTGAAACTCTTCAGCGCCGATATTTAGCTGATGAAGCAGTGTTGAAGCTATATCAGGTTGATTTGCCAACTTGCTGATGGTAGTACCTTTAAATTCATCCTTAATTACATCACCCAAAAACAGTAATGGAATTTTGTGATACATCGGGGTGGTAAACGGCCAGTTTCGGTATGAATTATGGCTGTGGTCCGCTACTAAAATAAATAAGGTATTTTTAAACCATGGCTGTTTACGGGTATTTCTGAAATATTCACCCAAACTGTGATCGGTATAATATGCCGAATTTATGTATTGTTTCTCATTTTGACCCCAGTGCAAAACCTCTTCCATTGGCTGATCGTAGGGGGAATGAGAGCTCAAAGTAAACAGCGCTGAGAAAAATGGTTCTTTCTCTTTGTTCAGATCGTTGAGTTGACGGGCCAGTAGAAATTCGTCGTGAACACCAAGCTTCCCTTTTTTAACATCGTTGCCAAAATTTTCAAGTTCAGTAATCCGTTCAAATCCATTGTGCAGGATAAAACCACGGATATTACCATAAATCAATTGCCCTCCGAAGTAGAATGACGTATGATAACCCTGAGCTATCAGTTTATGGGTGATTGTAGTCAGCTTGGAGAATTTATCAGGCTGCACTGTAATTGATGAAATCGGATGAGCCGGGAATCCACCAAAAATACTCGACATCGCCTGTTCACTGCGCGGGCCTGTAGCCCATAAACCTGTGAACAGAATCCCCTCTTTTTCGAGNNGTTGTAAGTACCATTGTCGTACTATCACGCTCCGTTTTAAATATTTGCTTAATTGTTTTATCAACCTCTTGCTTGCTGTAGAAACTGTATGGATTTTTTCCAAAGTTTTTATAATTTTCTATGATGCTGATAAACAGATTGAAGCCGGAATTTACAGCAGCTAAATTCAGAATATTGTGATGCGAATAATAGGATGCACTTTGATTGATCGGAATCTGCTGTACTCCTCCCCTAAGCGAAATAAAAAGCAAAACAGGGATTATCAGCGCGAAAATTGCCGAATACAGGTAGTTTTTTGTAACATGGACAAGATTCCTGTAAAAGACTTTAATATAAACAAAATAACTAATAGTGAATTTCACAACAAACAAGGCCAATAGTGAAAAGAACAACCCTGTAGAGATGGTATCATAAACTTCGGTTGGGTTGGTGAGATAAGTAAAAGCCTTATAAGGCATTTTTGTTTTCCATTCCGGATAAATCCCCAGTTCGGCTACAGTAAGCAGGCAAAACAAGAATACACCAATGAAAACATATACTTTGTTTATTGTATTTAACCATTTAGGGCTGTAAAAAGATTGCACCAGCAATAAAACAATTGGGAATATTAAGAAATATCCGGCTGTAGACAGATCGAGGTGAAGTGCATGCCAGTATGATGCCATGGCTTCAGCAAAACTAACCCCTTCTATTCTTAACAAATTAAAGTTATAAATTAGAAAAATGGTTCTTGATAAAGCAAAAAGTAGCATCCAGAATAGTAACTGCCTGAACAGTGATGAGATTATTTGTTTCATATTCAAATAGTTAATTGATTTCGATTTGAAATCGGATGCCAAAATTACTCAAACTTTTACTGAAAATAGGCCCTAGCAAAGCACTACTTTTAAAATAGAAATCAACCATTGGCGATATTGTATAATTTTGCAAAGCGACATTAACTAATATTGTATGGGCAAATTGTATGAAAAGCTTAACAACAGACCTGCTATATTGCTGATTGTTATTGTTTTGCTTTTACCTTTTGCTTATTTTGTAAATCTTGGTTTAATGCCGCTCATCTCCGATGAACCAACCCGCGGTATTGTAACGCTTGAAATGCTCTATTCAGGCAACTTTATCACCCCAACCATTAACGGTGAATTCTACTACAACAAACCACCGCTCTTTAACTGGATTTTAGCAGGTTTTGTTCAGTTGTCAGGCCTATCGAACGAGTTTATTTTCAGGCTCCCAACAGTTATATCATTATTACTCACAGGAATCATCATCTTTTTGTTTGCCCGCAAAGAACTCGGTAAAATTAATGCTATGTTGGTCGCTATTATGTTTATAACTTCTGCCCGCATCGTATTCTGGGACTCTTTTCAGGGATTAATTGACATTACCTATTCCCTCATTACATTTAGTTCGTTCACAGCCTTATACTATTTTTCGCATAAGCGGAATTATTTAGCACTTTTCATTATTACTTACCTCCTCACAGCAATCGGTTACCTGATGAAAGGATTGCCATCATTGGCATTTCAGGCAATCAGTCTCGTAGTTTGGCTAACGTACGACAAGTCGTTCAGGAAGCTCTTTTCGTGGCAGCACCTTATGGGGATGGCAGTTTTCCTTTTGATAACCGGAGGATATTATTTTGCTTATCTGCAATCTAACTCACTGAATGACATATTTATAACTCTGGTTGGAGAGTCAAACCGCTTAAGCGATAAACAGGGTACTATTTTCAGTTGGCTTAGCCATCTGCTTGTATTTCCATTTGAAATGAGTTATGAATTTGCTCCCTGGACGGTGCTGTTACTATTACTTCTTATTAAAAGTGTGCGACAACAAGTCTTTGCAGGTAAATTTATACAATTCTGCCTGCTTATATTTATCTCAAACATCATAATATACTGGATATCAGCAGATATGCGACCACGCTATCTTTTTATGCTTTTTCCACTGTTGTTTCTTATCCTGATAAAAGGATATGAAGTTGCTAAAAATCAGAAAACTTTGTTATCTAAAATATCAGACATCATTTTCCAGGTACTTTCTTTCATCGGTGCTTTCTCTTTGCTGGTTTATCTTTATTGGGATGAAACCAATAAAATGGAGGGTGTCTGGCTGGTTGTTCCTCTCCTTTTTCTTATTGCGCTCATTGCAGCTTTACTCACTATAAAACTTCCAAAGCAGCGAATTGCGCTCCTGGCTATTGTAATTCTTGCAGTGAGAATCGGATTTAATTCCTTTAATATTCCGGCCCGGTACAATTCATATCCCGATGCCGGTTACCGGGAAGGCGAAATTGAGGCAGGCAAATTATCGGCCGGATTCGAATTGTATGTGCTTGGCGATACTCCGTTCAATCATGATGCATCTTTCTACATCACGCGCGAACGTAAGCAAATTGTAACCCGAACGCATGAAATTGGTAATAAAGAGGCCTGTTATATTAGTGATGCGGAAAATCTGGCTAATTTTGCAGCCGGATTAAATGACTACAGCGTTTTGCACGAGTTTACCATTAAGCTAAACGAATCGAAACTTTACCTTATAAAAAAGAACAATGAGTGAGCTGAAATTGTCCATCATCATTTGCGTTTACAACGAGGAACCCAATATCAAGCCTCTTAACAAATGGATCAATGAGTCTATTCAAGACATTGAATATGAGATAATTTATGTTGATGATGGCTCAACCGACCGCACTCGTCAGGAAATTATTGCACTGAAAGACCCTCGCGTTGTATTGGTAGAGTTTCGCAAAAACTACGGGCAAAGCTCTGCTCTGTATGCCGGAATTGAACAGGCCCGCGGCGAATACATGGTTACCATGGATGGCGATCTTCAGAATGACCCTTCTGACATTCCGATGATGCTGAAACTTGCCGAAGATGAAGGCTGGGATTTGGTAGCCGGCATACGGAAAAACAGGCAGGACGGAGTTTTCTTCCGCAAAATTCCAAGCAAAATTGCCAATTCCATTATCCGCAATACCACTGATGTACACATAAAAGATTATGGGTGCACATTAAAGGTTTTTAAAAGCGATCTTGCCAAAAACATTGGCCTCTATGGCGAACTGCACCGTTTTATCCCGGTTCTGGCCAGCCTCGAAGGAGCCAGAATTACCCAGGTTGACGTGAAACACCACGCCCGTGAATTTGGAAAATCAAAATATGGAATCAACCGCACATTTAAAGTTGTGAGCGACCTGATGCTGATGTTATTTTTCAAGAAGTATATGCAAAAACCCATGCATCTGTTTGGTGGTCTTGGGTTATTGTTTTTTATAGCCGGCATCATTATCAATATGTATTTCCTGGCATTGAAAATAATGGGACACGATATCTGGGGCAAGCCAATGCTGCTGCTTGGAATTGTGTTTCTGATTGCCGGAATACAATTGATTACTGTTGGGATCATGGCTGAATTGCTGATGCGTACCTATTATGAATCACAGCAAAAGCGCCCGTATAAAGTCCGCAAGATTCACACATTCAACGATTAACATGCCGGGTTACCTGAAAGCAATTCTGAAAATTGCACTTTCGGTTGCAGCACTCTATTATGTCTATACCAAAATAGACCTGCAGGAAGTAATACAGATTTTCAGACATGTGAATTATGGCTGGCTTATAGCAGCAACCTTACTGTTTGTAATTTCCAAGGTATTTTCTTCTTTCAGGCTTAATGTGTTTTTCAGGGGAATTAATGCCGGGCTGACTGAAATCAGCAATCTCAGGCTTTACCTGCTTGGCATGTACTACAATCTTTTCCTGCCGGGTGGCATTGGTGGAGATGGTTACAAAATTTATTTACTGAACAAACGCTACCAGATCAGAGCAAAGAAACTTTTCTGGGCGGTACTGCTCGACAGGATTAACGGCGTGCTGGCACTTTTTGTTCTGGCAATGGCAATGGCTCCGTTTCTGCCTGTACCAGTACTTTATAAATACCTCGCCATTACTTTGATTCCGGTTTCCGTTGCAGCTTATTATCTGGGTATCCGATTCTTTTTCAAGGATTTTATATCCGGCATTTCGAAAACGAATTTACTCTCATTGGCTGTACAGATATTTCAGCTTATTTCGGCCTGGTTTATTCTGTATGCCAATCACAATCAGGATAACACCATCGCTTACCTGTTCCTTTTCCTGGTTTCATCAATCGTTGCCACGCTACCGATAACCATTGGAGGAATTGGTTCACGCGAGATTACATTCTTGTTTGGTGCTGAAATTATGCAACTGGATATTCATTTATCCATTGCTTTGAGTTTGTTGTTTTATGTTATTACCGCAATTGTTTCTCTCACAGGTATCTATTTCAGCCTGAATGAGAAAGCCCTCAGGCTTAGCCTTGTAGGGAATCAGGAAACTAATGCAGAAAATACTTAGTTTATGAAAAAGGTCTTAATTACAGGTGCCGCCGGATTTATCGGTTCAAACCTGTCGCACAGAATGCTTCAGGCCGGATATTCTGTTATCGGAATTGACAATTTCGACAGCTTCTATGATCCACAGATAAAGCATAAAGCGATTCAGAAACTTGCACTGGCTCCTGACTTCAAACTTTATGAAGGCGATATTCGCAACAGGTCTTTACTCGACACTGTTTTTGAAATTGAGAAACCCGCACTTGTTATACATCTGGCAGCGCGTGCAGGTGTCCGACCTTCGATTGAACAACCTGAATTGTATTACGATGTAAATGTAAACGGAACGCTGGTGCTTCTTGAGGCTATGCGAAAAGCCGGAATTAAAGACTTACTTTTCGCCTCATCCTCATCGGTTTATGGAAATAATAAGAAAGTCCCTTTTAGCGAAACCGACTCTGTTGACAACCCTATTTCGCCTTATGCTGCTACCAAAAAAGCGGGTGAATTGCTATGTTATACTTATCACCATCTTTATAATTTCAATATTTTCTGTCTAAGATTTTTCACCGTTTACGGCCCGGGGCAACGCCCCGAAATGGCCATTCAGCAATTTGGGCGTAAGATTGCAGAAGGATTGCCCATTACCCTTTTCGGGGATGGATCTACCCGACGCGACTATACTTTTATTGATGATATTACAAACGGCATTATCGCTTCCTCTGATAATTTACAAGGTTACGAAATACTGAACCTTGGCAACAGCGATACCATTTCGCTGATTGATCTGGTGCATAACATTGAAGAAACCTTAGGGAAAAAAGCAATAATAGAATGGCAGCCTATGCAGCCAGGCGATGTAGAAATTACCTTTGCCGATATCAGTAAAGCACAAAAATTAATTGGCTATAAGCCAGATTATCCTGTAAAGAAAGGATTGCAGAAAATGTTTCAGGAGCAGGGAATGTGCTGATTTCTTCTCTAACACCAATGTATTCCTAAATAATAATTGGATAATAGTTTGAAAAGCGGGATAAATCGTAAGAGGTTCTCCCCGCTGGTTAATTACTGGCGGGGCAGTCTACTCGATTAGCAGCTGGCGTTACTTGTTTTTTTTGTATTAATATTTCAATTTCTTTTTCCCAATCTTCAAGTGCTTTCATTTTAAGTAAATTCATTTCTTTTTCAAATTCTTTTTTTTTTCTTCACTATAATATGGTGGGGGAAGTTCATAGCAATTTATGCATATTGGATTTAGTTCACTCCTTGATGCTAAACATTGACTTATATCAATTAGTCCTTCTCTATAGTCAGCATAAACAATCCATCTCCCTTTATCTCTTGGGAACTTAGAGCAGCTGTCAAAATATTTTCCTTTAATGATTGATTCTTTATGTTCGCCTTTAAATGTTTCAATTATTCGGAAAGAGTAGGTGTTATTAATTGTGTCAAATTCTATTAATTCTCCAAGGAAAACACAGTCTGACAAATTGTAGCTAATCAGTCTCAGTGAGTCAATAGGGCCTAAATCCTTACAGTGACAACCATATGTTTGAATTGTCAAGAAAATTGAAATTATTAGTAATTTGTGTTTAAGGAATCTCATGTTCTTTTCGCTTGCTGCTAACGGTCACTTGTATGTGGTCGNNAATCCTGTCAGACCCGCAGGAAATTGGGCGCGAGGTCTGACTTGTCAGACCGCTGAACCCCTCGCCTGCCATATACAATTTGTTACCTTGCGTTTTTATTCTTTTTAAATTCTGTTTGTATTAGTTTCTCAAGTTTTCCAAAATCATATTTCAGCGTATTAGATGTAATCGAAAGAGGTGTTTCGTACATATTCATATTTGCTTTCATTAGTTTGGCTTGCAATTTATTTTTAGCTTTTCCAATATATTTTTCAGGGTTTACAATATCAATTAAAAGGAATTTAGTTGACATTACTTGTTTAGTCCTTATTTCGGAAATGTCAGTCCATTCGATTAGTCCAATACTTGATGCATTTGAATTATCAGTTATTCCATTTGAATCGATTATTAATCCAACTTTTTTGTCAAAGATTTTTCTAATTCCATAAATTCCAGCTGCTCCGAAAAACAAAATCCCTGCAATTCCGCCCATCCGAATAATTTCTGGGTTTGTAATTCTAAAAATATTTTTAGTAAATATATCTGGATTAGTTGTAATCCAAATTCCACACGCGACAAAAGCCATTGCACCTATTAGAAGTAAAGTTATTTTCTTTTTGCTTAATGGAATTTCTATTGTATCGCTCATTTTCTCAAGTTTGTTTAAATGCAAGGTAACGAGTGTGTATAGCAATATTGCGTATATATCCGACTTATGTATAGCTCTAAAAATATAATGGAACCATGCAAAATCCTCTGCTAATATAACAAGTTTTTAAATATACAAAACAGTCAGCAGGGCAATTAATTCAGACTTTTAACAATAATATCACCTAAAGGCTTCAAATAATAAATTTGCTATTCTCCATTCTCTTTTAACTTCCCATTCAGGTGTTAAACTTTTTATTTGTAAATGCTTCAATATACAGCAATAATACTTCAAATCCATAGCTTTAAGACTATAACCTAATTTTGAAGTGCTTAAATATATAGTTGCGTATATTTATTAAATACAAGATATATACGAAATAGAACCAGTGACTGATGCTATTTCAATTAGAACAAAATCATGATAGATAAATCCAAATACTCTCTCTCTAAGTTTTTCTACTATGTGATTGGGACAAGTCATACTACAAATGTTTTGCCACTACTCCAGATTGGGAGTAACCATAAAAATAAATTATATAGGGTACTGCAAAGTCAGCAGTAGT
>DINP01000046.1 GCA_002426025.1 Bacteroidales bacterium UBA5537 | reverse complement strand
CTTACTAAAAATGGCTAAAAACATGCAGCGATTTTAGCTGGAAGAAACGAGCCTGCCTGTATGCTACAGGCAGACAGGGTTGTTACTCATCCTCCTTGCCTTATACCGGGGTACACTAATCCGCGGAGCTCTGCCTTGCTTTTGTCGCAAGCGTTTCTTCTTTATTATATGCTGCCTGTTTTCTTAACGCCATTTTTAGAAGGCCGGTCCTTTGATATGGTGAGCAGGTTTAGGATTTTATTCTAGCCCATTTGCCATTCCCGATTAATATTTATGCATTAATAGGCTTCATCTTAACAGTAAGCGATTGTATTTACACAGAAGATGATTGTATTTACACAGAAGACGATTGTATTTACACAGGAGATGATTTCATTTACACAGGAGACGATTACATTCACTCAATAGGCGCCAATATCTGGGCAGTAAGCATAATTTTTCTTGCATCAGGCGATTGCATTTATGCAGTTGAAGATTGTAATAACGCAGAAGCCGATTTTATTCACGCAGAAGCCGATTTTATTCACACAGAAGGCGATCATATTAGTGCAGTTGGAGATGAGATTTACATGGAAGGTGATTATATTTATGCAGTAAGCGTTTGCATTCACACAGGAGGTGATTGTATTAAAACAGGAGGTGATTGCTTTAAAACAGAAAGCAAATTACAGGTGATTGCTTATCCAAACTCTTAAAACTTTTAAATCCGTGTTGTACTGCACTATTTGCAGTATTTCAAGCTATTTTCCATAATTTATTTGCCGGATGACTTATATACTAAATACAAAAGTTTAAATTTGTCTGTTATTATAGCGGTTATGGATAAAAAGAGTTTATCAGAAAGAGATATCTGCACCAAGTTTATTACCCCTGCCATCGAAAAATCAGGTTGGAACCGTTTGACTCAGTTGCGCGAGGAGGTTACGTTTACCGATGGAAAGATTTATGTACGTGGCAAGCTGACCGCAAGGGGTAGTAAGAAACGGGCTGACTATATTCTTTACTATAAGCCCAATATCCCTATAGCCATTGTTGAGGCCAAAGACAACAAACACTCTGTCAGGGCAGGTATGCAGCAGGCCTTGGATTATGCCCGGATTCTTGATATTCCCTGTGTTTTCAGTAGTAATGGCGATGGGTTTTTGTTTCATGACCGCACCGCTGCAGAAGGAAGCCTCGAAACTGAAATTGACAACGATAATTTCCCCAGCCCTCAGCAACTCTGGGAAAAATACAAGCAATACAAAGGCATTGTAACCAAAGAAGCCGAAAAGATTGTTGCACAGGATTATCACTTTGACGGAAGCGGCCGTACACCCCGGTATTATCAGCAGAATGCTGTTAACCGCACCGTGGAAGCTATTGCCCGTGGGCAAAACCGCATTTTGCTGGTGATGGCTACCGGAACAGGCAAAACCTATACCGCCTTTCAGATTATTCACCGGCTGTGGAAGAGCGGGACGAAAAAGCGCATTCTTTTTCTGGCCGACCGCAATGCATTGATTGATCAGACAAAGCGCGGCGACTTTAAGTATTTTAAAGATAAGATGACGGTGGTAAAACACCGAATGATTGATAAAAGTTACGAGGTTTATCTGGCATTGTACCAGGGACTTACCGGTTCTGATGAAGATGCCAATGCCTACAAGCAGTTTACACCTGAGTTTTTCGATCTGATTGTGATTGATGAGTGCCACCGTGGTAGCGCTAAAGAAGACAGCGCCTGGCGGGAAATACTCACCTATTTTAATAAAGCCACCCACATTGGTTTAACAGCTACGCCCAAAGAGACCAAAGAGGTGTCGAATATTGAGTATTTCGGCGATCCTATTTACACTTACTCACTGAAACAAGGCATTGACGATGGTTTTCTGGCGCCCTACCGTGTAATACGGGTTCACCTGAGCGTGGATGCCGAAGGCTGGCGACCTGAGCAGGGGAAACTTGATAAGGATGGAAACCCGGTTGAAGACAGGGTTTATAACCGCAAGGATTTTGACAGGAACCTGGTAATAGACGAACGCACCCTGAAGGTAGCCGAAAAGCTGACCGAATTTCTGAAAGGCTTTGACCGTTATGCCAAAACCATTGTGTTTTGCAGCGACATTGACCATGCTGAACGTATGCGCACCGCGCTGAGCAACCTGAACAGCGACCTTACTGCCATTAATTATAAATATGTAATGCAGATAACGGGCGATAATGATGAGGGCAAGCGTGAGCTCGACAATTTTACCGACCCTGCCATTCCTTACCCGGTGATTGCAACGACATCTGAATTAATGACAACCGGTATTGATGCCCAGACCTGTAAGGTAATATTGCTTGATTCGGAAATCAAATCGATGACCAAGTTTAAGCAGATTATTGGCCGTGGCACCCGCATAAACGAAGAATACGGAAAGCAATATTTTACGATTCTCGATTTCAGAAATGTAACCGATCTGTTTGCCGATAAAGACTTTGACGGCGATCCCATCAGGGTGAAACCGGTGAGTGAGGATACCGACCTCTCGACCATTGTGGATGAGGAAGAAAACGACGACACCCCCATTATTGATGAGGAAACGGGAGAAACCATTATTGTTGATCCGCCATTGCCTCCGATACCGCCACCAACGCCACCGCCCAGAGTGAAAGTTTATGTGAACGGCGTTGATGTAAGCGTACTGATTGTTCGTGAAATGTATTTCGACAACTACGGCAAGCCCATTACGGTGAGCCTTAAAGACCACACCCGTGAAATTATTAAGGGCAAATTTGCTTCGCTTGACGATTTTTTGAAGCGGTGGAAAACAACCGATAAGAAGGAAATTCTGATTAAAGAGCTTGAAGAACAGGGCGTGCTTGTTGAAGCTTTGCGCGATGCCGTAAACCGGGAAGTAGATTTGTTTGACCTGATCTGCCATGTGGCCTACGACCAACCACCTATGACCCGAAAAGAGCGGGCAAACAATGTGCGTAAACGCGACTATTTTACCAAGTACGGCCCGCAGGCACGCAAGGTGCTCGAAACCCTGCTCGATAAATATGCTGATGAAGGGGTAACCAATATTGAAAGCATGGATGTGCTAAAGGTTCAGCCCTTTACCGAATACGGCTCGCCCCTCGAAATTATCAAACAGTTTGGCAGCAAGGCCAAATACCTGCAAGCAATTAAAGAACTCGAATACGAATTATACAGCACTGGCGCATAATGAGCAACCTAAAAGGAATTATTGACAGCATCCGCAAAATAATGTGGCAGGATACCGGCCTGAATGGGGATGCCCAGCGGGTAGAGCAGTTGGGATGGATGCTTTTTTTGAAGATTTTTTCGGATAAAGACAAAGAGCTTGAAGTACTGAACGACACCTACACCAGCCCCATACCCGATGAATTTCACTGGGATGCCTGGGCCGGTGATGACGAAGGTATAACCGGCGATGAACTGCTTGAATTTGTTGACCGAAAGCTATTCCCGGCATTGCGCAATATACAGCTTGCTGCTACGGATGATGTGCAGCGCAAACGGGCGCTGATAGTGCGTGAGGTGTTTGAGGGAAACAACAACTACATGAAAAGCGGCATCAATATCCGCAAGGTGCTGAACAAGCTGAATGAACTAGATTTTAACATTGCCAGGGACCGCCACGCCTTTGGCGAATTGTACGAAACCATTCTTAAAGAGTTGCAATCGGCCGGAAAGAGCGGAGAGTTTTACACACCCCGTGCCATTACCGCTTTTATCTGCGAAATGATTGACCCCTGCCTGGGCGAGAAAATACTTGACCCCAGTTGCGGAACCGGTGGTTACCTCACTGCAGCCATTGAACACCTGAAAAAGCAGGCCAACAGCGTGGAAGAGAGCCAGAGCATTGCCGAAAACGTGTTTGGATGGGAATATAAGCCCCTGCCCTATCTGCTGGCTACCACCAACCTGATTCTGCACGATATGGACGTGCCCAATATCAGCTTCCGCGATTCGCTTGATCAGCCACTCAGCAGCTATACCGAGAAGAACAGGGTAAATGTTATACTGGCCAATCCTCCTTTCGGGGGCATTGTGGCCAACAACAACGAGAACAATTTCCCGCAGAATTTCCGCACCAAAGAGAGCGCCGACCTATTTCTGGTGCTGATGATCCATTTGTTGAAACATGAAGGCCGGGCAGGCATTGTGTTGCCCGATGGCTCGCTCACCGGTGATGGAATAAAACAGCGGGTGCGCGAAAAGCTGCTGACAGAATGTAACCTGCACACCATTGTACGCCTGCCCAATTCGGTGTTTCAGCCCTATGCCACGGTAGCCACCAATCTGCTATTCTTTACCAAAGGCACGCCCACCAAAGAAATATGGTACTACGAACACCGCCTGCCCGAAGGACAAAAAGCCTACAGCAAAACCAGGCCCATTCAGGTAAAGGAGTTTGAACCCATAAAAAAATGGTGGAACAAAAGGGAAACCTCTGAAATAAGCTGGAAAGTAGATATACAGACCATTATTGACCGCAACTGGGATCTGGATATTAAAAACCCCAACAAACAGGAGGAAAATATTGAGCACAGCAGCACCGAACTGATGCAAATGCTCGAAACTTCGTTTGCAAAAAGCGCCGGATTATTAAAGCAGTTAAAAGAGGCGGTGAAATGAGGGAGCGGAAGCGGAACCGGATGATGAATTACGATTACAGCAAGGATAATCTCTATTTCGTAACAAGTTGCACCAAAGACAGAATACATTTTTTCGGCGAAATCGCAAACAACACAATGCATTTGAACGATTTGGGAATAATAGCCGCACAACAATGGCAATGGATGATTGACAGATATGAATATGCCATTTCACATGCATTTGTGGTGATGCCCAATCATATACATGCGATTTTGGAAATAAACGGTGGGGCGATNNCCGTGTCGGAATTGATGGGGGCATACAAAACCACCACGTCGAAACAAATTCATTTATCGGGATATATGGATTTTGCGTGGCAACGTTCCTTTCACGATCATATTATCCGCAATAATGAGGCATTCGAAAAAATAAAAAATTACATCCTTACCAATCCACTGCGGTGGAATGCCGATAGTTTTAATCAGCAGATAGAGGAGGCGGTGAAATGAGTTGGAAATCTATCCAAATGAGCACCTTTCTGCATTTCAGGGCGGAAAGATTCAAGCCTAATGATCCAGCAATCAAAGGCCTAAAGAGGATTGAAAAAATCGACTTCTCCGGCAATATTTACATTTCAGACAAGCCTTCTAATACTGATATGATAGTAGTGAAAAAAGGCGATTTAGTTATTTCTGGAATTAATGTTGCTAAAGGTGCTATGGCTGTTTATCAGGGCGATGAAGATATTACAGCCACAATTCATTATTCATCATACAGTTATGATGAGCACAAAATAGATTTACAATTTTTAAAGAATTTTCTAAAGAGTCCTGAATTTACAGATGCGCTTAAAGAGCAAATTCCAGGAGGAATAAAGACTGAAATTAAGCCAAAGCATATTCTGCCATTAAGAATTTTGATTCCAACAGATATTACTGAACAAAGGAAATTAGTAAAAGAATTAGAATATAAAAATAGATCTGTTAACCATCTTTCCACCGAACTCACTCACCAACTCGATCTGGTAAAGCAATTGCGGCAGGCTTTTTTGAGTGAGGCAATGCAGGGCAAACTTACGGCTGTCTGGAGGGCCAAAAACCAGGCTACTGAACCCGCCAGCCAACTGCTTGCCCGGATTAAAGCAGAAAAGGAAAAGCTGGTTAAAGAAGGTAGACTGAAAAAACAAAAACCCCTGCCACCCATTAAAGCAGACGAAATTCCTTTTGAAATACCTGAGGGGTGGGAATGGTGTAGGTTGGGAGAGATTGCTATGCAAATATTTGATGGTCCTTTTGGTTCTCATTTAAAAACAGCGGATTATACTGGTTCGGGAGTACAAGTGATAAGACTTGAAAACTTGGGATTCATGTATTTTAATGCTGAAAAAGAAACCTTTATCAGTATAGAGAAATATGAAACCATTAAACAACATTCTGTTTATGAAGGTGACGTAATTATAGGTTCTTTCTTGGCTGATGGAGTTAAGTGTGTTGTCCTGCCAAGTTTGAGAAATATTACAATTGCGAAGGCAGATTGTTTCACCATAAGACTGAATTTAAATTGCACTTCTAACAGGTTTATAATGTACCTATTAAGCTCTGATTTGATGTATACTCAATTATCAGCTCTTCTAAGAGGTATGACTAGATTAAGAATAAATACTTCTCAATTAAAACAACAATCTATCCCACTGCCTTCATTTTCTGAACAGCAACATATTGTCACTAAATTGGATCAACTTATGCACCTCTGCGACCAGTTAGAGGCAAGCATTAAAGCCAGCCAACAGCAGAATGAGTTGTTTTTGCAGCAGGTATTGCGAGAGGCGTTGAGTGGGTGAGGATTATTAAGGAATTAAAAGGTGAAATTTTTGGTAGTTTAACGTTGGTTAATAAGAGGAGCAATAGCTTCATAATAACACAAGACAAATGGGAATGGACCTAAATAATCAATTGCCTGAGAGGATTAGCTCAACCTCACTAACCGATGAAACTTTTTTTTATGAGCAAATTCTTGAACCAAAAAGCAAATGGAAAAAAGGACGTGACAATAGAAAAGAAATAATTCTCTATGCTTCAATTGTCCTGACAATTGTTTCATTGGTTTATTTATATAATTCCATTGAACTAGCTAAGCTTCAAATTAAATTATCAAATCAACCTTATTTGGTTATAAATAATACAGGTGAATCACATGCAGTTGAGTTGAAAGATGAACTCGTAAAAGACAGTCAGGGCAAGCTAATGAAATTCCCCTACTTGAAATTTGAAAGAAGTCCTTATTCAAAAAGGAACAGCTATTTTACTAGCATTCCCATTGTAAATTATGGGAATGGGAATGCTGTAAATCTTAAGATTACATTGTCATTAAATAAGGATTCAACGATACAAATTATAAGAAATCTATTTTCAAACTCATTTATTGATAGTTGTGTTTTTAAAGAAGATGGAATAATGTTGCCGTATGGTGAGTACAGACAAATTCGGAATTTTATCAGATACCAGGAAGTAGAATCGCATTACTTTATCAGTAATAATTCCGACTCATCTCAATATGTCTATTTTTCACTTCCATACAACTATTACTTTTTGAATTTTCTTCAAGTTTTTGCGAATGAGGATTCTGAGAAATACATTCATTTGAAGATGGATGCAAAACTTGAATATGAAGATGTTGCAGGAAACAAGTTTAATGACACCTATGAATTGAGATATCTGGTTTATGGAGGTGGAAACACGGATAAGTATTGCTCAGGGGGAGGCGAAATCAGTGCAAAAAGAATAACCAATTTTAAAGAATTTAGATAATGAATAAAGGATTATATAGTAAACGAATAAGCACATAATTATACCCTAATATGAAAAATATACAAGGGTACTTTTGTAATGCAAATTTTTTCTTCAATTAAACAAGACCATGTGTGCCTATCCCCATTTTCAGA
>DINP01000001.1 GCA_002426025.1 Bacteroidales bacterium UBA5537 | reverse complement strand
TACACCGTACTTGCCATAGTATGAAATCACCAAAGTAGATCAGTACACCCTACTTGCCATGGTACGGAATCACAAAAGTGAATAAGTACACCCTACTTGCCATAGTACGGAAACACCAAAGTGAATAAGTACACCGTACTTGCCATGGTATGCAATCACCGAAGTGGATCAGTACACCGTATTTGCCATAGTATGGAATCACCAAAGTGGATCAGTACACCCTACTTGCCATGGTACGGAATTACCAAAGTGAATAAGTACACCCTACTTGCCATGGTACGGAATCACCAAAGTGAATAAGTACACCGTACTTGCCATGGTACGAAATCACCAAAGTTGATGCTGAGGCTGTTTTGATTATGATTTTCACAATAGATATTAATAATTTATTGTATTTGAACAATTTACGATTTAATTAAGCACAATATGCAATAATTTAGTGTTTCGATATAATAAATACATACTATAAACAGTTATATAGCACAAACCAATAAATAATATATTATATGATGCGATTAGAGAACATTTTCAGGCAAGTGTTTGATGACACTTTGGTTAATGATGACCGTTTGATTAAGTACGCCGAAGTTGCCCTGGCAAGGTTGCAGCAAAACAATGCAGATGGTAAGTTTACCGATCTGATTCCGGCACTGCGAAGTGCACTCGAAAACTTTAAAAACGCGGTGGCAAGCAAAAAAACATTGGTTGCCCAGCGCGAAGGATCAACCAAAGGTGTTGATGAGCTGATTGCTGAGTTTAAGAAAAAGGCATTGCAGCGCGAAGGACTTATCCGCGATATTTTCGGTGTTGATTCACCAGCCTATCAGGAGTTTTACCCCCTTGGCACCAGCGAGTACACCCGTATGACCAAAACCAATGCCGACCAACTGATGCGTCGGATGCTTACCGCTTATATTAACAATGCCGATAAATTACCCGAAGAACGTCGTTTAGAAATTGAAAAACTCTACACCGACTACACAACAGCGCGTGCCACCCAACTCGAAAAAGCCGCCGGAATATCGAACAAGCAGGTCGAAAAAACACAAGGCCGTGCTGCTCTCGAAATTCAATTACAATATAATCTGCTCACGATTGCACGTGAATTTATCGGTAAAACCGAAATGTACAGCACCTACTTTGAACACAACCTCCTATTCCCCTACCGCCACAAATCGCTCGAAAGAGACGGCGGCGGCGAAGAAGATGAGGAGTCGGGGAGTTACGTTATGACCCTGCAACCCATGAGCACCCGCAAGGCTGAGTTCAGCATTTCGGCCGATGACACCCTTAACCTCTACAACAGTGGCGACACTCCCCTATCGGTTTACGTAGCCACCACAGCCGATGCACCCGTACCAGCCGGAGCGCTGTATCTTGAGCCGGAATCGGAAGAGGTAATTGCCGTTACCGACCTGGGCCCGGCAGGAAGCACTTTTCTGCTGGTAAATAACAACACATCTGAAGAAGGTAGTATAGAGATAGCTATGATATAGGTTATATTTCAGATAAGGTTAGTAATGCACCCGTAGCTTTGGCTGCGGGTGTTTTTTTTTGTGAATAGGGCAAGTTAGGTTTGAACAAGGCAGAACCAGGCTCAGCTTGTCTGCTTGTGCCTGTCTGCGTGCGCAAGCAGGCAGGCATACAAGCAGGCCTCTGACGAACCTGTTTTTTTATAGATGCGTTAGGCCGGGGCTGAGCCTGGTTTAAAGTTTAACAATAACCCTAACTCTGCCAAAAAATACCTTAATTGCCACACATATTTCTCCTGTCATATAATAAAACTGCGCTAATCCTATACATAATCGCGATCTCATCCGATAACGGGTACCTGTGAACAAAGCTGCGCTTACCTATTGATCAAAGCCGGATACATAGTGACTGATGTAACTTTGCATGCTGTAATTATTGGCTATTTTTTACGAATACTCCATCTCAATATTTATGTATAAGTATCACACAATGAAGACTTTTACCAACAATCAACCCGATAAACAATTTTTTAATTTCAATGTTATTTAATGGTTTGGCTTATTGCCAGAATCTGACATAGATCAGTACTTGCCAACTTCGCCGTGTGGATAACTAAAAAAGCGGGATTGGCAATTCTGACATAAATATATTGTTTAACCCAAAAATCAAACGTTATGCGCAACAAAACATTTTTGAATTTTCAGAATGTTGTCAGACTTTTGCTGGTTTCTATCGTAACGGCTGCTGGCATCTTTACATTGTCATCGTGTAAAAAGGACAAAGATGACACAACGCTGGATACCGGCATTTCATGGCCTTCAGCATGGGTTCTGGTTACTGAAAGGGATAATGAAAACTACAATTATATTTATTCCAACGGTTCACAGATTCTATACAAAGGTGGGGTACCAAAGTCATACAGCATTAAATCACTGATTGAAGAAAAGGACTGTTATTTTCAATTCAGCCCGGTCGCTGGTTCCGACAATGTTTTTACGATAAGATCATATCAGAATCAGAATATATGGTGGGGAGTTTATAAAACCACTTCCCCTTTTGGCGCTGAGGAATGGTATCTTGGAGTTGATGAAGATGATGATGTCCCTTCGGACGAAAACCTCAGGTTTATTTTACACTTTATGCCCAAACAAGACGGAAAGAATATGATAGCTATTGAAAGTTCTTCAAGAAGAGGGCATTACCTCGAGTTTTTGGGCCATACATTTAGTGGAAACGGCTTGTCATTTGTAGAGCATGACGCGCCTGAAAATGCCACCCATTTTAAAATGTTAAAACCAGAAGGTGCAGATATAGGAGGATAATCTTCTACTAGTCAGCAACATTTATTGAGGGTTACTTTATATGAATGCGTGCACACGGGGGCAAAGCCTCTGACCAGTATTTATAGAAACACCAGGCCGGGGCTGAGCCCCGGCCTTTTGTATTATGGTAGGCCTGCCTGCTTGCGCACGCAGACAGGCTGAGCCTGCTCACCTACTTTGTTTGTGAAAAACAATATCCTGTTTTTAGCTGGAAAATATCTCCTATTGCAGCTAATCAATTATTTAATACATTTATACCTGATTAATTTGTCGTTAAATGAGAACACTTCTACTTTCCTCCATCTTACTTGTATTACTATTTCCCGATTTCACAAATGCCCAAAATATTGACTGTCCGTCTATCTGGCAGCAGGGAATTATGGGTGATTGCATTGGAAAGAGTGGCATGATTGAGGCTGATATAGATAATGACGGCGAAACTGAACTCATTGTAGGTACTAGTATCATGTGGTATGTACTCAAGTGGTCAAACGATCAGCAGGATTACGTGCTAAAATATATGAGCCCTTATATTGAGTATCATATTGAAATACTCACACTGCTTGATGTTGATGATGATGGTACCCGGGAAGTGCTTATTGGAACTTCGCAAGGCAATGTGTTTGTATTTGACGCGGCCACCGGAACCTTCAAAGACACTATAAATGTTGACAATTGCTACTCCGATATCAAGCAAATTCTGTTGGCTGATGCCGACAACGACGGTATTACCGAGTTGGTTTTGTGTACAAATTATAAAACTTATCTCCTCAATCGTTCAGGCGGTGCATACTCACTTAAACTCACTATTGATCAGGGCGGATATGACCTGCGCATAGGAGATGTGGATGGTGATCAGGCCAATGAGTTAATCTATTCTACCGGCCTGGTATTTCGTTTAGAACAAAACCTGCCTTTACTGCTATGGGAATTTGACCATAATTACAATAGCAATGGCAGGCTGCTGCTCGAAGATGTTGATGCCGACGGGATTCCCGAAATCATCTATTCAGGCCAATACTCAGTGTTGGCTGTATATGATGCCGACATTCTTCAGTCAAAATGGATAGGTGATTCGGGTGGTGTGGATGCCATTTTAATGGCTGATACCAATAACGATGGAATAAAGGAGCTGATTGTTGGTGAAAACCAGTTTGGTGATATTATTGGGTTAGATGTGCTGGACGGCTCAGAAAGATGGCGGGTGCATAATCCGGGGCATGGTGTCAATTTCCTATGCGTAGCCGACACCGACAATGATGGAGACCTTGAACTGGCATGGGCTGACAACTGTAGCTCCACTGGCGAAGATTATATGCATATCTGCAGTCTGCCGGGTCTGGAGCATGAGTGGACCAGCCAGAGCACCTGGGGGTCTTTCAGTGTTAAAGTGGCTAATGTTGATAACGACCCACTACCAGAAGTAATTACGCTATCATCAAAAAGTGGTTTCTATAGTAGTGGTATCATCAGTATATATGATGCATTATCAAGGACACTTGAATGGGAGAGTGAACCTGATTTTATTCTCAGCTCAAACTCTGATGGTATGAAATCAATGGAGATCAACGATATAGACAACGACAGCAACTCAGAAATTATCATCTCCGGCGAAGTATATGGATCTCCCGCCATCTGGATCGTTGATCCGATAAATCACGCTGTTAAGACATCCTATATAATGACCAATGAACTGACTACATTTGTCGGGTTTGGTATAGCGGATACCGATCTCAATGGCACAAAAGAGATTATTGCAGCCAGTAACCAGGCCCTCTATATCATTAATCCTGCTAACTGGTCAATCATCTGGCAGACTACAGTTAACAACCTTTCAAATTATATCAGTGGTATTCAAACCGAAAATATTGATGAAGATTCACAGCCAGAGATCATCTTCATGTGTGATAAAATAGTGGTGTATGATGCATTAACTCATGAAAGATGGGATACACCCAACCACGGGTTTATATGTTTCTGTACCTACGACTGCAATGGTGATGGTATAAAGGAGGTTATTGCCGGCAATCGGGATGGGGAGATAGCTA
The DNA here is from genome assembly GCA_002426025.1 of Bacteroidales bacterium UBA5537. GTDB lineage: Bacteria > Bacteroidota > Bacteroidia > Bacteroidales > Lentimicrobiaceae > Lentimicrobium. Next base: position 5,830 of record DINP01000001.1, on the reverse strand, counting down.
TTTTGAACGGCGTTTCACACGAGATAAACTGGCTGCCCATTCATACAGAACATTATATCAATGGTATCCGGGTTGCCGATATTTCAGGAGGTCCCGATCCTGAGCTTATCCTGGCTTTCGACGGAAGGGTTCATTTCAGCACCTTTGAAGGACAAATGCTTTCGACTGACCCTGTTGGACCGGAAAACTTTCGTGTAAACTTTGAAGTAGCCGATTATGACGTAGATGGTAAACCAGATATCTTCGCCGGTACGATGATACAGGTTATTGAGTGGGACAGGCAGTGCTGGGAATGCGTTGCTTTCTCAGCAGATACTTCAACCACCAATGCATCCTGTAAACGTTCCGATGGAAGTGCGACTGTATTGCCTTATGAAGGCACTGAACCATATTATATCCAATGGAGCACTGGCGAAACTACCCCGGAAGTTGCCAACCTGCCAGCGGGAGTCTATTCCTGCAACTTGCTCGACAGTCACGGGTGTAGGATTACCAGGAACATAAGCATTTCTGAAAATCCATTTTTGGCAGACATCAGCTTGCTGTTCCCTGCCAGTGTTTACAAGGAAGATTGCGATGGCCGCGCTGTTATTTCAACTGTTGGCGGCATGCCACCCTATCGCTATGTATGGGACAGCGATACCACATTAATGCAAAACGACACCATTTTTGACCTCTGTGTGGGCTCTTATGAGTTACAAATACTGGATTCCAACGATTGCAGCGACATTATCCAATTCACAATTGACCAATCCACAGAACCGCCTGTTTTGAATTACACATTCAAAGTATATCCAATACCCACCCATGACAAGATAACCATAGAAATTGAGTGGCCTACCGGAAGCAGCTCCAACAATAGTCCGGTTAAAGCCGAACTCAAGACAATACAAGGACAGAGAATCTTTACGTATGAGCTGAAAGCCCGAAAAAACACACTCGATTTAAGTTCCCTTGCCACAGGAATGTATGTGCTTATTCTAAGCACTGATCATCAGGAGGAGGTTGTTAAAATTGAAAAGTTTTATTAACGGCAAAGCCCTGACTATTACTCCGTCAATTTACGGCCAACTTTAAACAATTACGCAAAGCAGAACCAGGCACAACTTGTTTGCCTGAGCCTGTCTGCGTGCGCAAGCAGGCCTGGCATGATAAAAAAGTCAGAGGCGGAGCCTCTGACGAACCTATTTCATTAAGATGTTTGGCTGTGGCTCTGCCTCAGCAATCTTTATCAAAGCAGCTTGTGCCTGCTCAATTAATCGAGCCATTCTTTTCATACCAGATTCTTCCGGTGAATACAGAACAAAAAACCTCCAAAATATCTAAAAAATTAATTATGTTTGTTAGCATCTTTTCATTTAACATGATACCACTTCAATAAAACAGCTTACCAACCCTTATAATCTGATATTCAATGTCAAAAGCGCATAAGCTTTACATACTTACCATGTTGCTGATCGTGCTGGCAGTCCTGGTTTACCTTGCAATGAAAGGCAGTTCTTATTACAAAACCAACCTCGAAGAACGCTTTTTCCACCCCGATTACAAATTACTAAAGCCCAGTGGTAACTGGGGCCATGGCCTCGGCATTATTGGTTCATTACTTATGCTGATCGGAGTATTTATCTACATTGCCCGCAAGCGCCTGCGCTCACTTTCGCGCCTCGGAATCCTAAAACACTGGCTCGAATTTCACATATTCCTGTGCACACTCGGGCCCATTCTGGTGTTGTTCCACACCTCGTTCAAATTCGGGGGTATTGTGGCCATCAGCTTCTGGAGCATGGTTGCCGTATTTCTAAGCGGTATCATCGGTCGCTTTATCTACATACAGATACCCCGCACCATCGAAGGCCGCGAGCTTACGCTGAACGAAGTAAGGGATATGAAAACCAATATCGGCGAAGTACTATCATCGTCATATAAATTAGATGATCAAAGCTACAATTTCATCATCGAGTCGACCCAGAGGAAAGTAGAAGTGCACGGTGCCTATCTGTTATGGACATATACTAAAAAGTACTTTAGTGACGTTTCAACCATTCACAATGTTAAAACACTGCTCAAAAAGAACGGACTACCAGGAGCAGAAATAAGAAAAGTTGCCGGTCTGATCAGAAACGAACTGTCGCTCAACCGCAAAATTGACCGGCTGCTGTTTATGCAGAACCTGTTTAAATACTGGCACGTTGCTCATCTGCCATTTGCCTTTATCATGCTTATTATAATGATCATTCATGTAATCGTTACCATTACCTTCGGGTATAAATGGATCTTTTAATATGGAACAACTGATCGAGAACATACTGGTTTATTCGGTTACCCTACTCTTGTGCGCTGCAGTAATCTTTTTTTATCTGCGCCGTCAGAAACGGAAGTCGAAAAGGACTGAGGAAAAGATTGCCCAGGCAAAACTCGATGGGCTCTACGAACCGGTTTCACTGCATCCGGTTATTGATGTCAACAGTTGTATCCGCACGGGGGCCTGTATTTCGGCTTGTCCCGAAAAGGATATAATCGGCATTGTAAACGGCAAAGCCACTACCATAAATGCATCGCACTGCGTAGGCCATGGAGCCTGTTTTCACGCCTGTCCCACCCAGGCCATAACGCTGGTAATCGGCACCGAAAAGCGCGGAGTTGAACTTCCACACGTAGATCAGACCTTCGAAAGCAATGTGCCAGGCATATTTATTGCCGGCGAACTTGGCGGAATGGGCCTTATTAAAAATGCAGTTGAGCAGGGAAAACAGGCTGTAGAAAATATAGCCCGAACCAGCAAAGTGCAGCACAATGCAAGCTGGGATCTGGTGGTGGTAGGAGCCGGTCCGGCCGGAATTTCGGCCACGCTTACAGCCAAGAAACACCGCCTCAGATGCCTTACCCTCGAACAGGACACTCTTGGAGGAACAGTCTTTACCTTTCCGCGATCTAAAATAGTAATGACATCGGCCATGGATCTGCCGCTGTATGGTAAAGTAAAGCTATTCGAAACCAGCAAAAGCGAATTACTATCGCTGTGGATTGATGCGCTGAAGAAAAACCAGATAACCATTCGCGAAAACACCAAGGTCGAACAGATTATCCCGAAAGGTGATTACTTCGAAATTGAAACCCTTACGGGTGAAAAAATAACAGCCAAAAACATTCTGCTGGCCATTGGCCGGCGGGGCACACCACGAAAGCTGGGCGTACCCGGCGAAATACAGGAGAAAGTCGCCTACCGTTTGCTTGAGCCCGAAAGCATTGAAGGAAAAGAGATCGTTGTAGTAGGCGGTGGCGATTCGGCCGTTGAATCAGCCATGCTGCTGGCCGAACAGAACAATGTTGTCCTCTCCTACCGCAACGAGGTTTTCAGCCGTCTGAAACCGAAAAACAGCGAACGGATTCTGGAAGCTGCAGCCAGCGGAAAGGTTCAATTGTGGTTTAACACAAATGTTGTCGAAATTGGCAAAGAAGATATTACCTTTAACAACAGCAAAACAGGTGAAGATGTAAAACTGAAAAATGACCTCGTTTTTGTCTTTGCCGGCGGCGAACTTCCTACACAATTCCTGATGAAAGCCGGCATTACCATCACAAAGAAGTTTGGCGAAGCAATATTGAAACACAATTAAGCATTCACGATGAAACTGGTTAAAACAATCGGCATCAGCCTTTTCTTCCTTATTCTCAGTACCGTTTCTGTTGGCCAGATATCTCCGGGTGAGCTCACTGAAGCACATGCTCACCTCGAAGGAATGTCGAACTGCACAAAGTGCCATTCACTGGGCGCTCAGGTTTCTAACGACAAATGCCTTGCCTGCCATAAAGAGATAAAAGTAAGGGTTGATCAGCGGAAAGGATACCACTCATCTTCTAAATTGTACAAAAAAAGTTGCACCCTCTGCCACAACGAACATCACGGCAGAAAATTTGAAATCATCCGTTTTGACATCAGCAAATTCGACCACATCACTACCGGCTACCTGCTCGAAGGTAAGCACAAAGAAAAAGAGTGCCGCGATTGCCATAAGCCCGAAAACATTACTGATCCTATCCTGAAAAAGAAAAAAAGCACCTACCTCGGCCTGGGCACACAATGCTTAACCTGCCATACCGATTATCATCAGAAAACCCTTCCGGTAAACTGCCTCGATTGCCACANNCGATTGTCATTCGGAAGAATCATTTAAAACGATTAAAGGAATCAGTAATTTTGATCATAGCAAAACAAACTTTAATCTCGACGGCCGGCATAAAACTGTAACATGCAGATCGTGTCACAAAGGAAGCTATACAGCTCCATTGAAACATACTTATTGCTACGATTGCCATACTGACTTCCACAAGGGGCAGTTCAGCAAAAAGGGGACTTTATCCGATTGCAGTGATTGCCATTCGGTAAATGGTTTCCAGGGATCATCATTCACTATTGATCGTCACAACACGGGCAGCTTCAAACTTGAAGGGGCGCATCTGGCTACACCCTGCATAGCCTGTCATAAAAAAAACAATAGCTGGTCGTTCAGGCAGATTGGCATAAAGTGCAACGATTGCCATACCGACATCCATCAGAATTACCTCGACAGCAAATATTATCCCGAAGCCAATTGCCTGAAATGCCATAATGCAGATACCTGGTTTGATGTATTGTTCGATCATAGTTTAACAGAATATCCCTTAACAGGCAGGCATCAGGATCAGACCTGCAGATCGTGCCATGGAAAAAAAGCTGAAAACGAATTAAAAGATGACATTCTGAAATTTTCCGGATTAACATCAGAATGTACCCAATGCCATACTGATGAGCATGCAGGTCAGTTCGTTGAAAACAATACAACCGATTGCAGCAGATGCCATGTGCCGGATGCCTGGGTTTCAACAATTTTTGATCATAACCAGGCACGTTTTAAATTAGACGGAAAACACAAAGACATTGCCTGCAATAAATGTCATCCTTCCGTTGAGGGGACCGAAAAGCCTTATGTTTTATATAAAACAGGAAAAATCAAATGCGAACACTGTCATTGATTATAGGCACACTGGTGCTATTGTCGTTCACTGCCTTTATCAATTCCTCGCCACATGGCAAGGGATTTAAGGTAAGTTGCGACGATTGCCATACTTCTGAAAGCTGGAAAGTGAATCCTGACAGCATTCGTTTTAACCATGATACCACAGCAATGCCATTGCTGGGTCAACACAGGCAAACGGAATGCAGGCAGTGCCATGCATCCCTTGTTTTCACTGATGCAGAGGCAGAATGTATCGCCTGTCATACCGATATGCACCAACAAACTACAGGCTCTGATTGCGCCCGATGTCACACACCTGATTCATGGCTTGTTCAAAACATAACACAGATTCATCAGCAAAGCCGGTTTCCACTTATAGGCCCCCATGCCAACGCTGATTGCGCTGCCTGCCATCCCTCTGAATCGCTGCTGAAGTTTGAACCACTTGGCGTTGAATGCTACGACTGCCACCAGGCTGACTATGCAGCAACAACAAGCCCCAACCATATTGAAGGAGGATATTCTACCAATTGTTCCGAATGTCATTTTATTGCCAGTTATACCTGGACAGGTGCAGGAATCAATCATGATTTCTTCCCTTTAAGGGGTGGCCATGAAATTGCTGATTGCAATACCTGTCATACCAGTGGTGTTTACAGTGCAATTCCCAACACCTGCATATCCTGTCACCAGCAGGATTATATTTCAACATCAAATCCGAGCCATGGAAATTTGGGCTTTTCAACCGACTGCAATGAATGTCATACAATTGATCCGGGCTGGCGGCCTGCTGAATTCCGGTCGCACGACGGAGAATTCTTTCCGATTTATTC
>DINP01000140.1:57385-86131 GCA_002426025.1 Bacteroidales bacterium UBA5537 | reverse complement strand
ATCCGAAAGGGAGAATACCTGCCGCGACAGATTATTTTCCTCAGCCATTTGCATTGATATAGTTTTCCGTTTTTTCAGGTTTTGTATTAATTTTCAAATTTACAGAATTAAATAACCACGACCATTTTTAGAGTAAGTATTGAAATAATAATGTCATTTTAATGCTAAAGATTGACTATTTTTCGGATAAGAATACTACTTTTACACTAAAGTATAAGTAAATGAATCATTTTCATGTCTGGCTATTTTATATTTTGCTTAGCATGAAAAGTTGATTTACATTTAAATCAGGATAATGAACGATCTTTTATCAGATTCTGTAGCTCAATATACCGATGACCTTTACAAATGGGCTTACTTTAAAACCTCCTCCAGAGAAACAGCGGAAGATCTGGTGCAAGAAACCTTCATGGCTGCGGTAGAGAATATTTTATTGTTTAAACGGGACAGCACACCCAAAACATGGCTCTTTGGCATTTTAAACAATAAAATAGCCGATTACTACAGAAAAAAAGTCAAACAACCTTTAAGCATCGAAACCAACTCGTTTGCAGCCTTTTTCGATGGTTCGGACTCTTGGCAACGTGATAAAAAACCGAAAAACTGGCATGAAAACGAAGAGCACCTGCTCGATAATACTGAATTTCAGGAAGTTCTTAAAGAGTGCCTCGAAGCCCTGCCCGAGAAATGGTTTATTTGCATTCGATTGAAATACCTTAACGGACCCAATAAAGTTGATGTTTGTCAGGAACTGGATATAAGTCCGACAAATTTCTGGCAGATTACCCACCGGGCAAAATTACAACTTCGGGATTGTATCGAAGATAAATGGCTCTAGAATCAGTAAGTATGAAAAAAATAATGCATTTATTATTTCTTTCATGTCTGAAGGCGACTGAATTGATTGAAAAACGAGTTCATTTTAAGCTTTCAGCAATAGAGAAATTACAGCTTAAGCTTCACAAAGTAATGTGTGAAGCCTGCACCAAATATGAAAAACAAAGCTACCTGATTGAAAAAGGGGTTTCCGGCATAAAAATGAATAAAATTGACCCTTCAGATATCAAACTGCTAAAGGAAAAGATTATGGCTAAAATTGATGAAATAAATAACTGAAAAATCGCCTTTAAACTCCTGATAACCTTCTGTTTATAATCCAATCAAATTTGAGAATTAGTTGAAAATCAATCTCCCGCAGCCCTCATTTTGCATGGATTTTTTGTTTCCCAAAAAGGAAAATTAAATCAACATTATTTCAAAAATTTCGGCCCTTATTGTACTTTCGCAAATAATACAGAGCTGACTGCCGGCAGGCACATATTCAAATTATATCTTAAACTCCTTTAAAGATGCGCTATAACACCGACAACCGAATCGTGATGACCCTTGATGCGGGTGGTACCAATTTCGTTTTCTCAGCCGTTCAGGCCGAACAGGAAATTATTGACCCGATCAGCATTCCGGCCGATGGGGCTTCCCTGGAGATTGTGCTCAAAAAGATCATTCAGGGCTTCAACGAGGTAAAAAGCCTTTTGAAATCAGCACCGGTAGCCATTAGTTTTTGCTTTCCCGGCCCTGCTGAATATGAATTGGGCATTATCGGCGACCTCGAAAACCTACCTACATTCAAAGGCGGAGTTGCATTAGGGCCAATGCTTGAAGAGGCATTCGGGATTCCGGTATTTATCAACAACGATGGCGATTTGTTTGCCTATGGCGAAGCCATCTCAGGTCTGCTTCCCGAGATAAACAAACGCATCAGCACAAGCAACAGCCCGAAAACTTATCAGAATTTACTGGGTGTAACCTTCGGCACCGGATATGGCGGAGGCATCGTAAGCCGCGGTCAATTGTTTTTGGGCGATAATTCAGCACAAGGCGAAATTAACCGCATGAGGAATAAATTGCATTCAAATGCCAGTGTTGAAGAGAATGTTAGTATCCGAGGTATTAAACGCATCTATTGCCGCGAAACCGGACTTACCAATGACACCTGCCCCAATCCGCGCGAAATATTTGAAATCGGCATGGGAACACGCGAAGGAAATAAAGAAGCAGCCATACTGGCATTCCACCGCATGGCCGAAGTGGCAGGCGACTCCATTGCCAACGCCATTACACTGATTGACGGCCTTGTGGTAATTGGTGGCGGTCTGGCTGGTGCATACCCACTTTTTCTGCAAAAGCTTGTTGATGAAATGAACAGCAACCTCACAACCATGCTTGGCACAGCCCTCGACCGGATGGAGATAAAAGCCTTTAATCTTGAGGATGAAAATGAGTTTGCCCGGTTTTACGAAGGGGATACCCGCGAAATAAAGGTTCCGTTCAGCACCCGACGCATAAAATATGATCCCATGAAACGGATTGGTGTTGGTATCAGCCGGTTAGGCACTTCCAAAGCAGTATCAATCGGGGCGTATGCCTTTGCCCTCAATAAACTGGATAGTAAATAAACAATTGTTTTTCAGTCTTTTCCAGAACGAGGCGACACTGAGTTGCCCTGTTCTGTTTTAATCAAGATTGAACAAGCGGATAATCTGTGCCATTTTATCAGGATTGGGGCGGGCAGGCTCCTCTTTTCTTTTCAGCAGGTAATAGGTAATTCCCCCTACAATTAATGGCGATGAAATAAGAATTCCCTGGTCAACAGTAGAAGATGTAAATACAAGTACCCCAACTACACCCACAATAGCGGGCATAAGGATTTTCTGGAACAGTGTTTTCTTTTTTCCGTATTGAATCATCATTTTATAGGCATCCGGTGAGTTTTTAAGGTATTGATCAGCAAATACTTTAAAATCTTTTACTGGAATAGGGTTCAGTGAATCATAGGAAAGGCTTACGAAATAGTAAAAATCATTTTCGAACCGGGGCCGGTTTTCATCTATTACAATCATATTGTTACGGTAAGCCTGATTACCCGGATCGGATGAAACAAACTCAATCAGCCCCGCATCCTGGGGCAATTTGCGACAATAGTAAAGATTCATCTTCCCTTTCACGATCTGTTCGCCAAAAACATAATTTTTTGCATCATAACAACAAGATCGGTAATACTTTCCTTCGAGGGTAAAAGCAAAAATTCTGCTTGCCGGATAAATCCTGCCCGGATTTTGCCAAACACTGATAAACTGATCGGTAAAGTTCCGTCGCAAATAGGCAAAATCACTGACTATGGCATCAGGTGTCTGATAAATTACCGCTTTTTTATAGTCAAGAAAAGAGGGAGAAGTAAGTTCAGGCTCAGGCCGTATTTGCTCTTTATTATTCCTCCCTTTCTGTTTTGATTCCTGAGGCTGCTGAATAGTGCTGTCATTCGGTTTGCTTTGATGTACCTGGCAAAAGCCGATCTCGTTCAAAATGAATAAAAATAGTATCAGCGATAAACCTTTAAAAATACACTTCATCAACTATGGGTGCTGAATGATTTATAAATAATACGGTCAAATGTAAACCAAATGTTTTCTCTTTTCAAATAAAATCCTGTATCAAAAAAATCAGAAATTCAGTGAGCCAAACAGAAATTTTTATACGTTTACAAACCTTTTCTTCTTACCTGACTATTTGTTGTAAAAATGAAAAAAACCTACCTGCTGCTTCTCATTTTTCTGAGTCTTGCACAACAAACAACCGCCCAGCCAGCCTGGCGCCCTGATGAAATGCAGATAGTGGTTCCAACTGATCAGCCCGGGATCGGCAAGATGGCCGGATTGGTTAATCTGTTAAAATTGAACACCGATATAACCGGAAATTTCATCCGTTGCTATGTGATTCCTTCTGAACTCAAAGCAATTGAGAAATCGGGAATTTTATATCAAACCGAAATAACAAACCTCAACCAATGGTCGGCTTCGTTTGGTCCCCGCGGGGTTCCATCAGGTTACTACACCGTTGTCGAACTCAATGAAATTGCTGACAGTCTCGCCCTTAATTTCCCTGATATCTGCACCTTGCACACAATCGGGTTGGCTACCGGTTCATATTCATTGATGGCACTAAAAATCAGTGATAATTCAGCAGTTGATGAAAATGAAGCTGAAGTACTTTTCGATGGGGGCATACATGGCGATGAAATAGGTGGCCCTGAAAATATGATCCGTTTAGCACGCGATCTCTGCCTTCAATATGGCAACGACCCCATGATTACTGATCTTGTCAACAACCGCGAAATCTGGATTTATTATTGCGTAAATCCCTATGGCCGTGAAAATATGACCCGCTATAATGCGAATGGAATTGATATAAACCGCGATTGTGGCTACATGTGGAACGGTGAAGGCAATAGCCCATCGGCATTCTCACAGCCCGAAACCAAAGCATACCGTAAACTACTTACCGACAATCAGTTTGTAATTCATTGCAGCTACCACAGCGGTACTGAGTATATCAGCTTCCCCTGGAGTTACCGGGGAGATGAAACGCCCGATCATGCGATCCACAATTTTCTGGCACAACAATATGCCGGTACATCAGGATACAGCGGTATCCCTTANNACCAACGACCCGCTCGTTGGTGATTATCATAAATATCTCAATCCAGGTACTTATCAGGTAAGGATTGAAGCCAATGGTTATGCCTCACAAACCATCAGCGATGTAACTGTCGAGCAGACAGCACCCANNGCTGATTTTATCGTTTATGAGAATGACAACAGCCCCGAGGGTTATCAGTTATACGCCGGAAACACCATGGACGGGCCATGGTTATTGCTTGGCAATGCAACAGGCAATCACGAATTTGACCTGGCAGGAACAATGCTCACTTCGGCCCGTTTCGTGAAGATAAAAGACGATGGTGACGGGCAGTCGCAGGAAGCCGATGCAGGGTTTGACCTTGATGCCATTGAAGGAATCGTTCATCTGCCCCCGGTTGATTCTACAGGATTTATTCATGGAATCATATATGACCTGAATTCATCAATGTCAATTCCTGGTGCAACTATTTACTGTGGAAATAATATGGTAACTGCCGATGAAAATGCCTATTACTTAATTGAAGCTGATACCGGATGGGTCGAAATATGTGGAGAATTCAACCCCTGGTTTATGTTTGACTGCGACTCTGTTTATGTAAATCCCGGCGATACGATCCTGCACGATATGCACCTGCCTGTTCTCGAAGCTGTTACAACTCATCCTGAAAAGAATGAAGCATTCAGATTGTCGCCAAATCCAGCCAGTGATTTTGCAATTATTAAAATTCCACTCTTTCAGGAAATACCTAATATTGAGATATTTTCATCAGATGGACAAAAAACAGATTGCACTTTTTCATCGGCAAACAACAATCAGATTCTGATCAACACCAGCAAACTGAAAACAGGATTGTATTTGATTTCGTTGACGAGTTCAGGCTACACTGAAAAGATGAAACTGCTTGTTATACATTAAGTAAAAACCTCAAATTAATAGACTTAAACTTTCATTTCAATTTGATAAAACTGTACATTCAGCCACATTTTGAACTATTTTTGTGATAAATATTTCTTTCCCTTTTCTTTTTCAAACTGCTTATTGAAAAAAAACTACATGAAACGAATCTTCACGCTCCTGCTGCTTACGCTGGCTTCAGTTTCCCTGATGGCCGATGCTGTTGAAAAAACTTACTATTTCAACAACCCAAAAGTTAACACGAAAGGCATGCAGCAAACAATCAGTTTCAATACAACAATGCCGAATGGAAAAGCGGGTGAACCGGTTTTACCGTACCAGGCACTCAACCTGCTATTGCCTCCGGGCCATGAAGCCGTACGCATCAGCTTTGAAGGCTATGACGAAACCCTTCTACCGGGCTATTTTAAACTGATTCCCGCTCAGTTTTCACGTCCATTGTCCGATCCCGGAATACCGGTAATAATTGAAAATGAGGATGTTTACCGCTCGATGGAAGCATACCCTGTTGAAGCAGTTGGCCACCTGAGTACACAGTTTATGAACGGATTCGGATTTGCCCAATCGGTATTTACTCCAGTAAAATACATCCCTGCAAAAGGTGAAATTACTTACTATAAAAAGGTGGTAATCCGCATTGAAACCCGCGAAACCACAAAAGGGCGCAATGCATTGCAAAACATCAGCTCATCAGAAACTGTCAGAAAAAATTGCCTGAGAACTGCGCAAAACCCTGAACTTGTTGACTCCTACCCTGTCAGGCGTACTTCCAGCACTGATTACCAGATATTGATTATTACCCCACAATCATTTACCACACAGATTGAAGCCCTGGCGCAGTTGTACCTACCCCGCGGAATGAAAACCCAGATAACCACTACCCAGTTTATCGAATCAAATATGAGTGGTATTGATATGCCTGAAAAGATCAGGAATTATATTATTCAGCAATACCAACAACATAATATTGAGCATGTTGTGCTTGGTGGAGATGTTGAATATGTGGCTTACCGCGGATTTTACTGCCATGTGCAATCGTCGAGCGTTTATGAAGACAACGACATCCCTTCCGACCTTTATTATTCGGCCCTTGATGGCAACTGGAATACCAATGAAAACAACCTTTGGGGTGAAATTGGAGAAGATGATCTGCTTCCTGAAATCTCGGTGGGTCGCATGTCATTCAGCAATTCAACCGAACTGGCTGCTATGCTGAATAAAACTACCCGTTATCAGAACCAGCCCATCCTGGGTGAATTGCGTAACCCTTTACTGGCCGGCGAAAACCTCTATTACAACCCCGATACATGGGGTTCCGATTACCTTGAGCTACTTTTGGGAACGCACAGCGACAACGGATACACAACAACCGGAATTCCCGACAACCACAATATCGTTAAGCTTTACGATGAAATCTCTACCTGGAGTGCCTCTGATCTGATGAACACCATTAATTCCGGACGGAATTTCATCCATCATGTGGGCCATGCCAACGACTCATACGTGATGAAACTGAGCAACTGGGACATTACCAACGCCAACTTCTCAGGCGTAAACGGAATCACACATAATTTCCCGGTTGTTTANNGAAGGCCCTTCGGCACACATGCACCGCGAATTTGTGGATGCAATGTTTACCGACAGCTTAAACCGGGCCGGTCGCGCACATACAGAATCGAAAATAGAAACAGCGCCATGGGTTAATGCCCCAGGCCAATGGGAAGAAGGAGCTCTGCGCTGGTGTTTTTACGATTGTAATGTACTGGGCGATCCTGCAATGGCAATATGGACAAATGAACCCATTGCTATTGCTACCAGCTATCCGGCATCCATTGCAACCGGTACAGCACAATTTGAAGTAACAGTAACTACCGGAGACGAACCTGCCAAAGGGCTTACTGCTGCCCTGCTCAGAAATGGCATCCTTTATGGAACCGGAATTACCAACATGAACGGAGTCGCAACCGTGGTGATTGATCCGCTGATTACTGAACCCGGAGATGCCCAACTGGTTATTTCAGGATATAATTGTCTGCCAACCTATTACCCTGTTTCCTTTGTTGCAGGTGAATCACCTTATGTGGTGTATCATTCACATACTTTAATTGATGAAACAGGAAATAACAACGGACAACCTGATTTTGGTGAAACCATTTCGCTCAGCATTACCCTTCAGAACCTCGGCCTTGGTGAAGCGCAGAATGTGACAGCGACAATATCATCAACCGATCCATATGTAACAATAACCGATGAGGTTGAAAATTATGGAACCATCGAAGCCGGAGGACTTGCTTCAGTTGAGAATGGTTTTGCTTTCCAAATCAGCGATCAGGTGCCCGATAATCATATTATTTCCTTTACACTTACCGCGGTTTCAAATGAAACCTGGTTATCAGGATTCACTATTACGACTTTTGCTCCGGTTATTGAAGCTGGCGAAGCCTTGATAGATGACGGTGCAGGCAATGGCATTCCCGACCCGGGTGAAATGTTTAACCTGAATATTGAGCTGATTAACAGCGGCCATTGCCTGAGTTTGCCGGTAACAGCAACGCTCACCTGCTCCAGTTCCTATATAAACGGAACAGAATGGCTTGCCGGACCGGTATCAATTGACCTGCTGTCGAGTCAGGAAGTTTTATTTGAAAACATTCAGGCCAGTGCTCAAACCCCAATTGGAACACCGATTAGCTTTTTACTCTCACTTTCACAGGGGAACCCGTCATCGGTTATTCTAGAGCAGGAATATATTTTTGTAATCGGCCAGGTTTCAGAAGATTTTGAATCGGGCGATTTCAGCAAACACCCTTGGGTAAATGGTGGAAGTGCTGCATGGACAACCTCACAAACTGATCCGTTTGAAGGTTCCTACTGTGCTAAATCAGGATTAATTTCTGATAATCAGTCAACAAGTCTTTCTGTTAACTACGAAGTGCTTGCCAGCGACAGCATTCGCTTTTGCTACAAGGTTTCTTCAGAACCAGGTTATGATTTTCTGAGGTTTTATGTTGACAATATTAAACAGGGAGAATGGTCGGGCATTTATGGATGGAACTATATTGCATTTCCGGTCACGGCCGGAAATCACACTTTCAAATGGGCTTATGAGAAAGATATTTCAGTCTCAGGAGGTACAGATGCAGCCTGGATAGACAATATTATATTCCCGCCTGTTGATTTGAACACCGGAATCGGTCAGCCGGCAAACTTTTTTGCTGATATGGTTGTTTATCCGAATCCGGCCTCAGGCATCATTACTATAAATACCGGAATTCAAACTTCCTCAACACTCAGACTCTCCATAACGGACCTTACCGGGAAATCAATTTACCTGAGAAATACTGTTGCTTTGTCAGGAATTTTTAATGTGGATATTTCATGGTTAAAACCAGGCATTTATTTCATCAGTATAAGCGACAACAATACGATTAAAACCCGAAAACTAATTATTGAATAGTTTTCATAAGAATCATTAGTCCATCTATAAACCTTAACACACAACTGAATGAAACGCCTGTTGATTATTGTAATCGGATTGCTTATTGCAGTTCCCTGCCTTTATGCACAGAAACCAAAAAAACAAATGTATCTGCCCAATGCTCCGTTGCCGGAGAAATACAAGGTAGATACCCGTGTTGACAACATGTCGTACTGGAAGCGTATGGCCTCACTGGGATTGGTTCCGGTTGCACCTGAAGGCAAAGCCCCTCTTGGAAAATATACGGGCAGTAAACTGAGTGGCCGTAATGTAACCATTGAAGATTCACCTGATGTCCCCGTAACCACAGTAAATTCAACACAAAGTGAGAATTCGGTGTTTGTGAACCCAAACAACAATCAGGCTTTGTTGCAATCAAATAATTCCACTCCGAATCCCGTTTCGGGCATATATGGGGCCAATGAATTCCTGTCAACCGATGGTGGAAATACCTGGGGCGGACAAGTTCAGGGAGCCGGCGGTGAGAACAGCGGCGACCCGGCCACAGCCATTGGACTTAATGGCTGGTACTATGTTGGTTATATTCACAGTGGCGGCGGACAGGGCGTTTCTTACTCAACCAACCAGGGACAAACCTGGACACCGGTACTTGTTGCTCCTTTGCCAAGCGGCTGGGATTTGCTCGATAAAAACCATTTATGGATTGACAATAGCCCTTCGAGCCCTTACGCCGGCTATTTGTATGATGCATGGACAAATTTCGGCTCAGGAAGCCTTGATGCGGAAATCAGTATCAGCAGATCAACCGACCAGGGCCTTACCTGGTCAGCAAGTGTTCCTGTTAGTAATGCTGTGAATGCCGGAAGTCACAATCAGGGTGTAAATATCCATACAGGTCCCAACGGTGAAGTATATGTAATCTGGGCAATTTACGATTCATGGCCAAGTGATGAATCAGCCATTGGTATGGCAAAATCCCTCGATGGAGGTGCCACCTGGCAACCAGCAACCCGTATTATTAATAATATCAGGGGAATACGCACTTCTGAAACCGGTAAATACATGCGTGTTAACTCCTTCCCGTCCATGACAGTTGATATCAGCAATGGCGGAAACAGTGGAACTATTTATATTACCTGGGCCAATATCGGCACTCCGGGAATCAATACCGGAAATGATATTGATGTTTACATGGCAAAATCAATAGATCAGGGTTTAACCTGGACTGTTCCTGAAAAAGTAAACCAGGACACCCCAGGCCTTGGCAAGGAGCACTATTTCCCATGGATAACCTGTGATGCAGCAAACGGAAACCTGAGTGTGATATATTACGACGACCGCAATGTAAACTCAAACCAATGTGAAGTTTACGTTTCCAATTCAATTGATGGAGGCGAAACCTGGGAAGATATTAAAGTCAGCGATGTTTCGTTCACCCCACAGCCAATATCGGGACTTGCCAGCAGTTACTTTGGCGATTATCTGGCCATTCATGCCCGGGATCGTTGGGTTTATCCGGTATGGACCGACAACCGGACCGGCACTGCCATGACTTATGTTTCACCATTCCAGGCAGGCCCTCCGCCAAATCAACCTTGGATTATTCACAATGCCCACCTCGTAAATGATGCCACCGGGAATAACAATGGCCTGCTTGATTTCGGCGAAACCCTGGAATTGGACATTACCATGGAAAACATTGGCGATCAACCTGCTACAGCAGTTGAAGTTGTGCTTTCGTCAGATTCGCCATTTGTTACAATCAGTGATAATACGGAACAATTCGGTGATTTTATTCTGGGCGAAATTAAAACCATTACTTCTGCTTTTGCGCTGGAAGTAAGCAACGAAGTTCCCGATGGAGAAGCCATTATATTTACCCTTACCGCTACTGATGCAAACGACAGCACATTTGTGAGCAACTTTATGATTGAGGCACATGCCCCGGCACTTCAGGCTGGTGTAGTAACAGTAGATGATGCAGCAGGCAATGGAAATGGCCGCCTCGATCCGGGCGAAAGTGCAATTGTAAAAATCGCAACATTCAACTCCGGCGATTATGATGCAAACAGCACAACAGCACAACTTACCACCCCGAGCCAGTTTATTACCATTGTCAACCAGAATGATGATCTGGGCAATATTGCTCCGGGACAACTCAATGGTGTTCAGGCGCAGTTTGAAATTCAGGTAGCCCCTGAAACTCCGATCGGACATACTGCATCTTTTAATTATACAGCAGTTTCAGAGTCTCTAATGGCCACTAAGACATTTAATTTACCTGTTGGCCTTATTCTCGAAGACTGGGAGAGTGGCAGTTTCGAATCATTCGAATGGGAGTTTGCCGGTTCACAGCCCTGGACTATTTCAACAGACGAAATATTTGAAGGAATAAACAGTTCCAAGTCAGGAGATATATCAGACAACCAGACCAGTGAAATGAAAGTTTCGTATGAGGTTATGAATAACGATACTATTTCTTTCTACTTCAAGGTTTCGTCTGAAAGCTCCTATGATTATCTGAAATTTTATATAAACAATACTTTGCTGAACCAATGGGCTGGTGAAGTTGGCTGGACACAGGCAAAATTTCCTGTCTCTCCGGGTGCGCAAACATTCAGGTGGGTTTATAGCAAGGATGTTTCTGTTAGCAATGGAAGCGATGCAGCATGGGTTGACTATATTGTTTTCCCGGCACCATTGCAGACTTCAGCTTATGCCGGGCCTGATGCCGGATCGTGCGAAGGTGCTTCGGTTATGCTGAATGGCAATGCAACCAATTATGTTACCACACAATGGACTACATCAGGTGATGGTACTTTTGAAGATGCAACATCACTCAGTACATTCTATACACCCGGAGAAAATGATATCCTTACCGGAAGCCTCATGCTCACTCTGACCGTAACCGGACCTGAAGCACAAGTGATGACAGATCACCTGAACCTGAGCATTGTAGAACCATCTGCAGTTGATGCGGGCCCTGATTTAAGTATTTGTAGTAATGTGGAAAGCATTGCACTAACCGGAACAGGCGAAGGATATACCAGTGTTCTATGGCAAACATCAGGAACAGGCACATTCGATGACCCCGAATCACTTACACCAAATTACATGCCTTCACCAGCCGATTTAACCGCCGGAAATGTGATACTTACATTTACAGGTCTGTCACCTGCTCCTTGTTATGATGCTGTTGATGAACTGATGATAGCCTTTATTCAGGCTCCGACTGCATCCGTTATTAGCGGCGATTCTACGCTATGCAGCGGATTGTCTGTTCCAGTTACCATTGAGCTTACCGGTACGGCACCCTGGAATCTTGAAATAAACAACGGAGTTGGTATGCTTACCGCGACTGACACACCTTTCACTTTTCAGGTTTCACCTTCAGATACAGCAAGCTATCAGGTTTTAACGGTCAGTGATGCGACTATTTGCCAGGCAACCGGCATGGGTGAATATGTTATTAACACTTTGCCTGTTCCACACATCAGCCTTGTCTCCGACACATCGGCATGTGCCAATCATGTAGTTTTACTCACAGTAAAAACGACCGACGAAGCAGATTTCCTATGGATGCCCGGAGGATCAACAAGTCAGAGTATTTCAGTTGACTCAACCGGTTATGGTATGGGTCTCCACATCTGGACAGTTACTGCCACTGGTTCAAATAGCTGCATAGCGACCGCATCAACCAACCTGACATTCAACGATTGCACCGGTATAAATGAAACGGGCGAATCACTTTTGGGCATTTACCCAAATCCTTCATCAGGCAGGTTTAGCATATTCACCTCAAAATCAATTTCGGGTAAATTCATGCTTGAAGTATTAAATTCTGGGAACCAGTTAATGTTCTCACAAGGAAACATGGAAATTAGTCAGGGTAGAAAAGTCCAGGTAGATGCTGGCAAACTTGCCGATGGCATCTATATGCTCAGACTATCCGGAACATCTGGATCCTATTCAACCAAACTGATCATCAGGAATTAAGGTTCAATTTTTTATTTTTTCAAACACTCTGGAGGAGCTATTTTAAATGGCTCCTCTTATTTTGAAAACTTATAAATAAAATTAAAAAAGCCTTAAACTGTCGGTCGTATTTATTTTTATTTATTTTTGTGGTTCATATAAGTCTGTTCAGAATCAGCTATTTATTAGTTTGATAATGAACAATTTCATTCCTCACCAATAAAAAAAACTATGAAAACAACTTTACCTGGGTTTGTTTTGACCTTTGCACGCTTTAGCAAATTTGTAGTGGCTACAGTGCTGGCAATTACTCTAAGCTATGCTAATGCTGCTGAAAAAACCTATAGTGATAGCTGGGGCAAACAAGGATTAAGTCTTACCCGCCAGGGTACCGATGGTTTGAACCTTAACTTTTCGATTCAGCATTTCAATTTTGCTGATCGCGATGTTAATGGTGAAATCATGACAGCAATTGAATTTTCGGAATCTTTCCTTCCAAATGAAGAAGGCGCTCCGGATCTGCCTGGCTTCGGTCGGTATATTGCGATACCGAATGGTGCAACACCAGTTGTTGAAATTATAAACATGCGAACCGAAAGGTACAGCAATGTGAATATAGCTCCGGCTCCGCGTATCCCCCTGGATACGGATCAGAGTCCGCTCTATTATTCAAAAGATGAAAGTATATATAGCAGAGATGCCTTCTACCCGGCAGAACCGGTTTCACTGGGAGATTTCAGCCAGATTCGCGGAGTTGATGTCTGTATGCTGAGTATTATGCCTTACCAGTATAATCCGGTTACCAAAGAATTAATTGTTTACCGCGATATTGAGATTAATATCCGTTTTGAAGGTGGCAACCGCCAGTTTGGCGATGAGCGTTTCCGCAGCCGCTATTGGGATCCGATTATGGAGGATGCAATTTTCAACTTTAACACCCTTCCAAAAGTAGATTACGATAAAAAAGCAGCCAACAGCTCACGTTCAACTGGTTACGAATACCTGATTGTTGTGCCGAATGATCCTGTCTTTTCACAATGGGCCGACTCAATTAAGAAATTCCGTACCGAAGAAGGGATTTACACTGGTATTGTAAAACTGTCAGACATAGGCACTAACGTTACGGCAGCCATGCTCGAGACCTATTTTAACAACGCTTACAACACCTGGGATATTCCACCGGCAGCAGTTTTGCTATTGGGCGATTTCGGCCAGGCAAGTGCAAACAGCAATAGCATCATTTCACCAATCTATGACAACTATTGTGTTTCAGACAATATTTATGCTGATGTAAGTGGCAACCAAATGCCCGATATAGTTTTCGCTCGTATTACTGCTCAAAATGCAGCACAATTGGAATCAATGATTGGCCGCTTTCTGAAATATGAAAGACGTCCTCCGACCAACCCTTCCTTTTATGCCAATCCTATAACAGCACTTGGCTGGCAAACTGAACGTTGGTTCCAGATTTGCTCTGAAACTGTGGGCGGTTTCTGGAAGAATGTTCTTGGAAAAACCCCGGTCAGGATCAATGAAATTTACCAGGGAACTCCGGGTTCTATTTGGTCGTCTGCTACCAATACTTCAACCGTTGTAGGGGTTTTCGGACCTGACGGATTAGGTTATATCCCTGCCCAGCCAAGCAGCCTTGGTGGCTGGAGTGGCGGAAACTCAACTATGATCAACAATGCACTAAATGCTGGTTCTTTCATGTTAATGCACCGTGACCATGGAATGGAAACAGGCTGGGGAGAACCTTCCTACACCAACAGCAGTATTAACGGATTAACCAATACCGATCTCTCTTTTATTCTTTCCATTAATTGCCTTACCGGAAAATACAATTACGGAAGCGAATGTTTTACTGAGAAATTCCATCGCTATACCTACAACAACCAACCGGCCGGAGCACTTGGTTTAACTGCCGCATCAGAAACTTCCTATTCTTTTGTAAACGACACTTATGTGTGGGGTATGATGGACAATATGTGGCCAAACTTTATGCCTCAGTATGGAACAACGCCTGAGTCAAGAGGTGTACTTCCTGCATTCGGCAATGCAGCAGGAAAATACTTCCTGAGGCAGTCAAACTGGCCTTACAATACTGGCAATAAAGAAGTAACCTATCATTTATTCCATCATCATGGCGATGCCTTCCTTAAAGTTTGTACCGAAGTGCCGCAAACCATAGCTGCAACTTACAATAACACAATTTACGAAGGAGAAACAACATTCAACATTACCGCTTCACCAAACTCGCTCGTTTGTTTAACTGCCGATGGCGTTATTCTCGGAACTGGTGTTACGGGTTTTGTTACTACTATTGACATCACCATTCCGGCACAAACCAGTGGAACGATAATTAAAGTTACCATCACCCGCCCCAACTGCAACCGCTATGAAGGTTATGTTGAGGTAATCCCTATGGTTACTGCTGCTATAGCCGGTGAAGATGCAAGCATTTGCGAAGGATCAGAACACCAGCTTGCCGGACAGGCTTCAAATTATACCAGCCTGCTTTGGGAAACCAGTGGAACCGGTATATTCAGCGATCCAACAATCCTCAATCCTATTTATACCCCAAGTGCTGAAGATGTTGAAATGGAAACAGTTATGCTGTCACTTACCGCATCTAACCCGGCTACCGTAGACTCAACCGATTACCTGACCCTTACATTAAGTCGTGCTCCAATTGCTTTTGCAGGAAATTCAGCCGATATATGCGTAGGTGGAAGCTATTCAGCCACATCTGCAACTGCTGAAAACTACACAGCTATGGAATGGATCAGCTCAGGAACCGGTACTTTCGATGACCCGGCAAACTTAAATCCAAGATATACACCAAGTGAAGAAGATTATACTTTAGGTAACTTCAGCCTTACCTTGCGTGTATGGAATGAGACCTGCGATCCAGTGGAATCAACAATGGAAATAACAGTAAGGCCGCTTCCGGAACCGGTTATTTCAGGTCAGGATGTTGTTTGTCAGAATGAATCAGGTATCCAATACAGCGCAGCTACAACTTCAAACAATTATTTATGGGATATAACAGGAGGAACCATCACAGAAGGCCAGAATACATCAACTGTTACTGTAGCCTGGAATGCTGAGGAAGAAGGGATGATTTACCTTACTGAAACCAATGAATATAACTGTGTTGGAAATACCGACTTTACGGTTACCATGAGTCCTACGCCAACTCCTGCTATTGATGGAAATGCCCTTGTGTGTGCTGACAGTCAGAATGTTACCTACACAACCCCTTTGATTGAAAACGACACCTACGAGTGGAGTGTAACCGGTGGAGAACTGGTTTCAGGAGCCGGCACCAATGAGGTAGTTGTTAACTGGGGCGGAAACGGCCTGGGAATGTTATCTCTTATCCAGACAAATACTGTTGCAAACTGTTCTGCCAATGCTGAGTACAATGTTAATATTAACTCACCGGTGATTTCACTTGGCAACGATACTACCATTTGTATTACTCACATACTGAACATTACAGTTGACGGAGACTACGCTTCTTACAGCTGGTCTGATGGCAGTACTGCAAACAGTATGCAGGTGAATGCACAATCACAGGGTATAAACTCAACAGCTTATTCAGTGATTGTTACCGACGAGAACGGTTGTGATGGCACTGCATCAGTCATGGTTACTGTTGAAGCTTGTGCAGGCATTGAAGAAAATGCTTCTGCAACCGGATTCAGCATTTTCCCGAATCCTAATAAGGGTGAATTTACCTTACAGATCAGGGATGCAGCCATTGGCAATGGAAACATCAGTATTGTTACGACTACCGGTGAAGTTGTTTACTCCGGTAAGATTAACATTACCAATGAATCATATTCACAGAAGATTAACCTCAACCTGAATAGCGGAATCTACTTCGTTAAAGTTGAAACCCTCAATGGAACTGCCATTCATAAGCTGGTAATTAAGTAATCTTTCATTCAAACTACGCTAAAAAAGCCTGCCCTCAAAGCAGGCTTTTTTATTGCCGTTTCCAGGGTTACCTTTGTAGTTAAAAGCGATTAATTTTCTGATGTTTTCTCTGTGTTTTCATAGAAACCGTAACTTTAAATCCTGATTCAGATCACTCAGGCCAAAAATCCAAAAAATGTCAGGTACAGATAAACCTAAAATTCTGATTGTTGACGACATTGAGGTGAACCTTATTTTGCTTGAGACCATATTAAGGAAAGAACAGGCAGAGATATACAAAGCTCTTAATGGTAAAAGTGCCCTTGAAATTACTGCAGTCCATGATTTTGCGCTAATTATTATGGATGTCTCCATGCCAGGGATGAGTGGGTACGAGCTTGCTGAACACATCCGAAACCAGGAGAAAAACAAATTAACTCCGATTATCTTCGTTTCTGCTATGTTTTTCGATGAGCAAAGTATTTCGCGAGGATACAAAGCCGGAGCTGTTGACTATCTTACCAAACCCTTTCAAAACGAAGTTTTACTAAGCAAAGTCCGCGTTTTTCTGAAGCTCTTTGTTCAAAACAGGGAATTATTTTTAAAAAGTCAGGCATTAAACGAAAGTCTCACAAAGCACCAGAAGGCAGAACAAACCATCCTTTTTAAATATCAGCTTGAACGTGCAGTTTCTTTAGCTTCAGCAAGATTTTCAGGAAATTTTGATGCTGACAGTTCTATTGAATTTATGCTGATGGATATGGCACGTATCTGCGATGCATCTGCAGCATTCTTTATCGGATTCGATCAATCATTGAAACATATTACGATATCAGATAAACTGAAATCAAATACTAAACCTGAAATCCCTGGTGAAAATCAACTAAAAAATATCCGGGAAGCATTCAGCAAAAACAAAGAAGGCTGCAGTGTACTTACCAGCTTAACAGGGATGGACGGGCCATGGACACAACCCCAGAATAATCTGAGCCAGAATAGTGCGTCTGTTTGTATTGCCATTCCGGTTCAAATTGCCGATTCGGTTTCCGGAAGCATTATCCTTTCAGCCTGCAGCGGACTAACTACATGGGAAAAACAGGATATCTGTGCACTCGGAGTATTCAGTACCATTACCGGCAATGCACTCGAGAGAATAAAAACCACCATCGAGCTTGAAAAAAGTGAGTCAAAATACCGCAGTTATATCGAAAATGCGCCGGAAGGAATCCTCGTTACTGAAAGCAATGGCACAATTGCCGAAGCAAATCCAACGGCCTTCTCAATGTTTGGAAAAACTTCGGGCAAACTGATTTCTTCTGACATTAACCAACTATTAAAGCAGGAAAATCTGGCAGGCAGTTTCCCTGACTATTCTGGATTAACTCATGCTAAACAATCTCTGGCAGAGTTTTTTGTTTCTGTCGGAAAAACTTCCAGAATTATCAGAGCCGGAAGCGTAAAATTGCCCGATGGCCGTTTTCTCATTTTCTGCACGGATATAACAGCTGCCCGCGAAATGGAGAAACACCTGATCCATACAGAACGTTTGGTAGGAATTGGCGAAATGGCAACCGGTATAGCGCACGAGATCAATCAACCGCTGAATACCATTTCGTTTGGGATTGACAATTTGCTTCACGCGATGGAAAATGATAAAGCAGATGGGGAATATGTGAAAGAAAAAGCCCGGAAAATATTTGAAGGTATTCACCGCATGCGCAGCATTATTGATCATGTGCGCACCTTTTCACGCAGCAACGATGATTATATCCTGTCCGCCTTCAACCTGAATGAAACAATTGAAAATGCACTCTCTCTTGTGAGTGAACAATTCAACAATCGAGAAATTACACTTATAACCGAACTTGAACCGGATTCTCTGGTGCAGGTACATGGAAATACTTTTAAAATTGAACAGGTTCTCCTTAACCTGCTTTCCAATTCGAGAGATGCCATTGAAGAGAAGCAAAAATTAATGGAAGGTGAATTCAAGGCAAGCATCAATCTCACAACCCGAAGAGCAGGCGATAATGTGATTTTATCTGTGAAAGACAATGGAAACGGGATAGCCCCCGAACACCTTGACCATATTACAACGCCATTTTACACTACCAAAGAGCCCGGTAAAGGTACCGGACTTGGACTGGCGATCTCTTATGGAATAATAAAAGAGCATAAAGGAAACTTAAGTTTCAGGAGCAATCCGGGTGCCGGAACCACAGTCGAAATTGAGTTGCCGGCTATGGATAAAAAAATAAAATAACTGAACAGCAATAGCTTGAAATAGTTATGAGTAAGATGAAATTAAGGGTTTTAATACTTGATGATGAAACAGACTTCGCCGATGAGTTGAAGGAATTTCTTCAGGTCCGCGATTTTGAAGTTTACACGGCCAATACCCCGGGTGAGGGATTTGAAAGCCTCCGCCGCCGGCCTTACGACCTGATGATTCTCGATATAAGGCTGCCGGGTATGAGTGGACTTGAAATTTTAAAGCAGGTTCGTAAACTTTATCCTTCGATGGAAGTAATTATCATTTCTGGTCACGGCGACATGGATACGGTAATTCAGGCTATGCGCGACGGTGCTATTGATTACCTGCGAAAACCATTCAGGCATATTGATATTCAACTTTCAATAGAACGCACTGAGAAATACCTGCACCTGTACCGGCAATTCCGCGAAATACAGGATCAGCACTCCCTCATTTCAACCGAGCTAGAGCGTTTGATTGATCGCAACTTTATTGGTGAAAGCCGGTCAATACGACAAGTGCTGGAACTGGCAAATACAGCTGCTAAATATGCCAATACCAATGTGTTGATAACCGGTGAAAGCGGCACCGGCAAAGAAATTGTTGCCCGTATAATCCACTTCGCCAGCGAACAGCACAACCATCCATTTTGCGCAGTAAACAGCAGTGCAGTTACCGATTCCTTGCTAGAAAGTGAATTCTTTGGTCATGTCAAAGGTTCATTCACCGGAGCTGTCAATGATAAAAAAGGATACTTTGAGATTGCAAATGGCGGAACCCTCTTCCTCGATGAGATTGCTGATATGCCATTTCCGCTTCAGGCGAAATTATTGAGAGCGATTGAAGAGAAGAAGATAAAACGTGTTGGAGGAACCGATGAGATTACTGTAGATTTCAGAATTATTGCTGCCACCAACCACCATGTTGAAACACTGATAGAAAGCAGGCAATTCAGGCTCGACCTTTTTCACAGGCTCAATACCCTTACCATCAACATTCCTCCCCTACGCGAAAGGCCAGAGGATATTGAACCCCTGCTGAAATACTTCGTTAACTACTTCTCGGTTAGACTCAATAAATCAATGCCTAAGATAAATGCACAGCTTGTTGAATCGCTCAAAGACTATGATTTCCCGGGAAATGTGCGTGAATTGCGCAATATGGTTGAACGTGCCATGATCTTTTGCAATACCCAGACTCTAAGTACTATAGACTTTAAACTGGGTGATAAGAAAGGTGGAAAAACCTCTATAAATGTGGCATTGA
The DNA here is from genome assembly GCA_002426025.1 of Bacteroidales bacterium UBA5537. Taxonomy (GTDB): domain Bacteria; phylum Bacteroidota; class Bacteroidia; order Bacteroidales; family Lentimicrobiaceae; genus Lentimicrobium. The sequence goes on along the minus strand of DINP01000140.1, from coordinate 65,879 downwards.
ATCTTGAAGAACAAGAGCAAAATCTGATACTTCAGGCCTTGAATGAATGTGGCTATAATCAGGTAATGGCAGCTAAAATGTTAGGAATTTCGCGCGATTCCCTTATCCGAAGAATGAAAAAGTTCAATATCAAAATTATGAAAGAGTCAGATTGATGTACTTTACTCTGGTATTCAAAAGATAGACCCGTCTATTGAATGCGTTTATCAAAAAAACACCTAAAATTTCCCTCCCCCTTTCGAACCTTAAATCTATTGGTTATTATAAAGGATTTTACTGAATTTATTAGTAAAGACCGCACAATTGTGCGGTTTTTTGTGTGTTTTCAGGAAGCAGATATTATCTATACTATGAAAATAAAAATTATTTCAGAATTCAAACAAGCACATAACTTAAACTATAGATCTGTTTAACAGCATTTTATAAAGTAAGCTTACATTATACATTTCCTTTCTGAAAAACTGTCCGGAAATTCGGAACAGCAATTGACTTCGGGAGTGCGCGCGCAGCACAGGCGCGTGATAGAAAACACTTCATGAAGAAAAATATAGCACTTGTTTTACTTTATCTGCTGATGATAAGTTTGCACTCATTTGCCCATGAGTGGAAGCCTTTGTTTTCAGAAAGTGCTGAAGAACCTCAAATCAGAATTACCAGCTCCGGTTTAGAATCAACATTTGTTGAATTTTCACTGGCTGGATTTTTATCAGATCAGGTCAATACCCCCGAATTCATTGCAAACAGGCTACTTTTATCGGGTGGCGTTAACGAAACGAAGGCTGGGTTCCCAGACATGCAACATCTTACCATCAGCCTTCAGATACCAGATCTTGGAAATACCAGGATAAGGATTACAAACGCTGAATTTTCAGAATTCAAAAATTTTAAAGTAGCCCCTTCAAAAGGCGATCCTCAATTTTCAGATTCACCCGACTGGAATACATATAGTTACAACCAACTGGTATATAATAACGATGCCTTTTATCCTGAAAACCTGATTGAAGCCGGTCAGCCCTACATTTGGTGCGACGCCCGCGGACAAGCCATTCAGGTTTACCCATTTCAATACAACCCGGTTACTGAAACACTCAGAATCTATCATAGCATAAGCTTCGAAATATTATCAGTAAATGAACCCGCTGAAAATGAACTTATCCGCTATAGCGCATCTTATGGAAAACTTAGCGGTTTGAATATAGCACTTGAAAATCATTTTGCGAATTATAGCAACAGCCTCCGGTATACCCCGGTTGAAGAACCTGGCAATATGCTCATTATTTGCCCGGCTCAGTTTATTGATGTACTTAAGTCTTTTGCTGACTGGAAAACGCAAACCGGAATTGAGTGTGAGATTGTTAACATGGCAAACTTTGCAAATGCAGAGGGTTTGAAGCAATTTGTTTCAGATTACTATTACTCGAAAGGCCTCACCTATCTCTTACTGGCCGGTGATGCGGCTCAGGTTCCTACACTTCAGGCTGAAACCGGTGCGAGTGACAATATGTACGGATATATCGCGGGCAACGATCATTATCCCGAAGTGCTGGTAGGGCGTTTCCCGGCCGAAACAATAAACCAGCTCACCAACATGGTTGAACGCAGCATGAATTACGAAAAAACGGCTCCCGGGAATGCTGCATACGCGAATTTCACCGCCATTGCAAGTGAACTTGGACCAGGCGATGATGGAGAAAAAGACTTTGAACATCTGCGCAATCTGGGCAAAATATTGTTAGAAGGGAATTATACCCAATTTACTGAACTTTATGATGGAAGTCAGGGTGAATCTGATGCACAAGGCAATCCAAGTCGTTTCATGGTCGAAAATACTGTAAACAGTGGAACAGGCGCCATTATGTATATCGGACATGGAACAATCAACTCATGGCAAAGCAGTGGGTTTTCGAGCAGTGATGTAAACCATTTGAGCAATACCAATGTCCACCCGTTTATCTGGTCGGCGGGCTGCAATAGCGGCGATTTTGTCACAACAACCTGTCTGGCCGAAGCCTGGCTCCGAGCAGAAAATAACGGCAAGCCAACCGGCGCGGTGGCTGCCATGATGTCAACCAGCACCCAAAGCTGGTATCCACCAATGGAAGCACAGGATGAAATAGCGCAGATATTAGCAGGACATAAAATATCAGTAACTACAAGAACCTTTGGAGGCATATCAATGAGTGCCTGCATGAGAATGAACGATAAATATGGATTAGGGGGGTATCGCGTAACCGATACGTGGAATATATTTGGTGATCCTTCGGTAGTGGTTCGCACTGCAAAGCCGGAGGAGATTTCTGTACATCACGCGTCGGTAATCGGCCGTGATGCACGGGGGTTTGTGGTTAAATTACCTGTTTCTGACGCTCTGGCCTGCATCTCGCATAATGGAAAACTGCTAGGTGCAGCCAGAGCCGAAGAAGGTGTTGCGGTTATTAATCTGCAACAGCTTCCGGAAGCGGAAACAGTAAACCTCACGATTACTGCCTATAATCACAAACCTTACATTGCCGAAATTAAAATTACCGATCAGCCAGCCATAGCTGTGAATCCCACACCAGTGAACAATTCGCGCAAAGTTTCGGCTTACACTGGTCTTCATTGGGAAACCTTCGGCGGCATGGTGCCCGATTTTTATGAAATTTTTATTGATGAAGGGCTAAATCCCGATTGGGATAAAACCAGCCTTATCGCGTTCAATAATGAGAATAGCTTTCCTGAAGCATTAGCTTACAATACCACCTATTCATGGAAAGTGGTTTCTCACAATATTTCAGGCACAGTTGAGAGTGCAATCTTTACCTTTACAACCATTGGTTCTCCCGATGAAGATTTTGAAAACCAGGGATTTCCGCGAAGTAACTGGATGAACATCAGTGACCAAATCTGGAGTATTGATGGCAGTAACTCGTTTGAAGGCAGATATTCTCTTCGTTCAGGAAACATCGAAAACAACCAAAGCAGCAGCCTGGCCTACAATTGCACCACCACCACCTGCGATTATCTGGGTTTCCATAAAAAAGTCTCTTCCCAGCAAGAATCCGACAAACTTCAGCTTTTTATAGACGGAGAACTCCTGGCTGAATGGAGTGGAGAAAACGATTGGTCGGAAGAAATATTCCCGGTTGAACCGGGAAATCACCTGATAGAGTGGATTTACAGCAAAGATAGCGATGGATCGGAAGGTTCGGATGCTGCCTGGCTCGACAATATTTACCTTCCCGAAAATGCATCTGCCACTTTTATAGCCGAAAACTTCACCACCTGCCCCAATGAATCAATCAATCTGAATGCCCTGGCTTCAGATTACGCACTTGTTGAATGGGAAACATCCGGAAACGGTATTTTAAGCGATGCCTCAGTGCCTGATGCAATCTACTATCCTTCAGTTGAAGAACTTGAAGCAGGCAATCTGAACTTAAACCTGAAGGTTTATTCAAATTACTACTGTGAACCATTCATAAAACCCATTACAATTTCTTTTTACGAAAAACCTGAAATGCCAGTGGTAAACGATACCGTTTTGTATTCCGGCGAAACCCTGAAAATAAATGTAAATTCGAATATTCCAGCTTCGTATAAACTGCTTCCGGACGGTGTAACAGATAACAGTTTTCTGATTGATGCGGATAACCTACAGCCTGGGGCAAATCAACTCACTTTAACTTCTGAAAGCGAGTATGGCTGCGAAAACCAACTTACCTTTACTGTAACAAAAATTGAGGGAATCAGGCCTCAGCAATATGCCGGACGATTGACTGTTTTTCCAAATCCGGCCAGAGAATCAATTAGTTTCAACCTGGATGAAACGAACATTAAAAATTTGAAGATTTCGGTGTTTAATGTTGCCGGACAGTTGGTAATGCAACGTGAAGCGTCTCCTTCATATAGTAATAGCCTGGATGTTAACGGATTAACCCAAGGCGTTTATATGATGCGTGTTGAATATGGCAACCAGGTAAGAAACGGAAAATTCATTAAAACAATCTGATTTCAACTTATTGTTTATAGCTTCCTGATTTTATTGAGATTTTCAAAGGCTTGCCATCACAGGCAGGCCTTTGGTTTTCATAACTGCCTCAAAACAATTGAATAAGCATAAAGCAATTTTAGAGTAAAATTTATTATTTTCACCACTGAAAAAAACGCAGTTCAGATGAAAAAACTTTTAGGTCTATTCCTGTTTATTGTTGCTTTCACATTAAACATCCAGTCCCAGAACCAGTTTAAATCAAGCTATCCGGAACTTAGCCCGATGAGCAGCTATGACTCTATAATGCTATCACAGTTACCGGTACTTAAACTACCCGAGGAAGCTACCCGGCGTCTGATTCCATATGCTGTTGACAATTCGACCAGGCCATGGTTCAGGCCACTTATTTCACAGGTGGGGCTCGAATGTGGGCAGGCAAGCAGTATTGGAGTAGTGTTTACCTATGAAATGAATTATGTAAGAAATGTTCCGGGTAATGTACCTGAAAATCAGTATGCCACACATTTTGCTTACGATTTCATTAACAATGGCAGCGATGCCGGTGTTAGTTTTTTCGAAACATTTGAAATCCTTAAACATGCCGGCAATCCAACCGTAGCCGATTATGGCGGAATGGCAACCGGTGGGCCGTCGCATTGGATGACCGGATACAACCTTTATTACAATGCCATGCATAATAGGGTCTCGGAAGTTTACTCAATAAAAGTGAATACCCCCGAAGGGCTACAGACATTAAAAAACTGGCTGTATGACCATGGAAATGGATCATCAGCCGGAGGACTCGGTTGTTTTTATGCTGAATTTACGCACCCTCCTTCAGTTTTTCCTGCTGGTACTCCTGAAGCCGGAATGCATGTGCTGACTTCCTGGGGCAATTCGGCCAACCATGCCATGTCAATTGTAGGATACAACGATTCAATCCGATGGGATTACAATGGAGATGGACAATATACTAACAATATTGACCTCAATTCAGATGGATTGCTGGATATGCGCGACTGGGAGATTGGTGGTTTTAAAATGGCCAATACCTATGGCTCTATCAGTGGTTGGGGTGATCAGGGTTTCTCCTATATGATGTACAAATCGGTTGCTGATCTTTTTCAACAGGGAGGCATCTGGAACAATACCGTAGTTGTGATTGATGTACGTGATAATCATTTGCCACAACTCACAGCCAAAGTAAATTTATCTTTTCCATGCCGCAATATGCTCAGAGTAATGACCGGTGTTTCTACAAATCCTGATGCTACCGAACCTGATCATATTCTTCATTATCCGATATTCGATTTTCAGGGCGGTTGCAAACCCATGCAGGGTAATTCTGGCCCCGAAAATATTGAATTTGGACTCGATATGAACCTCTTGTTACAATATGTTAATCCAGGGCAAGAAGCAAAGTATTTTCTACTCGTGCAGGAGGACGACCCATTAAGTTCGCAAACCGGAACGCTGGAGAGCTTTGCTATTATTGACTACACCAATGGCTCAACTGTTATAAATAGTCAGGTAATGGATTTGCCATTAGTAAATAACAATGTTACGATGGCTAGTGTAAATGCCAGTATTAATTTCGATCCGGTAATGATTACTACTGAAAATCTTCCTCCTGTTCAATTATACGGTAACTACTCTTTCAATCTGCAGGCTGCCGGCGGCACACAGCCTTATCGATGGGACTTTTTGGAAGACTATATTCAGTTTGACTCAACAGCTATTATGCCCGAGGTTATTGAGCAACAATTGCAACCTTCATCTAACAGTAACGGAAAAGTAAAAGTTGATTTCCCATTCACTTTCCCCTTTTTCGGCGAAAACTATACAAGTGCCTATGCTACCGTTGATGGTTACCTGATGTTTGAAAACTCACTGCTACCCTGGCCTTACTTTATCGAAGGCAGGACTTATTTTATTCAAACCCCGTCCATTGCCCCGGCAATGTCAAACCCATTTATCATTGATGGGGGACAGGGTGATGGAATCTGGTACGAAGCAACACCGGATTATATCACTTTCAGATGGAAACTAAGCATTAGCGGGGCTTCCGGCTCAACAATGAATGCCACTGCAAGGCTGTATCCCGATGGAAAAATCGAAATAAACTATGGCGAATGTATTATTCCTTCCTACGTTGAAAGGTANNGGAATTTCAGCCGGAGATGGTGAAAACTATGAAATAATGACGTTTGAGCAGGACTTCACTCCTGAAACGGATCAATTCGTAAGATTTACTCCGATGACTAGCCATCCTGGTATAGAACTAAGTGATACTGGCACTCTATCGGGACAAACCAACATGCTGATAAACAATGAGCCAATTATGGTTTGTGTAACCGATAAAAACAACATTAAGGATCGCAAAACCTTTTACCTGAACACCGAGGGCCTGATGATGGAATATACAATACAGGCCGGAGACGACAATATCATCGGGTTTGGCGAAACCTGTGATATGACACTCAACATTACCAACCTCAATAGTTTTGCTGTCGGGTCGACCAATTTCACTCTTAGCACGCTTGATTCTAACTATCAAATGATTGATGGCCAGGCTTCTATATCAGGATTGGGTGTCGGTGAATCCATTCTGATACCTGATGCATTCCGGTTTTTAGCTAAAAATCAAATCCCTGACAGACACCAATCTTCGTTTGTACTTAATGCCCTGGCAGCAGAAGGATCGTGGACACGCCATCTAAGTCTGACCGCTTACCGCGCAGTAGTTGAAATTGCTTCTGCCATTATTATTGATGGCAACAATGGGATAATTGAGCCTGGCGAAACCGCACAAATTGCCATTAATCTCAGAAACAAAGGGGGTGCCCAGCTTACCAATGCCGATGCTCTGATTGCAACCTGGGACCCATACCTTACCATTGTTACAAACAGTGGATCAATTGACACCCTGAATGCCGGTGAAATCTGGCACCTCGTTTTCGATGTTGAACTTTCGGAAGAAGCCCCACTCTACCACCTTATCGAGATTAATCTTTCTATTGCAGGAGATCATCAATTCAGCTATCTGGAAACTATTCCTTTCTTTACAGGGCTGCTCGTTGAGAATTTTGAAACAGGCGACTTCTCATTATTCGACTGGCAAACTTCTGGTGATGCCCCTTGGTATCTGGAAGAAAACGCAGCTTACGAAGGAAACTGGAATGGCCGTTCAGGAGTGATTATTGATAATCAATCATCAAATCTTTCACTGAACTGGAATGTTGCTTTTGCCGATACCATTTCATTCTGGTTCAAGGTTTCATCTGAAGCCAGTTACGACTATCTGCATTTTTACGGGAAAGATGGTGAAATGGGCAAATGGGCCGGAAACTGGAACTGGACCAGGGCAAAATTCCCTGTTGCAGCCGGCGAACATCCCTTTGCATGGAAGTATATTAAAGATTACAGTATCTCAAACGGAGAAGATTGCGCCAGGATAGACTATATAATTTTACCGGTCTTTGCAGTTCCTACCAATAACAACAGCAACGAAACAATCTCAGCAAGGCTTTCAGTATATCCTAACCCTGGAAATTCAGTAATCAACATAAGCTATACACTGATAGAACCTGGTCCGGTGCAACTCTTTATCTGCGATATGCATGGGCGGATTTGCTATAGTTTTGAGGAGAATACAATTATGCCAGCCGGTAATTATTTGTTGAAACCCTCACTTACAGAAGCTGGCCCGGGTGTGTTTAGCGTAATTCTGAGAACTAATAAAGGGATTCTGGTTAAAAAACTGATTCGGACTTCAAATTAAATTTAAAATAACCTGATTCCTCAAACCGGGTGTTGTAANNAGGTATGGATTGATTACCGAGAAAAAGCTTACCGGTGCTTTTCAAAAACATGAAAAGCCTGATTTGGGCCAATTCAGCTGGAAATCGTGGCTCGATGGTTCTTTTCAGGAAGAGTTCAATAACCGGCTGGAACAAAATATCGGCTTCCGGAATTCCCTTGTCAGAATGCATAATCAGCTCAGTTTTAGTCTTTTTCATCAGGCTAATGCCGAAGGAGTGATTGTTGGTCAAAACAATGAACTTTTTGAAGAAGACTATATCAGGGAATATATGGGTCAATACTATGTTGGCGATACTGTCTGGAACAAGAAAGCCGCCAGGCTCAAGGCTGTTCAGGATACCCTCGCTCGGCTGGGCAAAACATTCATTGTAGTTTTTGAACCCGGCAAGGGGAGTTTCAACTCCGATNNCCACAATGCGGAACCCACTGGAGCTACTACGGAGCTGCTCTGGCAGCTGACACAACCCTTAGATATATTGAGTCGCTGCGCGGAATTGACCTTCCGGATATGAAAATCGTCAGGAATGAAATCCCTGATACTACCCGGCATCCCGATTATGATATCGGACTAGCCATGAACCTGATGTTCAGGATTCCACATCCGAAAACAGCAAATCCCATTCTTCAGTTTCAACAGGGATCTGCCAAAACAAAACCAGATGTGCTGATTGTTGGCGACAGTTATTACTTCAACTGGCT
>DINP01000140.1:33452-57349 GCA_002426025.1 Bacteroidales bacterium UBA5537 | reverse complement strand
TAAAAAACATCAGCCTTCCCGAAAGGATAAATCAGGAAGCTCTGTATATGTTTTTTGTAGATTCAAGAGATTATCCAGAAAAATATACATCAAAGTACGAACGAATGCTGATTATCGAACTTGGCATCCGCGGATCTCCTGAATGGATGGAAAAAATGAAGGAAAAGGCAATTATAAACAACATAAGTATTGATGCGCAAATCCGCAAAGATGTCTTATGGATGTACGAAGAAAATTACGTTAAAAATAAATAGCAAGGCTATGAAAAAGCTGATTACACTGATCGCGATTATCGCAATTGCCGGTATGGCAAATGCTCAGGGAATTATCAATGTAAATCCTGACCCCGGCGGTGAACCCTGGTTGGCTGGTGGTTTGCGCACCCTTACTGCATCGGATTACGCTATGATTGCTGCTACACCTAAGCTTACGTTAACAGATGCCCAACGTAGCCGCGACCTTCCCAGCGCTCTCGATAATTCAACTTTGCCCTGGTTCAGGCCGGTTTTTAACCAGGATGGCGGAAGTTGCGGGCAAGCCAGTGGCATAGGCTACAATTTTACCTATGAAATGGATTTTGTTCGTGGATTATCAGCCAATACTACCCAAAATCAATACCCAACCCATTATACCTGGAACTTTCTGAACGGAGGTGAAGGCGGTGGCTCCTGGTACTTCGACGGATGGCAGATTATCGCGGCCAATGGCTGCCCCAATGTGCAAACCTATGGCGGAACTCCCTGGTCGGGTGGCGATCGGCGCTGGATGAGTGGTTACACGAATTACCTTTCGGGAATGAGTAACCGTATGCTTGAAGTAATGACGATTGATGTCACCACAGAAGAGGGCCTTTTAACCCTGAAACAATGGATGTACGACAGGCTGGATGGCTCCCCTACCGGTGGGCTGGCAAATTTTTCTGCCGGCGTTTCTGATGTTTTCAGCATGAATTACCTTCCGGCAGGAACACCAAATTCAGGCAAGCTTGTTATTACCCGCTGGGGGGAAGTGGTTAATCATGCCATGACCTTTGTTGGTTACGACGATAACATCCGCTATGATTTCAACAACGACGGGCAATACACCAACAATCTTGATATAACCGGCGACGGACAGGTTGACCTGCGCGACTGGGAAATTGGCGGACTGATTATGGTCAACAGTTGGGGCACAAGTTTTGGCAATCAGGGTAAATCTTATGTGATGTACCGCACCCTCGCGTTAAACCTGCAAGATGGAGGAATCTGGAATAACCTGTTGCACATCATCCGCACACGTGCCGACTACGAACCGCAACTGACTTTAAAAACAACCATTAAGCATACTTCTCGTCAGAAAATTAAAATTGCTGCCGGCGTTTCGGCCAATACTACTGATACCAAACCTGCGCATTCAATCGAATTCCCTATGTTCAGCAATCAAGGAGGCGATTATTATATGCAGGGCGGCAGTTCCGAAGCCGATAAATCAATTGAAATAGGTTTGGATGTTACACCGTTGCTCAGCTACATTAACCCAGGCGAAACAGCCCGGTTTTTCCTGCGCATCACCGAGCAGGATGAAGATAATTCATCCAATGGCCAAATAGTAAGTCTATCAGTAAACGATCTCAATCAAACGCTTGAGTTTCAAAGTGCCATGACAAATGTTCAGATAGTTAACAACGATACCAGTTATGTGTGGACAGATGCGGCAGTTAATTTTATCCCTGCTGAAATTACAACCCAACAACTACCAATGGCAAGTGTTGGGGAGGAATACAGTTATCAGCTTGAAGCAAGCGGGGCAAGTGGCCCTTATACCTGGTCTATCCTTCAGGAATACAACGAAGCCAGCAACCAGGCTACTTTTCCTGCCATTACATCCAACCAATTGATACCTAGCGACAACGATGATGGCTACGCTACGCAAACCATCGCATTTCCTTTCCCGTTTTATGGCGAAACTTATCAGGATCTGGTGCTGACAACAGATGGGGCTATCGCATTTAGCGGACAATTTGAATACATCCGCAGCGAAGCAGCACTTATGTCAGCAAAAGCAATAACAGGATATGGCGCTGACCTGATGATTTACCCTGAATTAAATGATGGTATTTTTTATGAAGGTGATGCAACACATGCTACCTTCCGCTGGAAGATTTCCAAATTTGATAATCCTTCGTTCAACAACGATTTTGCTGTAACACTCTATCCGGATGGTACCATAACATTCCATTACGGAAGCGGCATCACTCCTTCAAACGACTGGGCTGCCGGCATTTCTGCCGGTGATGGCCAGAACTACCTGTTTGCAGGTATTTCCGGTTCAACCGCAATTGTATCAGGTTCATCATACCGGTTTACCTGCCCACCATTGCCTGCAGGAATGAGCCTGAGCAAAGAGGGTGTTTTTAGCGGGACTCCAACACAAGTTGGAGAAACATGGGATATTACCTTTAAGGCCGTTGCAGCCAATTACCTGTTTGCCACCCAGACACTTGCTTTTCAAACCATTGGCACAGAGTTGATAGTTGAACCGGATAGCCTGATTTTTGAGAATGATATAATGGCCTATGAGGGTTTGTTTTTTATGATAACCAATCCGACAGATCACGAAGTTACTCTTACATCCTTTGATTATTCAGGATCTGTTGAGCTTCAGGACGGAATATGGTACTGGGAAACCTGGTTCCAGGAGCCTATGCCACGAACAATGAGCCCGGGAGAAGAAATTCAAGTGGTGGTTTCTTTCATTCTTCCTGTATCTATGCAACCAATGGCTGGTTATGCACTTGATACGCTTCATTTTTCAACAACAACCGAAAACTATGAAGTATTGCTGATGTTTAATGATACGATCAATATTTACAACAGTACTATTAATCGTCAATTGCCAGCAAGCAGGTTGAACTTATCTCCCAATCCTGCATCAGATATTGTTAACCTTAGCTTTGAAGCTGATGATTCTGAGGTTGCCGATTTGCGAATTTACAACAGCATGGGTGGCCTCGTGCGACAGGATTTCTTTACAGGTCTAACCAAAGGGCAACAGGCACGAAAACTTGATGTTTCCGGATTGTCCCGCGGAATCTACATTATAAATCTTCGTACTTCAGCCAAATCATACTCTTCACGCTTGGTGATCAGATAGGCGTTGGCCTTGCCAGGGTGAACATACCCATCAATCCGCTTGTTATCCTTTGCTTAACAGAAGCGTTTTATGAAGTATTTTCTGATATCTTTTTTCCTGCTGGGATCAACCCTGCTTTCCCAGGCACAATTATCCCATCCCGAAAGGGAAACAGGGCAATTGCTGGTTCAGTTTAAATCAAATGAAAGCGAGGCATTGATGGGCAATTTTCTTGAGAGTTTTTCATCTGCCCGTTTGAGCATTGATAAGAAACTATCGAGACGCATGCATATCTGGTTGCTGAATTTTGATGAATCGGCGATCAATGCCGATCAATTGCTTGAAAAAATCAGGAAACACCCGGCAATTAGCCTGGGACAGTTTAACCATCTGGTAACAGAACGCGAGATAATTCCCAACGACCCTTCCTTTACCAACTTATGGAGCCTTAAAAATACCGGGCAGATGAGCGGCACACCTGGTGCCGATATTGAGGCAACTTATGCCTGGGACATCACAACAAGTGGCCTTACTGCAAACGGAGATACCATTGTGGTGGCTATGATTGACGGCGGCGTTGACCTTGGCCATTCCGATCTTCATCTGTGGAAAAACCGCCTCGAAACCCCCTTTAATGGCATTGATGACGACGAAAACGGATATATTGACGATTACAATGGCTGGAATGCCTATCTGAACACAGGCAATGTGCCACCGCACGATCATGGTACGCATGTAGCCGGCATTGCTACGGCAATCGGCAACAACAGCACCGGGATAACCGGCGTTGCTTTTAATACACAGCTTATGCCCGTAGCCGGATCGACAACCAATGAAGCGATTGCGGTAATAGCTTACGACTATGTTTTTGAAATGCGCAAACGCTATAATGAATCCAATGGTGTAGTAGGTGCATTTGTAGTAGTAACTAATTCTTCATTTGGTATTGATGCCGGCAACCCCGCCAATTATCCGCTATGGGGAGCTATTTACGATTCGCTTGGCTCGGTCGGAATTTTAAATGTGGCTTCCACAGCCAACCGTGGCTGGGATGTTGATAATGTGGGCGATATACCTACTTCCATGACCAACGAATCTATTGTAGCTGTGACCAACACCACCAACTCCGATACCCGCAACTCACAGGCCGCCTGGGGGCTCAACAGTATTGATCTCGGCGCACCGGGAACCAGCATTTACTCAACACGGCAAGGCGATACCTATGGCTATAAGACAGGTACTTCTATGTCGTCGCCCCATGTTTCGGGCGCTATCGCTTTGATGTATGCAGCGGCTGATGAAGCCACCCTGCAGTTGTACAATGAAAACCCTGTACTTGTAGCCTCCAAATTCAAACGTTACCTGATTGCCTCGGTTGATTCATTGGAATCGCTTGTAGGACAAACCGTTAGCGGAGGCCGGCTAAATCTGATGAATGCCTTGCTGATGGTGCAAAACCCGCCTTACCTTTTGGCCAATCCTGCCGAAATAACATTGGTAATGGAGCCCAATACCACTACCTCGGTTACATTGCAGCTCACCTCATTCAATACCGAACAAAACCTTTATACCCTCGGTATTCCCGATACGGTAGCCTGGGTTTATGCCGAAGTGCCCGGTGGGTTATTGTTGGGTGAAAACCCCGGAACAATTACCCTCAACTTCAACACCACCGGCCTTAGCCTGGGCAGCCACTCCACAGTTATGACTGCTTATGACCATTTCCTGAATGAACTTACAATTAACCTCGAAGTTAAAGTTGAAGAAGGGGTCAATACCCGGCTTATCAAACCAACCACAAACTCACTTTCAGCAAGCCCCAATCCTTTCAGCGGCTCAACCCTGCTGAATTTCACACTTGAGCAGGCTTCACAGGTTTCTCTAATTGCCTATGACCTGAATGGCCGACAGGTTGCTACAATCTTCAACGATTTTGCCGCAGCCGGAACGCATGTTGTAAAGTGGAACTCTTCATTAAAGCCAGGAGTTTATCTGGTGAAGATGGTATCGGATAATGGTGTGGAGGTGGTGAAGGTGGTGAGGAGGTATTAAATTAGATTTCAAATTTCCCATCTATTCTCATTGATTAAAACAAATTTTTACCTTTGCCCTGACATCATTTCTACCTCATATCCTACTACTATGAAAATCCGTTTGCTGAAACAGTATTTTGTTTTGGTTTTTGCGCTGTTTGCTTTTGGNNGAATTTGAGCGTTCGGAAGGCGCCCTGATCAGGTATCCGTTTGGTATTCCCATGACGGTTATCCGCGAAATGGCCAGAGATGCAAAAGTTACGACTTTGGTAACCGGTCTTTCACAGGAAAATACTGTCAGAAACCAATATGCCACTGCTGGCGTAAACCTTGATAACTGTAATTTTATTTATGCACCCACCGATAGCTACTGGACCCGCGATTATGGCCCATGGTATATTGCCTATGGCGACAGCCAGATCGGTATCGTTGACTTTCCTTACAACCGCCCCCGGCCCAATGATGATGAAGTGCCCAAGGTTGTTGCCAATAGTCTCGGCATTCAATGGTTTGGAATGAATGTAATTCAAACCGGCGGAAACTACATGAGCGATAGCTATGGTTTCGCAGCTTCTACTACCATCGCCTACACTGAAAACCCAGGGCAGACCAGCGCTCAGGTTGATCAGAAAATGCATGATTATCTGGGTATAAACGATTACCATGTGCTCGAAGATCCTAATAACACCTACATTGATCATATTGACTGCTGGGGAAAATACCTGGCAACAAATAAGGTTCTGATCAGATCGGTGCCAACCAGCCACCCCCAGTATGATGAACTTGAAGCTACTGCTGCCTATTTCGCATCGCTTACAACACCCTGGGATTGCCCGTATGAGGTTTACAGGGTGAATACACCACAAAACCAGCCATATACAAACTCATTTATCTTTAATGACAAAGTATTCGTTCCCATAATGGGAACCCAATACGATGAGGCAGCGCTTGATGTTTACCGCCAGGCAATGCCGGGATACAAAATTTTTGGAATTATCGGACTCCCAAGTGCGCCCTGGGAATCGACCGATGCACTGCATTGCCGCACCCATGAAATGGCTGATCTTGGTATGCTCCGGATCAAGCATTTTCCACAACTCGGTAATGCAACAGTTGCAGATAATTATACGCTCACTGCCAATGTAACTGCTTATAGCGGCGCAGAGGTATTGGCAGATTCTGTTCTTCTGTATTACCGGGTTAATCCAAACCCTTACACACCTTATACAGCGGTTAATATGACCAACTTTGCGGCCAACAACTGGACGGCAAGCATTCCTTCGCCCGGTTACGGCAGCACGGTTCAATATTACATTCATGCAGCCGATGCATCGGGAAGAAGTGAAAACCATCCGTTTATCGGCAAACCCGATCCGCATGAGTTTTATGTTGGCACTCAACTGTTTGCCCAGGCTGAAACCGACCAGCAGTTGATGGATTTTACCGCTATGCAGGGCAACAGCGATATGCAACCGCTGAACATCAGCAATACCGGTGAACTCAACCTCAATTATTATATCAGTGTTTCAACCCTGGCTTATGATACTCTTACCAAAACTATAACCAACAGCCCTGCTGCCACAGCTTATGATTCAAACACCTACACTGAAAACGGCTGGACGGATATTGCGGTAACCGAAGAAGGTCAGACAGGCAGTATAATAGTAACCTACAACTGGACTACTGATAATTATGCTTCTGAGGGTTCGCTGTGGGCGGAATCACCTAGCGGAACAAGCATAATGCTGGCTTCGGGTCAAAGTAATGGCAATTACACAATTACAAACAATTCTTTCGCTGGAGAGCCGCTTCAGGGCAACTGGAAACTATGGATTGAAGATTCATACGGCGATGGTGGCCACCAGGCAAAGAACGTGGTGGTTAAATTTGTAAGGGCAACCGAAACCGGCAACTGGCTGAGTGTTGATCTCTCCGAAGGCTCTGTTGAACCGGGCAGTTTGCAGGAAGTGGCAGTTACCTGTGATGCAGATGGCATGGCGCTTGGAACTTATATGGGCTGCGTTACCATTCTATCGAACGATCCCGACCAGCCTGAAATAGTAATACCGGTAACTTTTGTAGTAACTGTAAATACAGGTATTGCAGAAAACTCAACTGATATCAACAGTATTAAAGCATATCCAAACCCTGCAGAAGATGTTCTGACTATAGACCTCAATACAAACGCATCCGGCACTACAATGGTGATGCTGACTGATATTGCCGGCAGAATTTTGGTAAATACACAAAAAGAATTACGCAACAAAGGATTTAACCAAATAGTGCTTCCTGTAAATGGATTAAAAAAAGGTATCTATTTTCTCAGAGTAAAAACATCATCCTTTGACCGGACACTTAAAATCAGCAAACAATAAATCACACTTTGCTTTCGATCAATAACAAGAGAGGCGCCTTATACAGCGCCTCTTATTGTTTTTAATTATTTACACAGCCTCTTTCGTGCGGGCTGCTTATAATCTGATCGTACAATTCCTGACTTATAAACTGTGGAATATAAGTTACTCCTCTTCTGCTGAGCACAGCCGAAAATGAACGGAGATGGTTGCGCGAGCCCTTGGTAAGATTGGCAAAGACAATTCCAATATCCTGATTGTCTATCATTTCTCTATGGTCCATCAGGTCTTTTATATCGAGATCTTCGATGGTCGCACCAACCTTAAGTGCTTCAGTGAGTGAAATCTCTCCCTGGTCGGTGAGTGTATTGTAAAGTTCCTGTAAATCCTGATTTACAAAAACACCGGGCTGATGATCTGCTGCAATATCGGGCAGACTATATTTTACAATCAGGCCGGCAATTGCATTTGTATGTTGCTGCTCGCTGCGCGAAATGTTTGAAAATACCGGAATAGAATATAATTCCGACAGGAAAATATAAACATCACGGGCAAGTAACTCTTCTTCACGCATCATTGTCAGCGCTTCGGTTTCAACTTCGCTTAATTCTTCGTAGGGAAGCGTATCTGACATACAATTACACATTGTATAATCAACACTTTCTAAAGATTTATCTGAGAGTGAGGTGTCATTAGGTGTTACACTGTCCTTTTCGCTACAACTGCTCATAAGTAGATTAGCTGCTCCCATCATGACTATTATAATAATCATGTTCTGAAAGATTTTTTTTGTTTTCATCCTGATTGATTTAGGTTAATAAATTCATAGAATAGGTAGTGAATTCAGCATTGAGACAATATTTCTGATTCTGAATTAAAGTTTTGACACCATAAGAGGATGTTTACCTTTTATAAAATTCTGCGATAATTTTATAAAATACCATGAAGGGAGAACAGAAGAGATTGGATTACTCGAATTTGCAAGTTTGAGTAAATAATTTCGATAACGATTTCTTATAAATACATTATCTATCAGAACATAAAGCCAAGATTAATATACAAACCACTGTTACCATCGCGTTTATCGCCTGCAAAACCATAGTCGAATGCCAGGATAAAATTCTGGTTCATGGCAATGCGCAGGCCGGCACCATAAGAACTATGCAGACCGGGAGATTTGTTGGTAAAGTAATCAGCGTAATTCTCCCCTTCTGGAACCGAATCAAGATTGACATCCANNTTCCTGAATTTCCAGCGAAACTCAAAATTTCCATAGGCAAAGTCCTCGCCAACAATACGATTGCGGAGAATTCCACGCAAGGACCTTGACCCACCCAATCCGTCGTTTTTGGTTGTGCGTGTAAAGGTGTTTACCATGTATGGCTGCATGTAAAACGGTGCGTGGCCGTCGATGGTCCCCTGCCATCCTATGCGATAGGCAAACGTCAACACATCCTGCTTCAGGGTAAAATACTGGCGATGGGTTATGGCCAGTTTGGTGTAGGCTGTTTCAGAGTTGCCCAGGAAGCGTGGGGCTGTCATTAAAACCACTTCTGACCATAGCCCTTTTTGTGGATTGGGCTCATTGTCGCGGGTGTCGTAAACAAGGCCGGTTTTTATAAAATGATGGGTGCCTCCATCGGCTTCCTTTTCAGGAATTATCCCCCAATTTACATACTTATCGTATAAGCCGTCAACTTCGGGCAGTTTATCTTCCACATCCTTACCTTTATTCAGTTTATCAATATCAACAGGAGCAATTGCGACATTAAAATATCCATAACCAGCGAGCCATCTGAGCGGAAGATCGTTAATTTTTCCCTGGAAATCGGTGGTGATCCTTGTCAGTTTCCGTTCGTGGCGATAAAACATCCGCGAAATATAATCAGGGTCCGAATCGTCCTCGAAAGCAGGATTATAAACGGATTCATAGCCATTAAACCCATAAAAGTTAAGTGCACCCTCGGTCAGAAAGCTGAAATCAGCAGTAATCCTTATCTGGTGCGGGAGCAGGTATTTAGAATCGAAAAACAACTGGTTTACTCCGCTACCACGGGTAGTTCGCGACCATTCGCCATAAAGCGACCAACGATAATCGGGATAGGTACTTCCGTCGCCATATTGAAACAAGTTGCCGAGCAAGCCATACTGAAATCCAAGGTCAGCATCAAAGGCAACAGCAGGCAAGGCGCCAAAATTCAATCCTGTTTTAATCTCTTTCTTATCATTTTCGGGCTGATTTGGGATTGAGTCGGCTGTTTGTGCAGTGAGCCTGGTATGCATAGCCATTATCAATAATAATAAAGAAATGGCAGTTAATTTATAAAAGCTGAAAGCTGGTTTCATTTTAGGAAGGTTAAATTTCTGCCCGAAGGTAATTAATAGATTAATTCCTGCAGAAAGCCAGGCTGAAAAGTTTAACAAACGAAAAAGCCCCGGTTTCGAAACCAGGGCTAATTTTTCAGTTATACTAGTAAGATAGTAGTTAAGCTGTAGTTGAAAATCTTTGTTTAGATACAATGCATTACCATCGGGTGTAACCTTGTAAATTTTCCATCGCGCCTGCAATAAGGGCATTCGCTGATGGGCTCTGTAAAATCAATCCCACATCTCGGGCAGCGATACCTTCTTAATTGCAACAGGTAAATAGGTTCCGATAATCTGTAAACCAATAGTCCGGTTAGTGGGGTGAGGAACAGACTGACGAAAAATATACGAAGTCTGCCGATTTTTTTTCGAGAGCCGATTAATGTTAGAATCAGAACCAAAGCAATGTAGAGCAAAATAACACCCGTTAAAGTTGGAATATTCATAGCAGTTTGAGTTAAGGTCAGTTTAAAAGTAAGAGGACCTGAGATTTATAATGGTATAACCCACTATTTGGTTAAAATCTTTCGGTTGACTACATTCATTTATATCAGATACCCCAAAAAGTAACCCCGGGAATCGAAAATTTTTATAAAAATTTACAATTCAGGTGTAAAATATTTGCGAACTGCAAAACACAAACTGAAACCCTGACTGTATTTCATTAGCTATCAGCACTATATATTCAATACCAATCAAAGTTAATAAACCATATTTGTAATGATTTTAATACGATGAAAAACTGCCGATTATAATATTCCCTACATTCGCACTACAAATGCAACCCCGCCTTGAAAAAAGCAGCAAGAAATAACCCAATCCGCAAAGGTGACCCAAAAGTTATTAGAGGTTGGGTTATGTACGATTGGGCCAATTCGGTTTACCAACTTACCATAGCCTCAACAATTTTCCCGATTTATTATAATCAGGTTACCCGCAGTGGTCCCGATGACTTTACAGTAAGTTTCTTCGGCTATGAGGTGATTAATACGGTACTTTATTCGTGGGCCATCGCAGCAGCCTATCTGGTAGTTGCACTGTTTTCACCGCTGCTGTCATCGCTTGCCGACTACACCGGGCGCCGCAAATCATTTATGCAATTCTTCACCTGGGTTGGGGCTTTGTCGTGCGGTGCGCTCTTCTTTTTCGATGAGACCAATGTAGAGTTAGGCATCATTGCTTTTGCCATGGGAACTATAGGTTACGGGGGCAGCATCGTGTATTACAATTCGTTTTTGCCGGTAATCTGCGAAGCTTCCGAGCAGGATAAGGTAAGTGCGCGGGGCTATTCAATGGGTTACCTGGGTGGTGTGGTTTTGCTGCTCTTTAACCTGCTGATGATAATGAAACCGGCATGGTTCGGCATAAACGATCCTTTTCTTCCGGCACGCATCTCATTTGTAACCGTTTTCCTGTGGTGGATTGGCTTTTCACAGATTACCTTCAGGCGACTACCGCGATACACTTTCCGCAAACGCCGAAAAGACAAGGACCGCAGTATTCTGCTCGAAGGCTACCGTGAACTGGATCAGGTATATCAGCAGGTACGAAAATCGAAGAAACTCAGCCTTTATCTCCTGGGGTTTTTCTTTATGATGATGGGTCTGCTCACTACTATGTTTATGGCAGCTACCTATGGCGAAAAGGAACTCGGGCTTAAAGAGGATGTGCTGATACCAACCATCCTTATCATTCAGCTGGTTGGCATGGGTGGAGCCTGGTTTTTTTCGCGCCTTTCAGGACGTATAGGAAACTTACAGGCATTGCTGGTTTCGGTGTTTATGTGGATTTTTATCTGTATCGGGGCCTATTACATAACGAGTTCAGCACAATTTATGCTTGCGGCATTCTTTATCGGTATTGTAATGGGCGGTTCGCAGGCTCTTGCACGCTCAACCTACAGCAAAATGCTGCCCGAAACCACTACCGATCATACCAGTTTTTTCAGCTTTTACGATGTTATGGAAAAGCTTGCCACCGTTGCCGGGACCTTCAGCTTTGGCATTATAGAAGCGATTACCGGAAGCATGCGCTACTCAGTACTGGCAATTGCTACCTTTTTCGTTATCGGAATTGTGTTTTTAGGAATGACGTTGAGGGTTGTCAGGAGAGGTTAATATGGTTTTATGATACAATTTCCTGTATTTTTGAACCACAGATGGCAAAAAAACTAACACAGCAAATTGTAATGCAGGCCCTCGATTATGCTTATGAGCGGGCTGTAAACGGGTTCCCGGGCCTGGATTCTGCCGACGATCTGGCACATAGCTACCTGAAACAGGAGGGTTCCCTAACCAAAAAAGTAAATTCACTTATTCGCTGGCAAAATGCAAAAGCCGGGTCGAGCGGGTTTCTGACCGGGCTGGGCGGGTTTATAAGCCTGCCAGTTGCCATTCCGGCCAACCTGGTAAGTGTACTTTATTTCCAGGTGCGCATGATAGCTGCCATAGCCCGAATGGGAGGCCACGACCTGCGTGACGACCGGATTAAATCACTGGTTTATGTTTGCCTTGCCGGGAATGTTGCCAAAGATATCCTTCAGGAGATAGGCATCAGCATAGGTAGCAAGCTAACCACTCAAATGATTTGTAATATTTCTGAAAAGACCATTCTGCTGGTAAACCAGAAAGTTGGCTTTCAGTTGCTGGCAAAAACCGGCAGCCGTGGAGCAATCAACCTGGGCAAAGCCATACCACTGGCCGGTGGCATTATTGGTGGATCTATTGATGTATTTACCACCAACCTGTTGGGAAATGTGGCACGCAACACCTTTATTCCAAAAGAAAATAAAGCCAATAATCCCTGATATTGGGTGATTAATGAATTCTGCAATCCAGATCAATAATATCTGCTTTATCTTACTTGAAATAACCACTTTACTTATACATTTGCAATCAAATTCTAACACGACTTTTCAACCAAAATTAATCTGCTAACATGAAAAACTCATTGCTGATGCTGATATCAGCACTGCTCATTGCCTTTACAGGATGTAAAAGCGGGCAAAAAACCACATTGGATGCCAACAACCCATTCTTCGGCGAATACACCACTCCGTTTGAAGTGCCGCCATTCGACAAGATTGACACTTCGCATTACCTTCCGGCTTTTATCGAAGGCATTAAACAACACGATGCAGAAATAGCTGCAATTATTGACAACACAGAAGCACCCACTTTTGAAAACACCATTCTTGCCTTCGACAAATCGGGCAAACTGCTGAGCAGGGTAAGTAAAGTGTTCTTTAATGTGAATGAGGCACACACCAACGATCAGATGCAGGAGATTGCCAAAAAGGTTTCTCCGATTTTGTCTAAGCACAACGACGACATAAGCATGAATGCAAGGCTTTTCGAGAGGATAAAAGCCGTTTACGACAAGCGCAGCGAAACTAATCTTGATGCACAACAGATAAGGGCAGTCGAGAAATACTACCGCGATTTTGAGCGCCAGGGAGCCAATCTGTCGAAAGAAGACCAGGATCAACTGCGCAAAATCAACGAAGAGCTTTCGATGCTCGCTATCCACTTTGGCGATAATATGTTGGCCGAAACCAATAAAAATTTCCAGCTTGTTATTGACAATACAGCCGATCTTGATGGCTTACCCGAAGGTGTGATTTCGGCTGCTGCCGAAACTGCCAAAGCTGCCGGAATGGATGGGAAATGGGTTTTCACACTCTCGAAACCTAGTATGATCCCATTCCTGCAATATGCTAAAAACAGGGCTTTGCGCGAAAAAATTTACCGTGGTTACTTTATGCGCGGCAATAACAACAATGCCAACGACAATAAGAAAATTGTTGCCGATATGGTTAGGCTTCGTGCCGAAAAAGCTGCTTTGCTTGGCTTTAACAATTATGCAGCCTATACCATTGATGAAAATATGGCAAAAACCACACAGACTGTTGATGATTTCTTGAATAAACTAATGGTGGCTGCGCTTCCGCTAGCAAAAAAAGAACTGCTTGAGATGCAACAGATTGCCGACAAAGAAGGTGCCGGTTTCAAACTCGATTCATGGGACTGGTGGTTCTATGCCGAGAAGCTCCGCAAAATGAAATACGACCTTGACGAAAACGAACTGAAGCCATACTTTAGCCTTACCAATGTGCGCGATGGTATGTTTGCCGTTGCCGGGAAGCTCTACGGAATTACATTTAATAAAGTTACCAATCTACCGGTTTACCAGCAGGATGTTGAAACCTTTGAAGTTAAGGAAGCCGATGGAACACATCTGGGCATCCTTTACCTCGATTACTACCCGCGCGACACAAAAGGTGGTGGCGCATGGTGCACCGATTTCAGGGCTTCGGGCTGGGAAAATGGTAAAAAGGTTGATCCGGTTATCTCTATCGTGTGCAATTTCACCCCTCCAACCGGTGATATGCCTGCACTGCTTAACTGGGACGAAACTACTACCCTCTTCCATGAATTCGGTCATGCACTGCATGGGCTGTTTACACAGGGAAAATACACCCGCACAGCAGGCAATGTTCCGCAGGATTATGTTGAATTGCCTTCACAGGTAATGGAAAACTGGGCCGGAGAGCCGGAAGTGCTGCGTATGTACGCCAAACACTATAAAACCGGTGAAGTAATTCCTGATGCACTCATTACCAAAATTCAGAACAGCGGCTTGTTTAACCAGGGTTTTGATAATGTGGAATATATTGCCGCTTCTATCCTCGATATGGATTACCATAAATTGTCAGCCCCTGCTGATGTAACCGATGTTGTGGCTTTTGAAAAGAGTGCCATGGACAAAATCGGCCTTATTCCGGAAATTTTGCCACGCTACCGCTCAACCTATTTCTCACATATTTTCGACGGAGGTTATGCTGCCGGGTACTATGTTTACCTGTGGGCTGCCGTGCTTGATGCCGATGCTTTCGACTATTTTAAGCAATCAGGCGATATCTTCAATCCTGAGTTGGCTAACAGTTTCCGTAAAAACTGCCTTTCTGAATGTGGTGATGATGAAGGCATGGTTCAGTATAAGAAATTCAGGGGTCAGGAACCATCACTTGAACCGCTGATGAAAAAACGGGGATTGAAATAATCCTGCTGATATTAAAGGGGGTGGCTTCGGCCACCTTTTTTTATGCATTTTCTTTTAGCAATTCCTCCGACCGTGCAATAGCTATATTGATGTCGGCACAAACATTTTTATTGCCAACCAAATCAATGAACCCGTTTTTTTCAAGGGCATCATAAACCGATTTTACCGGCCCTGAAAGAATTATGGTAATTCCATTTGCCTGCGACTTCCTGATAAAGCTTTTGAGGTTACTCAATCCGGTTGCATCAATAAACGGAACCCTGTATAGTCTGATAATCCTAATTTTAGGACGCCTCGTTACCTGTTTCTCTGCCTCCTCAAATTTGTTGGCAATCCCAAAAAAGAAAGGTCCGTTCACTTCAAAAACTTCGACTTTCTTTGGCAATATAAGCTGTGGGGTATTTTCATCAGCTTCGGCGCCATCGCTGTCAACAGCCATGTTCAGCACTTCAACCCCCGAAGTATCAATAACCCTTTTCAGGAACAGCAATACAGCCAGTAACAGACCAAACTGTATCGCCACGGTAAGGTCAATAATTACGGTAAGAAAAAATGTTGTCAGTAAAACTGCAATATCGCTCTTGCTGTTGCGAAACAGTGATTTGAACGAACGCCACTCACTCATATTGTAGGCTACAATTACAAGAATCCCGGCAAGGCAACTCATAGGAATAAGCCTTGCCAGTTTACCGAAAAAGAGAAGAATAAGCAGCAGAACAACCGCATGGATAATTCCGGCCATGGGTGTTTTTCCGCCGTTGCGGATGTTGGTCATGGTGCGGGCGATTGCTCCGGTTGCCGGGATTCCGCCAAAAAGCGGGGTAATAATATTGGCTATTCCCTGTCCGATGAGCTCAGTATTTGACCTATGGCGGCCACCCGTAGCTCCATCGGCAACCATCGCGCTAAGCAATGACTCAATGGCTCCAAGCATCGCAATGGTAAATGCCGGGGCCAGCAATAGCCTGAACATTTCAAAGTTTAAATCAGGAATCATTGGCACAGGGATCAAAGCCTTTATTTCGCCAAAGCGACTGCCAATGGTTTCAACCGGTAGCTCAAAAACTGTAACGGCAATTGTTGTTCCCAGCAAGGCAATTAAAGTTCCCGGTAATTTTTTATTGATTTTTGGCCACAATACAGATACAAGCACGGTAAACAAACCAATTCCAAGTGCATACAAGTTGACAGAACTGAAATTGGAGAAGTAAAACTGCCATTTCTCAATAAAATCTGCCGGAACTGCCCGAGCCACATCGAGACCAAAGAAATCCTTTATCTGAGATGAAAAAATAACCAGGGCAATACCTGAAGTGAAGCCAACAACAATAGGATAGGGCATAAACTTAATGATGGTACCGAGTTGCAAAAGTCCCATTCCCACCAGCATAAAGCCAGCCATTATGGTTGCGATAATCAGACCCTCAACCCCGAATTTTTCAACTATACCGTAAACTATAACGATAAAGGCACCGGTTGGCCCACCTATCTGAACCCGGCTTCCACCAAAGGCTGAAATAAGAAAACCGGCAATGATAGCGGTAATCAGTCCCTTTTCGGGAGACACCCCTGAAGCAATACCAAATGCAATGGCCAATGGCAGCGCAACCACCCCGACTATAATTCCGGCTATCAGATCGGAGAAAAAAGTTTGCCGGTTGTAATCCTTTAGAGTTGTGAAAAGCTTTGGATGAAATACCTGAGAAATTTTGGACAACATAAAGCCGATGCTTAAAGAAGGCGCAAAAGTACAAAAAGCCTTCGCTAATTTTCAGATTATATAAACAACCATTTTATAGCTATTTCAACATTGGTGAACAAATACTGACATTTTGAGCTTACCTGAAACACATGCAAAAAAAATAATACAGCCTGCATTATTCAATATCAATTGCAAAAAAGCCAATTTTGTCATATCTTAGCATAACTTAGAATCGGTATTAGCAGTTTTTTTTCGCAATGGGTTGATAACATATTTCTAACTTATCAAATAAGATCAATCTTTTATAATTGCTGATACGATTGACTCATTTGCTGAATAGAATTTAAATGAAGGTTTGACTAAATAAATAGAGTTGATTGTCGCTTGATTTTAACTCTTCCTAAACCTGCCACTCAATAAAGCCTGAACTCTGTATTGCCCAATCTAAAAAACTTCAGTCATGAGCAATAAGGAACAAACCACAGATGAACTACTTAAAGAACTTGGCAATCTAAGAGCCACTGTGAGCAAATTAGAGAAACAACTTTCAGATGAGAAAACCAGGCATAAAAAATCTGAAGAAGCACTGAAAAAGAGCGAGCATCAGGCCAGGGCAATAATTGATGCAGCCACAGATATTCTTTGCCTACTCGACAAATATGGCAACATCATTGACTGTAATCAGACTTTTGCCTCCTATCTGAATCTTAAACCTGAAGAATTAGAGGGAATATCTGTATTTGATTTTGTACCGGAAAAAGAGATTTACTCACAAAAACAATTGCTCAACAAGATTTTTAATGATGGGAATCCCCTGACCGGTGAAACAAAAATATCTGGCAAGTCTTATGACTACTCGGTATTTCCAATACTATGTGAAAATGGAGAAGTTGAAAGCATAGCGATCTATGCGTCAGATATTACAGAGCAAAAAGCCAGCAGACAGGCTCTTATCGAAAGCGAAGAAATTTTCTCAAATTTCATGCTGAACAGCCCCATTTATGTATTCTTTAAAGATAAGGAAATCAGACCGGTAAGACTTAGCAAAAACTATGAAAAAATGCTGGGTATGCCATTGGAAAATATACTGGGCAAAACAATGAATGAGTTGTTTCCGTCGGCCCTGGCCAAACAAATGGTAGATGACGACCTTAAAGTGCTGAAGGAGGGAAAAACCATTAAAATTGAAGAAGAATTAAATGGAAGGCACTATTCAACAATTAAGTTTCCTGTATTTATTGATGGTGAAGCAAAATACCTGGCCGGTTACACCATGGATATAACTGAACAGATTAAATCAGAAAATTCAATCCGTGAAAGTGAGGAAAGGTTTAGAAAAGTATATGCTGAAGGCACAATGCCAATATCAATGCTGAACAGAGACTTTCACTTTATCAGCGCCAATCAGGTTTTTCAGGAAACTTTCGGCTATTCCGAAGCAGAACTGAAATCGATGACCTTTAAAGAACTCACCCATCCCGACCACCTTGAAGCAGATCTGGAAAATATCAACCTGCTGATTCAGCGGAAGACAGATGTTTATCGTACCGAAAAAAGGTATATTACCAAAAGCAATCAAGTAGTTTGGGGTAATGCTCAGGTCAGTATTGTCCGTGATAAGCGAGAGAATTTCCTTTATTTCCTTGTCATGATCAATAATATAACCAGCTATAAAAATGCAGAAGCTGAAATCAGAACAAAGAATGAGCAGTTATTAAAACTAAATGCCGAAAAGGACAAGTTCTTTTCGATTATTGCACACGACTTAAGAAGCCCGTTCAATACTTTTCTGGGGTTTACTGAAATGATGGCCGAAGAACTTTATTCAATGACCCTTGATGAGATTCAGAAGATTGCCACCGACATGAGAAATTCGGCTTTTAATCTCTACCGTCTACTCGAAAACCTGCTCGAATGGTCAATGATACAGCGCGGTGTTACACCTTTTAATCCCATACAACTTAACCTGGCAGATCTTGTGCGCGAAAATCTGAAAACTTCACTGGAACCAATCCGGCGGAAGTCCATTAAATTGAATATGCATATTCCAGAATCCGTCAGTTTGATTGCAGATCCGAATATGATAGGCACAGTTATCCGAAATCTTCTTTCGAATGCCATTAAATTTACGCCCAGGAATGGCACCGTAACCATTTCAGCCACCAAAACGGAAACAGGAACCGTAGAATTTACCTTTAGCGATACCGGAATCGGCATGAGTGAAGAAATGGTCAGCTCCCTTTTTAATCTCGATAGTCATAACAACCGCCCGGGCACTGAAGGAGAATTAAGTACCGGCCTTGGTCTGCTGCTCTGTAAAGAATTTATAGAAAAACATGGTGGAAACATAAGCGTAAAAAGTGAACCGGGGCAAGGGAGTTCATTTATCATAACTTTCAATGGTTGATTTTTTTCAGGATGGATTACAATCAATAAGTCTGAATGTTTGTTATTCTGATGAATGACAAGGACAATTGCAGGTTTCGGATGTTTTCATTTAAGTAGAGACTAAGCTGCAAATACAAAGAATGTGATTGCTTAAGTAAAATTGAAAGTTTTTTCCCCAGGTTTCAATTTATCACATAAACGGGCCATGAAAGATCAGCACAGATCATTTGAAGAGCTTCTTGCCGAAAACAGGCGTTTGCGCGAAGAAATCAACGCACTGTCCGTTGGCAAAGCAAACAATCAAATCCAAAAGGATGAAGAAGCAGAAGCTGATAGCAACAGCCTCTACAAACAAATGGTGGACAATGCACCATTCGGGATGCACTTCTATCAGCTTAACGATGAAGGAAACCTGATATTTACAGCAGCCAATCAGGCAGCAAATAAAATTCTCGGCATCGACCACAAGCAGTTTATTGGCCTCGAAATTAACAAAGCTTTTCCAGCCCTTAAAGGGACCGGTGTAGCCGACCATTATCGCAATGCAGCGGCCAACAATATTAGTTGGGTAACCGACCAGATTGAATACTCCGACAACAGAATCTCCGGAGCATACGAAGTAAAAGCCTTTCAGACTGTTCCCGGAAAAATGGTCGCAATTTTTTCAGATATTACCAAACGTAAGCAAGCAGAAGAAGCCCTGAATGAAAGCAAACAACTGTTTGAAACGCTTACAAGGGTTTCACCGGTTGGCATTTTTAGAACCGATGCCAATGGGGAAACAACCTATGTTAACCCAAAATGGATTTCGTTAACCGGACTCAGTTTTAATGATGCCCTCGATTCAAAATACCTCAATGCTATTCATCCTGAAGACAGGGAAAACCGGATTACGGAATGGCGCGCTGCCGTGAAAAAAAAGAAACCGGTAGTCTCAGAATACCGGTTCCTTCGTCCCGATGGCAGCATTATATGGGTACAAGGCCATGCAGTCCCCGAAATAGTTGACAATGTTATCAAAGGCTATATCGGCACCATTACCGACATCACTGATCTGAAGAAAGCCGAAGTAGAACTGATGAAAGCCAAAGAGAAAGCCGAGGCAAGCAACCGTTTGAAGACTACATTTATGGGAAATATTTCGCACGAAATCAGAACACCACTAAACGGAATTATCGGCTTTTCTGACCTGATAAGTTCGGGCACCAACACTGACGAAGAGAACAAGGAATGCCTCGAATTTCTGAACCACAGCATTAACCGGCTAACCAAGATTATTGACAACATTATGGATGTCTCCATGATGATGTCAGGAAACTTTGTAATGAAAAACGAATCATTCAATATCGATGAACTGATAAGCGAAGTTTTTAAGAAACACGAAATACCTGCTATCCGGAAGAACCTTGATTTGGTTGTTTCAGTTTCAGGTAAATCTATACCTAAAAAGCTGCAGAGCGATAAGTCGCTGATATACCGTATCCTGAATGAGTTAATCGACAATGCCATCAAGTTTACCAAAGAGGGTAGTGTAGATATTTTATATAAGGTTAATAAAAACAATCTTATTCTTTGCGTAAAAGACAGCGGCACAGGTATTGCGAAGGAAACCTTGCCGTATATTTTTGAGCCATTTTTTCAGGAAGATGTTTACCAGGCGCGCCCAAACAACAGCAACGGCCTTGGTTTATCAATTGTTCACGAAGCCGTTTCTATCCTTGGTGGAAAAATTACTACAGAATCAAACCCGGGTGCCGGCACAAGCATAACAATTACTCTTCCGGTAATTGAATTACCTGATATCGATTCCAGGCAAGCGAAAACAGATCCTACATCATCACAGGATGGCAACCCTGTTATAATGATTGTGGAAGATGAAGAGATCAATATGATTTACCTGAAACGGATATTAAATCAAAAAGGCTACAAGCTGCTTTTAGCTTCCAATGCCAATGATGCCATAAACATGATTGCAGAAGGCAATCACACCGATTTGATTCTGATGGATATGAAAATGCCCGGAATGGATGGATTTGAAGCTACCAGACGCATAAAATTTATATCGCCCGAAATCAAGATAGCAGCCGTTACTGCCTATGCAAGCGATGCAGACCGCGATTCATGCCTCGAAGCTGGTTGCGATGATTATATTTCCAAACCGTTCAACAAGAATGACCTGTTTGAATTGTTGAACAGATTAATTGTTATCTCTCCCGATCTGTTATCTGATAATAACCGTTGAACTAGCTTTT
Organism: Bacteroidales bacterium UBA5537; assembly: GCA_002426025.1. Lineage (GTDB taxonomy): Bacteria > Bacteroidota > Bacteroidia > Bacteroidales > Lentimicrobiaceae > Lentimicrobium. The sequence continues at coordinate 36,081 of DINP01000140.1, read as the reverse complement.
TCATTTTCACCACTCACCTGCAGAAAATACATACCTGCAGGATAAATGGATACCGGAAAAGATTCAACTCCACCTCCATAAAAGTTATCATTAAAATACACCGGATTCCCTTGTGAATTATACAATGTTGCCGTCAACCTGCTATTTTGGGAAAAAGAAGTTAGGTTTACATTCAGTTTTGCAGCCGCCGGATTTGGATAAACCATCATTTGAACCCGGGTTTGCAGAGAATGTATTCCGAAAACCTGACTACCTAATCCATTCCAGTTGTTCGTTATGTTTTCCTGTGTCAATGGATAATTATATAGTTTAACCATAGCTACTGCCCCTGAAGAAGCCTCATTTGGCACAACCACATCATCATAGAAAAAATTTAACATTCCATCTGCATCAATTAATGCTGCACCGCTACCATCCGTAAATTCTATTTTCACTTCAGCATCGGTATAAATCAAGACCTTATCATCATCATTTGCATTGCGGGTTATTACGTAATATGTGTATTCGCCGGGAAGAACAGGGGCTTCATTGCTATAGAGTATATTATAGAAATTCAGTTTGCCATAATAAACATAGGCTCCCCAGTCGGTTTTCCTGTTTTTCCAATCAACAACCCGCTTCCAGCTTGCAAGTTCATCAAACACGAAGTACAGTTCAATGGTATAACTATCGCCTATAAATCCAGATGCAGCTATATTATTGAATTGCAATCCGTTATTTTTTTCAAAACGGTATACTGTTTTTGTAGACCCACTTATTTCATTCAAAGTATCTAAAACAAATACTCCTTCAGTTCCCAACACAGTTAAAGCAGGTCCGTCACCATTAGCTTCGTTCAGGCTATTCTCAAAATTATACTGTAGAACCTGCTGTGCAGAAACTAATTTTGCCAAAGCAAAGAGCAGAAAAAATAAAGTTATTCTTTTCATGATTTAAGGATTTGGTTTTTCAAAAATAAGTCAATTCAGACCTGATGTCAATAGGTAATGTTAGGGATATTAAACTAAGTCCCAGATGTAACTTTTTACAATGTGGACAGTCAAATATTCATTAATCTTTACTTTTACAACAATAAAAATGTACCTAAATGAAATCACTCACATCCAAAGCCATTCTGCTTTTTATTTTCTTTTTAGGCAGCACTCATCTGACCGGACAATCTTTTTCCGATTATAAGCGGCTCGATACCTTACTCACTCAGCTAACTGAGCACAACAAATTTATGGGAACCATCGCGGTAAGCAAAGATCATAGAACAGAATTTACAAAGGCTTACGGTTATGCCGATCTCGAAAACAGGGTCCCGGCTACCCCGAAAACCAAATACAGGGTTGGCTCTGTTTCTAAAATGTTTACTTCGGTTATGATATTTCAACTTTTTGAAGAAAAGAAATTAAAGCCCGATTCAAAATTATCGGATTACTACCCAGCAATTCCTAATTCGGATAAGATCTCTATTCTAAATATGCTCCTGCACCGCAGCGGCATCTGGAGCGTAACAGACGACAGTCTTTACGTGCAATGGTGTGTTGAGCCAAAAAGCCATGATGAAATCCTGGTAATGATTCAAAACCACCCACCTGTTTTCGAGCCCGATGAAAAATCGGAATACAGCAATTCAAATTTTATTTTGCTGGGTTATATCATTGAAAAAATAACTGGCTTAGACTACAGTACCAACCTTCAGGAAAGGATTTGCCTGAAAGCAGGATTAAAATCTACATATTATGGTAAGATGGAAGAAATCGGCGATAATGAGAGCTATTCCTATTCGATAGATGGCTCTGATTGGACTAAGGAGAAAGAAACGGATATGAGCATTCCACACGGGGCCGGAGCAGTTGTATCAACAACCGAAGATCTTGTTGCCTTTGCTGATGCATTGTTCGATGGAGAACTTATTTCCCTGAAAAGTCTTGATGAAATGACAAAAACCGAAGGGACCTATGGCAAAGGTATATTTCCGATGCCATTTTTCGAACTGACAGGATATGGACACACCGGAGGAATAGATGGTTTCAGGTCGGTTCTGATTCACTATCCATCTGAAAAACTGAGCATTGCCGTTTGTGCTAACGCCTTTAATTATAATCAGAACGATATTCTTATCGGCATCTTAAACCTGATTCAGGGAAAACCTTACACAATGCCCGATTTCAACACTATTAAGCTGTCGGATGACCAACTTAGGCAGTTTGAAGGTGTTTATTCAAGCTCCGATTTCCCTTTGAAACTTACCATTAAACTTAATGGTGAAACATTAACGGCCCAGGGCACAGGCCAGAGTGCATTTCCGCTCGAACCAGTCAGTGAAACAGAGTTTAAATTTGATGCCGGTGGAATTAAAATCAATTTCCCGTCATCAGGAAAATTAAATATAAAACAGGGTGGATTGGACATTGTAATGACCCGGGAGTAAACAGCGCATAAAAGCAATTGCTAAAGATTATTGAATGTTTAAACTGAAAACATCAATCATGAAGATATCTATCAACCATTTTTTATTAACAGCCTTTCTGGGATTGGCATTAATAACCCAAAGCTGCAGCAATAGCAATGCCTCGGCTTCAGATGATGCAACTGTAACAGCAGATATAAACCGGTTTCTAAACCAATGGCATAAGAGTGC
>DINP01000140.1:8108-33379 GCA_002426025.1 Bacteroidales bacterium UBA5537 | reverse complement strand
GGAAGTCAGGACTCACTGATAATAAACAAACTCAGGTACGAATAGTTAAAGATTATTTCAACAGGTTCAGGTAACGATTTCGGATGGCTGCCAGATTTTCGATTGTCAGGTTTTCCTTATAAACTCTTACCAGGTCGGTTATACCTCCGTTCTCGTACACAAAAGCTGTTGCAGCATCGAAAAACAAGATGCTGGTATCATATTTCGCTTCTTTCGACAATTTCTTGAACTCTACCCAACTTACATACCTCGGCAGTATAAAATAGCCATGATGTGCCTGCGAACTATCCATAAACATAAGGTCGCCAACCGGTTCAAGCCAGAACAACTTGCTTAAGCTGATGAGGGCTTTTTCATCCTTGAACATTTTAACCTTTTTATGAAATATAATTCCCTCTGCTTTATAGAGCTTCTGCAGCAATCCGATGTGGCTAAAATCCTCCAGGTTACGAAGCCTTATGGCCCGGTGGTAATGGTCGAAAAAACTGATATACCCCGCTACAGCATCAAACTCATGTTTAAAGGATTTCCTGATATTGAGTGTTGCTCTGGTAATATGCTCAATTGAATACTGGCCTTCGAGCATAAGATAAAAATATGAAGGTTTTAAAGAATCCGTAACCTCGGCGTAATATCCCTTAAATGGAGCCACGGCTTCCAGCACGCAGGCATTGGGCATAAGCGATTCATCATTCAGACAGGTAAGGGGCTCTTCTTTTATCAGACCTCCGAAACGCTCTATTGTAGCAGATTTTTCCATAATAACGTATATTTATAAATAACATCTAAATATACGACGTTTTAGGTCAATTTGCAAGAATAGAACTGATAATATCTGAAATTGCATCTACCCGGGGGTGAAAACAAACAATTTCAGGATAGATTTAACAAAAAAACTCTATGTTTAATTTCTAACAGTGGATTTCAGATAGACAGGCGTATTGTAAGACAACTTCAAAATTGTGGGTTGATGTCCGGAGTCTCTATTCCTTCCCTATCCAGGCCTGAATCTCTTCAAGTTTCAATGCAGGAATATCAAGCTTCATCTTTTTGCGAAGCCCACCCAAATCGTTGAGCAATTTGTTTGGATTTGCTGCTTTTAATTCAGCAACTGTTTTAAATCCGTATTTTTTGAGAGCCGGAACCCAGGCTTCAGGAACGCCAATGGCAACAAATGCCTCATCGGTATCACCGGCAGGAGGCGCCTTTTTTTCGGGACGCATCTGCGGGAAGAACAAAACATCTTGAATGGAAGGCTGATTGGTCATAAACATGGTGAGGCGGTCAATGCCGATACCCATACCCGAGCAGGTCGGCATACCATACTCCAGCGCGCGGACAAAGTCCATATCAATAAACATAGCCTCATCATCACCTTTCTGCGAAAGCTTCATCTGCTCCTGAAACCGGCCCAACTGATCAATCGGATCGTTAAGCTCTGAATAGGCGTTGCAAAGCTCCTTTCCATTCACGAAAAGCTCAAATCGTTCGGTTAGCTCACAATCGGTGCGGTGGCGCTTGCAAAGTGGCGACATCTCTATTGGATAATCCATTATAAAAGTCGGTTGTATCAGGTGCTCTTCACATTTTTCGCCGAAAATTGCATCAATCAGTTTCCCTTTGCCCATGCTCTGATCGGTTTCTATGCCTAATTGTTTGCAAAAGGCTCTTAGCTCTTCTTCCGATTTTCCCGCAATATCAACCCCAGCATATTGTTTAATGGCATCGGTCATGGTAAGGCGATGAAATGGAGCTTTAAAATCTATCTCTTTGTCGCCAACCTGAACTTTAGTTCGATTGTGCAGGCTCATGGCAACCCGTTCGAGCATCTCCTCAACAAATTCCATCATCCAGAAATAGTCCTTATAAGCCACATAAATCTCCAAAACCGTAAATTCAGGGTTATGGGTGCGATCCATTCCCTCGTTGCGGAAGTCTTTCGCAAATTCATAAACGCCATCAAACCCGCCTACAATAAGCTTTTTTAGGTAAAGCTCATTAGCTATGCGCAGGTACAATGGCATATCGAGGGCGTTGTGGTGGGTGATAAAAGGTCTTGCTGCGGCACCACCGGGGATTGGCTGCAAAATCGGGGTTTCCACTTCGAGGTAGCCTTTCGTGTTGAAAAACGAGCGCATTGTATTGATAATCTGGCTACGCTTAACAAAAATATCGCGCACTTCAGGATTTACAATCAGGTCTACATAGCGCTGGCGGTATCGTGCTTCAGGATCGCTGAAGGCATCAAACACCTGATCTTCCTTCTCCTTAACAACAGGCAGAACCCTGAGCGATTTGCTGAGCAGCTTCAGTGATTTAACATGAATGGACGTTTCACCCATTTGGGTAATAAAAACAAATCCGGTTATACCGATGATATCTCCAATATCGAGTAAACGCTTAAACACAGTATTGTAGAGGGTTTTGTCCTCACTGGGGCAAATATCGTCGCGTTTGATATAAAGCTGTATGCGTCCTGAGGAATCCTGCAGATCAACAAACGAAGCGGCACCCATTATCCTGCGGGTCATAATGCGCCCGGCTATGCTAACTTCCTGAAAAAGTGAGTGATCTGAAGGAAAATTCTTATGAATTTCGGAAGTTGTTATATTGACATCAAAGGCTTCTGCCGGATAGGCATTGATGCCCAGTTTTTCGAGTTCTTTCAGTGATTCCCTGCGGATGGCTTCCTGTTCGCTCAGTTCCTGATACATATATTTAAAATTTTGGCAAAGATAGCTGTTTTGTAAAAACCCTGTTTCCATTCTTTTAGGTTGGCTGATAAGTTTCAAGAGCCTTGTTCCATGTGGCTTCAATACTACTTATTAACCAAACGTTATAAATCGTAAATTCATTTACCCTGAGCCGCGTGCCCTGTGCCATTTTCCATTTTCATTATCTTTGCCTTATGCTTCAACACACCAGTGGCATTGTTTTTCATTCAACGCGCTTTTCTGATACGAGTGCGGTTGTAAAAATTTATACCGAAGAGTTTGGGCTTATGTCCTTCCTGATCAAAGGATTGTACAGCAAACGGTCAAAACTCCGTTCGGCAATGTTTGGCCACCTTACCTTGCTCGACCTTGTTGTTGAGCGGCGCGAACATAAAACCATGCATTATATCAGGGAATTAAATTTTAATCAGGCGCAGACCGATTTAAGTAACAGCATCTCTCGCAGTGCTATTATTCTATATATTAACGAGCTACTTTATAAATGTGTAAAAGAAGAGGAATGCAACAGACCATTGTTTGGGTTTATTGCAACTTCTATTCAAAAACTGGCTGACAAAGATATGCCTGTACAGGCATTCCATTTGCTGTTTATGTTGAAGCTTACCCGGTTTCTGGGGTTTTCGCCCAGGCTTTCGAAAACAAATGCGGGAAGTTATTTTGATATGGAAGAAGGCCTGTTTCTGGATTCTGAGCCTTTGCACCGGTATTTTATTTCGGGCAAACCTGCTGCTGTTCTGGAGCAATTACAAGGCATGGATTACGATGATTTAAAAAACTTCTCGATACCAACTGTTGTAAGAGACGAATTGCTTGAAAGCCTGTTAGATTTTTACCGGCTTCACATTCCCGATATGGGCGAAATGAAATCGGTAAAAGTGCTGCGCGAATTGCTTGCTTAAGACCTGAAAGCCTAGTTCACAAACATAATCTTGGCAACAGTTGTTTTTGAGCCATCAGCATTGGTGACATAAACCAGGTAAACGCCGGTTCTAACCTTGTCGCCATTAAAATTACGGCCATTCCAGAGTGCCTGACCCCCTTCGCTCATAGCTGAATAAACAAGTGTACCCGACACATCGGTAATTTTTACACTTGAGTTTTCGACCAGTCCACGGATGGCAATACTACCGTTATAGCTTTCGCGCACAGGATTCGGGAAAACAACCACTTCGTCAAGAGTTTGCTGAGGTGGTACCGATTCGCTGCGATATGAAACGATTCCTTTTGCAGTTCCAATAAAAACTTCGCCAGATTCAGCTATTGTAATATCGGTTATTGAGTTGTTGAGCAAAGGGCTGTTTTCTTCTGTAAAATGCAGAATTTCTTTGGTTCCGTCGGCTGACATAAGAAAAACCCCTGCCCGGTCGGTTCCGAACCACTTCCGGTTCGATCCGTCAATTGCAATAGCGGTAACCGATTCAGCTTCGAGCAAATACTGTCCGTAACCATCCTGTTCGATCAGAATACGCTGTGCATCAAAGTTTTGATTTGAAAAGATATTTGAAGGAGAATAGAATACTGCCACACCTGCATCAGAGCCTATCCATACTTGTCCGTCACGATCGGTAGCCATGCTAAGAACAAACGAACCAGGCAAGGCACCATTTCCCGCCGAGGAAGTAATCTTTCTGGCAGCATCGTCGCTTGTATCATCAATGGTATTGTTATCGTTGAAAACTACCAGAGCATGATCGCGCATCATAATCCATTTGTAGCCATTATTATCCACCATTAGTTTGCCCGCATCTACTCCGGTTGCAACTGAACCCAGGTTAAAAGACTTCCACTCGCCATTACTCTTTTTCACCGAAAGAATAGGTGCAGCACTCGAATTTGAAACCCACAGGTTATTATTTGCATCAAAATCAAGGCCACCAATGCCTATCCAGGTTCCGCCATAAGTAGAAAGTTCAAGTGAACTGTTTGCATCGGTAAAATGATTGGTTCTAACCCCATTGGTATATTCATATAACCCATAACCCCAGCTTCCCAGGTAAACTCTTTTTGGATTGGATGGATCCACAGCTACATTGAGGATATCTCTGGCGTCATCAAGTATGGTATCCTTGTTTCTATCAATAGTAACCCATTTATCATCAGTAAAACCTGCAAATCTGGCACTTCGATACAAATTCCCGAAAGAAGAATTTCTCCCTCCCGGTACAACCCAAACCTCGTTTTGAGCAGAAGACATATCATAAACATCAGAGAAATCGGGTCCTTCTGGTCGGATTTTCTCAGTCGTAAAGACTCCACTAACTTTTGTCAATCCTTCATATTCATCACCAATCCAAACAACATTGTCTTTATCGAGAATGGCATCCAGGGGCACTACATTACCCGGAAAATAGGAATAAATAGTGTATTCCCTCGTAAAATCTTCTTTATATACATCAACTGCCAGATTGCTGCTGATTAATAACCTGTTATAGACTACTTCAAAACTTTTTCGGTTTGATGTATTGTTTGGCTCAAAAGCTGACCATTCTCCGTTTATTTTTACAAACATGGCATCATTTGAATAACCCGTTCCCTTCTTATTTAAGTAAATCCTGTTATTGAAGGATGCAATAAGATTAAAAGGCCCTGCCGGAAGTACAGAAGCAAAATCGCGGGACCAATCGGCATAATTTGCCAGATTGGTTCCATAAAAATGAGCATAATAAACCCCGATATCGGTAGCAGCATAAATCAGTGAATCGGCAGGATTGTAAGTAATATCATTAACGTTGATTGCACTCCCTTCGGGCCCGATATAGTAAATAGGATCAGGAAATTCCTCCCTTTCGACATCGAGTACCACAATTCCAAAACCGCAGGCCAGATAAGCCCTTTTACCAATAAAATATATATGGTTGATGGTCTTGTTGCCCAAAATTGGCTTACGCTTTATATCCGACAGGTTAATAATTTTTCCATCCTTCAGCAGGTCTATATTCGCATTGGTATAGGCAATAACCAAAACTTTGAGTTCGGGATGGTACTTGATGCTGCTTACCCCAACATCGCTGAGTCCGTTAATTTTGTTAAGGCGGTTTATGCTGTTATCTGTTTTGTCGAGATAAAACAAGCTAAAAGGGGTCGCAGCATAAATAATATTGTCAGCTTCGGCAACCGCAATAACTTTACTGTATGGCAAATGGTCGCGCCATTCACCAATGCCAATATCCTGGGATTTAACACTTGTAAACAACGATGTGAATACCAGAAGAAGTAAAAGAAAGCCTGAATGTTTCATTTATAGCAAGTTAACTATGAATATTGAGGTAATTAAAATTTGCTGTTAGTATAGATAGTTTTAACGGCCTCAATAAAAACTGCAATTTTAACAATTTATTGCAGGAATGGTAATAAATAGTAGAAAGTATTTATAAAAACATCTCATTCAGCAAGTCTTTCATTAGTTTTGTGTCATATTTGCTAACTTTAAACTGAACCTGATGTCTGGTTTATAAAAAACTGGCATTAATTCAAATATATGAGCGTCAACAAGAAAAGTGGCTATTTATTTTGTCAGGTAAAACTGAAAAATATGGTAAGCAGCAGTTGCCTGAAATATATCAGGCACCTGTTGGAAAGCTCAGGTGCACAGGTTAGCGCGATTAAACTTGGTGAAGTCAGGTTTGGGTACGACCCTCTTGTTCATAACGAATCATTCTACCTTGATTTGCTTGCTTCCGAGGGCTATGATCAAACACTAAGCCGCGAAGAGCAGACTATTGAAAAGACTAAAATCGCGGTTATTGAATTGATCCATCAGGCCGGAAATGTCAATTCACTTATCCGTAACTCTGATTACCTGGTTGAAAGGCTGGGTATGTCATACACCTACCTCTCAACTTTGTTTTCCAAGTACGAGCATATTACACTTGAAAAGTTTATTATTCTGCACAAGATTGAGAAAGTTAAAGAACTTTTAGAGTATAACGAATTTACGCTCAGCGAAATAGCCCTGCAATTAGGGTATAGTTCGGTTCAGTACCTGTCAAATCAGTTTAAGCAGGTTACCGGCATTTCTGTTACCGATTATAAGAAATCAGGAGGACTGAGAATTCCCCTTGAGCAAATAGGGAAACCAGACCAGCATCCATAAAAAGGTTAAAACCTGCAATACAGGAATCTTAATAGTTATATCCACAAAGAAATCTTATAATTTAATTTCACAAAAGTGTAACTAAGTTTCAATTGCTTTACCTTTATTTTGCATGCAAGAATTCATACCTGTCAACAGGAAAAACAGATAATTATGAAAATAAATGAAAATCTCGCGATCAGCGAAAGTGGGTTTCTCTTCAATCCTTCAACGGGCGAATCGTTCACAGTGAATCCGATTGGGGCTGAAATTATTGAAAAACTAAAGGTTGGAAAATCAGAAGAAGAAATTCTGAACGAGCTTCACGATACTTATGAGATTGACAAAAAAAGCCTTCAGAAAGACCTGCTCGATTTCAATCAGATATTAAAACAATACCAGCTTCTTGAACAAGATGAAGAAACCAGTAATTAACATTGGGGTAACCGGCCTGAATGCAATTGATAGTCCGGGACCAGGTGTTGCAGTAATCAGGGGATTACGCGAAGCCGGTTCATTCGATATTCGGATTATTGGTTTTGCCTACGAATCGCTGGAACCCGGCATTTATATGCACGACCTTGTTGACCGGACTTATCAGATCCCTTATCCTTCCACAGGAACCGACGCCCTGCTTTCGAGGCTCGAATACATCCATAGCCGCGAAAAACTCGACGTAATCATCCCTAATTTCGATGCGGAGCTTTATTCTTTTATGAAGCTGGAATCCAAGCTGTTGCAAATGGGCATTCATATGTTTTTGCCAACGATGGAACAGTTTGAAGAGCGCCATAAAGTGAACCTTTCCGAATTTGGCAAAAAATACGGGATTGATGTTCCTTTGGGAAAAGCCATTTTCGATTCATCCGAAATCTTCGATCTACAGAAAGATTTCGATTTCCCGCTGATGGTTAAAGGGAAATGGTACGATGCCTATATTGCCTATAACATGGAACAAGCAAGGACCTATTTTAACAAAATCAGCGCCAAATGGGGACTTCCGGTTGTATTGCAACGCTATGTGCATGGTACCGAATACAACGTAACCGGACTTGGCGATGGAAAAGGAAATACCATCGCAGCTGTTCCAATGCGTAAACAATTTATTACAGACAAAGGCAAGGCCTGGGCGGGAATAAGCATAGATGATAAAAAACTGCTTTCGATAACCCAAAAGTTTATCAGTGCCACCAAATGGAAAGGTGCTTTTGAACTTGAGATGATGAAATCGAACGACAACAAATACTACCTGATGGAAATAAACCCGCGCATTCCGGCCTGGGTTTATCTTGCTGTTGGTGTTGGGCAAAATATACCTGAAGCGCTCACCAATCTTGCCATGGGAAACGAGGTAGCACCTTTTGAGTCGTATGAAGTCGGGAAATTATTTATCCGTTACTCTTACGATATGATTGTTGACCGATCGGAATTTGAGAAAATATCAATGAATGGAGAACTCTGAAAAAATAAAAAGCAAATGGAAAAGAAAAGATATGAACGTCCGCACCTTGTAAAATTAGATACCGGTATGCCATCAAAGGCCGGTTTGCGAGGCGATTCGCCTGCTACTACCCGTATTGACGGAGTACAGGTAAAAGAACTGATAGCAAAATTTGGTTCGCCACTTTTTGTGATGTCGGAACAAACCATACGATCAACCTATCAGAAAGCATTCAAAGCATTCAGCACACGCTATCCTAAGGTACAGTTTGCCTGGTCGTATAAAACAAACTATTTGCCAGCAGTCTGCAATGTATTTCATCAGGAAGGATCTTGGGCTGAGGTGGTATCGGGTTTCGAATACGATAAAGCTCTGGCCAATGGGATAGATCCCGGGAAGATCATCTTTAACGGACCCGGCAAGTCGGCTGAAGAACTGAAAAAAGCGGCTGAAAATGGCTCGCTGATACACATTGACCACCTCGATGAGCTCTATTTGCTTACCGATCTGGCAGGTGAAATGAAACGAAAACCACTTGTCGCCATACGCGTGAATATGGATACCGGCATCTACCCCATGTGGGACCGTTTTGGCTTTAACTACGAAAATGGTCAGGCCTGGGATGCACTGAATAAAATTATGCTTGCTGGCAAACTCGAACTGGTTGGTTTACATACCCATATCGGAACCTTTATTATGAGCGCTACTCCTTACGCGGTGGCAGCCTCAAAACTTGCCGATCTTGCACTTGGTTTGCAACAGAAATTCAACCATAACATCCGTTACATTGATATGGGTGGTGGTTTTGCATCAAAAAACACTCTGAAAGGATCATACCTGCCGGGAGCTGATACCAATCCCAGCTTCGATGATTATGCAGAAGCAATTACCACAGCTTTGGTAAACAGCGGCTTTAAACCCGAAAGCCTTCCGTTGCTGATCCTTGAAACGGGAAGAGCATTGATAGATGAGGCTGGTTATATCATCACCAGTGTAATTGCCAACAAGCGACTGTCAACAGGCCGCAGGGCAACCGTAATTGATGCCGGTGTAAACCTGTTGTTCACCTCTTTCTGGTACGAACATCCGGTAACGCCAGCGCAGGGATTTTCGCAATACCGCGAAGAAAACACCCTGTATGGACCACTTTGCATGAACATTGATTGCGTAAGGGACAGCATCAACCTGCCATTGCTTAACAAAGGCGATAGCCTGGTAATCCACTATACCGGAGCCTATAACCTTACCCAATGGATGCAGTTTATCACGCTAAGGCCCAATGTGGTTATGATTGACCGTGAAGGGAACACCCATCTTATCCGTGAAAGCGAGAGTGTAAATGTCATTTCGGGTTTGGAGAAAACCCCTGATTATCTGAAGCATGTAAAATAATTTTGTAAACTTATTGCAGACTCAAGCAAAATTCATACTTTTATGAACTTAAATACAGCCTCATCAATATCGGTCTGCCTTAAAAGCGGATTTCCATAAAAAAGCGGATCCGGGTGTTGATGATGATCTCAGAATATAAACCAGGAGCTGGATGATACATTTTTCCGATCGGGCTATTGTCGAAGGACTAAAGCTAAATAGTGACTATATCATCAAGCATGTTTATCAGGAGTTTTTTCCTACCATCAGGTACCTGATAAAAAAGAATACCGGTAACGACGAGGATGCCGAAGATATTTTTCAGGAATCGCTGATTGTGATCCTGAAAAATGTGCAAAAGGAGGATTTTTATCTTACCTGTTCGTTCCTCACCTATCTCTACTCAATCAGCCGCAACCTTTGGATGCAACGCCTGAAAGTGAAGCGGAAAGGCGTTACCAGTTTCGATCTGATCGAAAAATTCTTCAATATCCCCGAATCTGCCACCAAAGAAGCCGTAGAAAACGAACAAATGAAGTATCGCATTTACCGCGAACACTTCAACGAAATGGAAAAAGACTGTCAACGTATTCTACTGCTCTCGCTTCAGAAGTTTTCATCGAAAGAGATAGCCGACACCATGGGCTATGGATCTGAAAATTATGCCAAAACCAAAAAATACAATTGCAAAGAGAGGTTAAAAAAGGCTATAATGAGCGATCCGCGTATGAAAGATTTTACCGAATAAATTTTCATCAATTTCCAATCTACTGCAGAAAAAACTGTCATGCTTAAATCAGAAAAGCTGATTAACGAAATATCCAACAGTTTCCTCAACAGTTATTCAATGGTTTTTTTTTCAAAAAACCGTGTTTTAGCCGTACTTCTTGTTATCGTTTCGTTTTTCGATATTTATGCTGGTCTTGCCGGGGCTCTTTCTGTGCTGACAGCCAATATAATTGCGCGATTTCTTGGCCTTAACCATTACAATATCTCCAGCGGTTTCTATGGTTTCAATGCCCTGTTGGTAGGTATGGGCTTAGGCATTGCGATTGAACCTTCCTTACCCTTTTTTGCCATTGTTTTCTTTGTAGCTCTCGCAACGCTTTTTTTGTCTATCGCTTTTGAAGGCATTATGGGCAAATATGGACTGCCTTATCTCACCATTCCCTTTCTATTGTCGCTTTGGCTTGCCGAACTTGCAATCAGAAGTTACACCAAACTTCAACCAAGTGATGCCGATATTTTTACCATGAATACCATGTATGCCCGGGGCGGAGATACCATGTTGTTGATATACAAATGGTTTGGCGATGTACAGTGGCCTTTGGTAGTTAAAACCTATTTCAAATCGCTCGGGGCCATCTTTTTCCAGTATCATCTACTGGCAGGAATATTAATCGCAGTTGGCCTTGTTCTCTATTCAAGGATTGCATTTTTGCTCTCGCTATTTGGTTTTGGTGCAGCCTGGCTCTTCTACCTGCTTATTGGCGCCAATATGCACGAGTTGGATTACGGGTTTATCGGCTTCAACCACATACTCACAGCCATAGCCCTTGGTGGATTTTTTATGATTGCTTCGCGCTGGTCGCTGCTTTGGGTGTTGGCACTTACCCCGGTTGTTTCAATAATTATAACAGGCACTTCAGCCATTCTGCAACCATTCCAGCTTACAGTTTACTCCTTGCCTTTTAACGCGGTAGTGCTTGTGTTTCTTTATGCTATGAAATTCAGGGAACGAATGCTATTGAAACCTGAGACCGTCATTGTTCAGCACTTTTCGCCTGAAGAAAACCTCTATTCGGGAATGAACGCCCGGGAGCGTTTTCGCAATCAACTATATATTCAGTTCAGTCTTCCTTTTTATGGTAATTGGCTGGTTAACCAGGGTCATGATGGCGAACATACCCACCGCGACGAATGGAAATATGCATGGGATTTTGTTGTTTCTGATGAAAATGGCAAGGAATACGAAAGTGATGGCTCAAAAATTGAAGATTTCTACTGTTTTGGGAAACCGGTGCTTGCTCCGGCAGACGGCTGGATTGAGGAAGTGGTTGATATGATTGATGACAATGAACCCGGAGACTATAACCTGGAACAGAACTGGGGTAATACCATTATAATAAAGCATACCGAAGGTATGTATTCAAAACTCAGCCATTTGAAAAAACAGAGTGTACTGGTTACACGCGGAACATATGTATATAAAGGACAAGTAATTGCACACTGTGGAAATTCGGGCAGATCGCCTTATCCTCATCTTCATTTTCAGTTTCAGGCAACCCCTTTTATCGGTTCTAAAACTTTGAAGTACCCGTTTTCGCAATATGTAATAAGCAACACCGATTTTGCGTTAAAACTAAGTGGAATACCCGAAGAAGAACAAATTGTTCAAAATATTGAACCCGATGCCTCGTTGGCTAAAGCTTTCAAGTTTATTCCCGGCCAGGAGTTAACTTATTGCATTCTTGAAAGCAGTCAGCCTGAAGGGAAATGGAGTGTGAAAACCGATATGTTGAACAACCGCTATCTCGAATGTGCAACATCGGGCGCCAAAGCGTACTTCAGATATGATGAAAAACTCTTTTATTTCACCCATTTCGCCGGAAGTAAAAAGAGCCTGCTCTATCACTTTTATCTTTCTGCGTATAAGGTGCCACTGGGTTTCTATAAAAACATGCAGGTTGAGGATATATTCCCTCCGACAATACTCAGATTAGGCTTACTCCGGATTTTGCAGGATGTAGTTTCACCCGTTGTGCTATTCCTGAAACCCATGTATAAGCTGGTTTATAGTAAAAACGAAGAATTGATTTCGGGAAGTAAAATAGTGCTTGAGTCGGAATGCAACCTGAAACTGGCAGGTAAAGAGTTGCGACACTGGTCATATAAACTTGAATTTGCAGATAACCAGTTAGAAACTATTGAAATAAAAATAAAAGACTCGATTCAAAAAGCCGTATTTAAAAAAAGTAGTTAAACAATTATGATAAAAGCCGGCCTTGTAGGTTTGATCCTGTTTTTTCAGATTTCTCCGTTCTCGTTTGCTGAAAAAACTGAGCAAATTGACTACGAAACTACTTCCCTGCGCCTGTATAACGAGCAAAAGTGGGACAGCCTTCTTATAATTGGAGAGGAAGCCATCAGTAAGGAATACGACTATTTCTACATTCGCGCTAGGGTTGGCAGAGCCGCATTTGAATTGCACTTATATGTCAAAGCAGCAAAACATTTCGAAAAAGCACTGGAGTTTAACGATATTGATCCCTTTTCGGTTGAATACCTCTATTACGCATATCGGTATTCCGGACGCGATACGGAAGCCCGTTTCCTTTTATCACGGTTTCCCGAACAATTGGCAAGATCGCTGGGGAAACCCGACAGAATGCCGGTATTGTATATTGAAGCCGGACCTGCATTTACCAACCATATTTCATCGTATGATGATAATCATCAAAAATCACCTGGTTCCTATTCAGAAGTCTATTTAAACCGCAATTCACAGTATTTGCTAGCCGGGATTGCTCAACCGGTTAATTACCGGATAAGGATAAATGTGGCTGCCGCTTTGCTGAATTTCAACAAAAAAAGGACAGTAAACATCACCGGCCTCGATTCACTTTCGGGCGATTACTCTGTTAAACAATGGGAGGCTTATCTCTCCCCTATCATAAACCTGAACAAAAAAATGAGCATCAGTCCTGCATTCAGGCTGATCGGCCTTAGTTACGAGAATCCTCTTCAGAGCGAAGATCCCACTGTGCAAAGGCTCATTGGGCCACAGGGCATAAGAAGCTACAATGACTATGCTGCCGGGGGTGAAATCACGTATTCAACCCCTTACCTTTCCTATTCAATGGGAGCCTGGCAAATTCATGTTGATAAAACAGATAATACTCAACTGTCGGGGAATATATTTGCCAGACCTAATGGCAACCTTAATTTTTATCTTTCAACCTCCATCAGCCTGAATCTATTCAAGGATACAACTCGCCTACTGATTAACCAGTTGATTGGTGGTAAGGTCTTTAAAAATCTCTGGGGCGAAGCTTTTTTCACATTGGGAGATTTGTCTAATACAGCAGAACAGAATATTCAGGTAGTTTACAATGCTTTTGAAAAGATTAAATACCGTACCGGAACACGACTGGTACTAAATGTGAACGATTACCTGAAACTAAGTTTTAGGTACCAGGTTTTTTTCAGGGAAGGCACAGAATTATTCTACCAAAATGAGTCAAAATTCAAAATTTTTTCATATAATTACCAATCGCACAGCATAACCGGAGGAATAACATGGAATTTACACTGAAAAACATTAAAACTGCAGTATTAGCTTTGTTTATACTAATAAGTTCTGCCCTTTCGGCTCAGGATAAAACAGCACTATCTGATGCATTCAGCGCAAGCTATACGCATGAATCTAAAGCAGAATATTCAAAAGCCATTGAGGTGCTGAAAAAGGTTTACGACGAATCATCCTACGAAATAAACCTTCGACTTGGCTGGCTAACCTATCAGTCGGGGCTATTTACAGAGTCTATCTCCTTTTACAACAAAGCAATTTCACTTATGCCAATGTCTATCGAAGCCCGTCTTGGTTATGTTTTACCGACAGCAGCTTTAGGCAACTACAGCCAGGTAATAACCCGCTACAACGAAATTCTGAAACTCGACCCCAATCATTATACAGTCAATTACAGGCTCGGACTGATCTATTACAACCGGAAAAACTATCAGGAAGCATACAAATATTTTGAAAAGATTGTTAACCTTTACCCTTTCGATTACGATGCACTCCTGATGATGGGATGGACCAACTACCAGTTGGGCAAACTACGTGAAGCTAAAATATTGTTTGGCAAGGCATTGCTCAACAAACCTGGCGACAGTTCGGCACTGGAAGGCATTGGATTAATTAAATAAACAATCTGGCTATTACCCGATACCTGGCATTTTTGCTGCACGGTTAAAACGGGATTTTATATCAGGCATATAAGTGCCTGCACGGAATCTGCTCATTGCTGTTCAGTTCTTTTATACGTTATTCTCTTTTAAAATGTTGAACCATATCATTCGCTTCAGTATCCGCAATAAGCTGATTATCATACTTTTCACGCTTTCTATCGCGGCCTTCGGATTTTTCTCCCTATTTCAAATACCTGTTGGTGCGGTGCCCGATATTACCAATAATCAGGTGCAGGTAATCACCACTTCGGGCAACCTGTCAACTCAGGATGTGGAGCAGTTTATCACCTACCCGGTTGAACTTGAAATGGCGAATCTGCCTGGAGTGAAAGAAATCAGGTCTATATCAAAATTCGGCCTTTCGGTAGTAACCATTGTTTTTGATGACAATATCGGCACCTATTTGCCCCGTCAGCTTATCGCTGAAAAGATAAAAAGTGCTTCGGCAAACATACCCGAAGGCTTTGGAACTCCGGAAATGGGCCCAATTACAACTGGCCTTGGCGAAATATATCAATACATCCTCGACACCAAACCCGGCTACGAAAACCGCTACAGCCCAATGGAGCTCAGAACCATTCAGGACTGGGTAGTAAAACGACAGCTCTCGGGCATTCCAGGAGTTGTAGAAATCAACACCTGGGGCGGCTACCTTAAACAGTACGAAGTGGCTGTGAATCCTGAACAACTTAATGCCATGGACATCAGCATTGCCGATGTGTTTGATGCGATTCAGAAAAACAACAGTGTGGCCGGTGGAGCTTACATCGAAAAAGCCCACGAAACCTATTTTGTAAGAGGCGAAGGCCTTGTTGGCTCCATTGATAACATCAATTCCATCGTGGTAAGCAACACCAACGGAATTCCCATTTTAATCGGCGATGTGGCAAAAGTTCAGTTCGGCCATGCCAACCGGTTTGGCGCCATTACAGGTAACGGCGAAGGAGAAAAAGTTCTTGGCCAGATTATGATGCTTAAAGATGCCAACTCAAATAAAGTAATCAGCGAAGTGAAATCAAGGGTTGCTGAATTGCAGAAAACTCTTCCCGAAGGTGTTTTTATCAATCCTGTGCTCGAACGGAGCGAATTGATCGGAAAAACAACTTTTACCGTTTCAGAAAACCTGATTCTTGGCTGTTTGATTGTAATCTTCGTGGTAGTGCTACTGCTCGGCAATTTCAGATCGGGCATGGTGATTGCATCCCTGATTCCACTCTCCTTGCTTTTTACCATTTCGATGATGTATATCTTTGGTATTGATGCCAATCTGATGAGCCTTGGCGCTATTGACTTCGGGATTATCATTGACGGAGCTGTAATTATTGTGGAGTTTATTGCATTGCGACTAACCGTAGTCAAAGATGAATTATCCTCTGTAAAAGGCGATCAGAAACAAAGCATGATTGACAAAGTTACCTTCGATGGCGCATCAAAAATGATGAATTCGGCCATTTTCGGGCAGTTTATCATTCTGCTGGTATTTATTCCTATTCTATCGCTCACCGGAGTTGAGGGAAAGATGTTCAGGCCGATGGCACTATCTTTCAGTTTTGCACTGATCGGAGCTATATTGCTCTGCCTCACCTGGCTTCCCGTTGCGGCCAGCCTTTTCCTAAAACCTGAAAAAGAGAAGAAAAAAAGCATCTCTAAATGGATAATGAATATTGCATACCGGTCCTACAAACCCGTGATTGAATGGGCCTACGATCATAAAAATGCAGTATTTGGCAGTGCTTTGGCATCTTTGGTTCTGATTGGGTTTTTATATTCACGCATGGGTGGCGAATTTGTACCAACCCTAGATGAAGGAGATTTTGTAATACAGCCGGTGTTAAAAACCGGAACATCGCTCACCAGAACCATTGAGTTGACCACTCAGATGGAAAATTTACTGCTGGATAAATTCCCTGAAGTAGATCAGATCGTCAGCCGCATTGGCGCAGCCGAAGTTCCAACCGATCCAATGTCAATGGAAGAGAGCGATGTAATTATCAAGTTGAAACCAAAAAAAGATTGGGTTTCCGCAAAAAGCAAAGATGAACTGGCTGATAAATTCAAAGAGGCCTTGTCAGTAATTCCAGGTATTGAATACGAATTCACCCAGCCCATCGAGATGCGGTTTAACGAATTGATAACCGGTGTTCGGGCAGATGTGGCCGTGAAAATTTTCGGGGAAGATATGGAAGTGCTGAATCAGAAGGCATTTGAAGTAAAACGGCTGATTGAAAATGTTGAGGGTGCAGCGGATGTGATTGTTGAAAAAACTGCCGGACTACCACAAATGAGCGTGAAGTATCGCCGTGATAAGCTTGCCCAATATGGAATGAATGCCGGAGATCTGAACCAGATTGTGTCAGCCGGATTTGGCGGTGCCGGAGCCGGTAGTGTTTTTGAAGGTGAAAAGCGCTTCGATCTGGTTATCCGGCTGCAGAAAGAACATCGAAAAGAACTCAGTGATCTCAAAAACCTACGGATAAACCTATCTGGAGGGCAACTGATTCCCCTGAGTGAACTGGCAGATATTACCTACACAACTGGTCCCGCTAAAATTTCACGCGACAACACCCACAGACGGGTGGTGGTCAGCATAAACGTGCGCAATCGCGATATGGAATCGGTGGTAAACGATGTTGAGGGCATTCTTAACAGCAAACTAAAACTCCCTCCGGGTTATTACATTTCATATGGCGGACAATTTGAAAACCTACGCAATGCAACAGCACGACTTAAAATTGCCGTTCCGGTTGCGCTATTATTGATCTTTATTTTCCTTCACTTTGCATTTGGCTCGATAAAAGAAGCCGCTATGGTTTTTACTGCTATTCCATTGGCAACCGTTGGCGGGGTGCTGCTTTTATGGATTCGGGGAATGCCCTTCAGCATTTCAGCCGGTGTCGGTTTTATTGCCCTTTTCGGAATAGCCGTTCTGAACGGGATTGTATTGATTGAGCATCTGAAAGAACTGAAAGAGCACGGCATAAAAGACATGCGCGAACGCGTTATGACCGGAACCATGCAACGCTTAAGGCCGGTAATGCTTACAGCTGCAGCCGCGGCTCTCGGCTTTTTACCTATGGCTATCTCAACCTCGGCCGGTGCAGAAGTACAGCGCCCACTGGCTACGGTTGTCATCGGCGGATTAATCACTTCAACCATGCTAACCATGATTGCTTTACCGCTGCTTTACGCGATTTTCGATACCGTTACCGGAATACAATGGTGGCCATTTAAACTTAAAAGAGGCGTAACTATTGCCCTTATTTTACTTATACCTGGGCTTGGTGCGTTTGCACAAAATAAAGTGGTAACTTCAGAACAAGCTGTCACCATAGCTCTCAGCAATAATATGGGATTCAGGGCCGACAGCTTACGTTTGGAACAGAGCAAAGCCATTCTGCCTGCCGCTTCAGGCCTTGGCAAAACGGGTTTCTATTATGGTTATGACCAGAATAATATAGCAGAAAACGGCAAGCCTCTTCACATCTTAGGTGTTGAGCAGAGTTTTGGTTTTCCTACTTTACTGATGGCACAGCGTAAAACCGGCAAGGCTGAAATCAACCATTCAGAAGCTTCTGTTGAGCTAAGCAGGCAAGTATTAACCAGAAATGTTTTGCAGGCCTATTATCAACTGCTTTACTGTAAAAACAGATCAATCCATTACCAATATCTCGATAGCATTTACAGCGGGTTCTCATCTGCAGCGACCAGGCTTTACGAACAAGGTGAAAGCAATTATCTTGAGATGCTGAATGCGCAATCGAAACATCAGCAACTGAGCTTAAGGAAACGACAGGCAGAACTAGAAACCGTAAAAGCTTTATCTGAACTTCAACAGCTACTGCAGTCCGATACGGCCATAGAAATCAGGTTTGAAAAGCTCAGTCCGCTTAAATTATCAGAAAATGAAAAAAACCGAAATGCACAGGATCAATTGTTTTCCACATTCACCGATATTCAAAAGGCAAAAGTGGGTATAGAAAAAAACAGCCTGTTTCCCGATATTAATTTATCCTATTTCAACGGGACCAACTCTTATTCCGGTGCCGAGAATTATACCGGATATCAGGTCGGGATTGCCTTCCCCTTGTTTTTCGGCGGACAGCGTGCGAAAATAAAATCGGCCAGGCTTGGATATGAAATTGCTCAAAATGAAGAGGAAAATCTCCGACTTCAGCTTGAAGCAAGAAAAACAGCGCTGCACAATGAACTGAAGCAGTACAACGAAGCCATTGAGTATTATACTTCATCTGGCAATAAGCTGGCTGCTGAAATATACCGCACCGCGCTAAAAGGCTACCAAAGCGGTGATATTGATTTTTTCAGGTTTATTCAAAGCCTTGAAACCGCAACCGAGATCGAACTAAATTATCTGGAAAATCTGGCCGGATACAATCGCATTGTATTGGATTTAAACTATTTAACCCTCAATTGATTGCACCATGAATACACGATACAATTATTTGATATTCCTGTTAACGGCTATTCTGATCGCTTCATGCGGATCGGAAAAAACAGAGAACACGGATACTGAAATTACAACAAATGAGGTGATTACAATTAGCAAATCGCAATTTGAGTCATCCGGTATGGAATTGGGCAAACCTATAAAAATGAATTTCACCGAAAGCATCAGGGCTAATGGAAATGTCGTTGCTGCTCCATCAGGTATGGCTCAGATCAGTAGCCTGCTTGCAGGTAAAATAAAGAGAATAGCAGTGAATGTTGGCGATCAGGTAAGCAAAGGACAAATATTATGTACCATCGAAAGCACTGAATTTATTCGTTTACAGCAGGATTTCGCCGAAGCCACAGGAATGCTGAAGGCATCAAGGGCTGAATTTGAACGGCAAAAGTTATTGGCAGGTGATAATATTGCATCACAGAAAATCTTTCTCAACGCAGAAAGCGATTACAAAAGCCTGTTGGCAAAGGTAGAAGGGCAGAAAGCTATTTTACTATTGCTTGGACAAAACATCGAAAAAGTAAGCCAGGGTGCGATTCAGAGCGATTTGAATCTCTTCGCGCCGATTGCAGGATATGTAGCAAATCTCCAGGCTGAAACTGGCGCTTTTGCTGAACCTCAAAAAGTTATTATGGAGTTGGTTGATTTAAACCAATTGCAATTGAAGCTTTCCGTTTTTGAGAGAGAAATGACCGGCCTGAAGCCTGGTTTAAAAATCAACTTCTATAGTCCCAATAATACCAATGAAATTTTCACGGGACAGGTTGTCTCTTACAGCCGCGCTATTGACCCCGAAACCAAAGCCATTGCTGTAATTGGAAGTATTCAGCAGTCAGAAAAGGCAAAGCTTATTTCAGGCATGTACCTGGAAGCAGAAATTTTTACCGGCGAAAGAGAAGTTATGGCCTTGCCCGATGAAGCGATCTTAAAATCAGGAGAAACGCGTTTGGTTATTGTCAGGACTTCAAACGATGCCAATGAAATGAAATTTATTACCAAAGAAGTTCAAACCGGAAGCAACAGCAATGGCTTTACGGAAATTCTGAACCCGGAAGGACTTGATAATGTGTTGATTAAAGGCGGGTTTAATTTGGTGATGGAGTAGGCGGAAGCTCAAAGTTAAAAGCTCAAAGTAAAAAGTAAAAAAAGGTTCAAGGCATTAAGTCTAAAATTGATAGAACTGGTATTCTGGATAAATTCTGTTGAAATTCAGTCTTTTACAATAAATTTTCCATTGCCTTCACCTCCCTCGGTAATATAGAAATATATGCCGGCAGGCAGACCTGCAATCGGAACCATAACATTCTCAAAGTCAGGGCCGAGGTCAATTTGTCGCACAATTTGCCCTTCAGCGTTGGAAATCAGCATTGTTCCATCAATTCTACCAGTCAATTTATACGAAAGTGTAATAAAATCACTGGCCGGATTGGGGTAGGGAGATTTCAGTCTGTTTTCGGAAAACTTAGTGTTGCTGTTCGAGGTTATCAGTTGTCCCGGCAAGGAATAGTATCGGGTATCAATCTGATAGGGATAAGAAGAATAATCGTAAATCCAGGCAATGTATTTCCACGAATCTTCAAAAAAGTCAACCAAAACCGAACTTGCTCCCGTAATTGTTACAAGAATCTGTCCGTTTTCATTGGCAACCCTGTTCTCGTAGACGTAACTGCTGCCCGACTGTATATAATAGGTATATGAAATTTCGATCAGGTTATCGGTGTTAAACAAACCATCGGTAACATATTGAAGTCCATTAAGGGTATAACCTGCCGGCACGGGAAGATTTATAGTTTTATACAAGGAATGGTTTTCATTATAGAGCCTGCACCTGTTGTTAGCGGTTTCAAGAATCGCGTATTTATCATCCTGAAATTCGAGGTGGCCAATGGTTCCAAAACCATCGTAACTATGCTCAAGGGTCACTTGCGCTTTAGCTTGAATGGTAAATACCATAGCAAGGATGAATAGCAGTTGTTTCATCATCATTAAATTTTAAAAGGGGCGACCGTTAAAGTCACCCCCGANNAGTGGCTTGCCTTTTACCTGCTGTTCAACCTGAAACTCAATCAGGTGACCCATGGGGTAATTCGACAGATATAACGGATTATCAATCATATGGGAATAAATGGCCAGAATGGGCTCATCTTTTCCGCCCATTACGCCGGCGTAGTATGTGTTCCAGACTTCCTTCGCGGTTGAAATAACCGCATCTTTAAGCTGAGCTGCTGTAGCATCCGGATTTTCATACATCCATTTCCAAACTTTCATATCAACCAGGGATACGCCCATAATCTCATAACACGACCAGAAATTATCGAGCGCCATCATATAATCTTTGTTTGGATCGGCATTCGGCATACCAAGCAGTTCAAGATCGCGTTTCTGGAAAAGGAAAGCAACTGCTTCTGTAAACGCCGTATTCGGAACGCCCTGCAGCATAAAATAATCTACATCATTCATAGTAACGGTTTGCTCCACATTGTGGCCGAACTCATGTACCGCTATGTTATAGCCTTTGTAATCCATACCATTTTCACCAATGCGGGTACGCAGGTGAGCTATATCGTTGCGCATTTCGGCACCCCATGCATGGCCTGAGCCACGGGCAGGATCAACCACGATCAGAGAAGTTATTTTTGCAGCTTTGGTCTTATCCCATCCCAGTTTAACCAGAATATTTGTCAAATCGGCTTCAAATGCCTTGGGATTGGGATATTTTTTAGATGTAATCGCTGTGAGTTGTTCTTCGGGAACACCTCCGCGTGATTTAAAACCATTGTACCAGATGTCAAATGGCTGAAGCGGACGGCCAAGCTGTGCGCTGATATAGGCTGCAACCTCTTTTACCTGGGGCGATGAAACAAATTCGGTAAACAAACGCTCCACATCTTCCTGGGGAATCTCCATGCCACCTTCAAATGCACGGCTGATAAAAGTAGGAAAGTTGGGACTGTAAGCATCAATGGCTTTCATCACATGAAAATTATCGAGCAGCACCTGGTAGCGCTTATCGGGCTCTGGAGTTGATGTTGCTTCAGCACCATCTGCGTAAATTTTATTATCAACCGGATTCCAGGCGTACTTATCACTATTGATCACCTGCTGTGGAATGCTCTGATCAATTATGCGCTTCATCACCGTATAGATCATTTGTTGCTTATCCAGGCCATTATCACCGGTATAGTTCGATTTCAGTTCATCGCGCAAGCCCCAGTGGGTAATCAGTTTCATATCGGCCGGAAACAGGAATTTTGCTTCTGCATTCTGCAGCTTGCCCATATAAATATTATAATCAGAAATGTAAGCATCAGCTTCGGTGAGAGTTTGCGAAGCTTTCAGAATTATGTCGGCCGGCACACGAGAAGTAAAACGGTCACCCATGCGGGCATAAGCCCATTCTTTGCGGCTCCACTGTTCGCCCATTTCTGTTTTCTCCTTCAATGAATAAAAAGGAAAGTTAAGCGCGGTGATAAAGGCAATTTTATTATTGAAGAAATCATCATCGAGATGGGCAGATGCATCGTAACTTCCAAACATCATATCCACAGGCTCTACTTCGGGACCGGTGAGTTGGATGGGTTCTTTCAGCAGCACATCCATTTTATGGAAATAGCCTCTGAAAATTTCAAAATTACGTTCCAGTTTTGTAAAAAGGGTTTCGAGTGCAGCATCATCAGACACAAAATTCTCTGTACAGAACTTTTCAAAATCTGCCACAGTACCATCGCTTTCGCGCCAGAGTGAAGCGGCTTGCTTTACTCCTCTTTCAATTCGAAAAGAAGCTGCCTCTCCCAAAGAGTCAGTTAAGGTTTTTATAACTTTTTCCACGGTTGGTTGTTCAATAAATGATTTTACAGTTTCAGTTCCGTTAGATACCGGCTGTTTTTTAATGCAGCCAGCAACAGCAATCAAAGTTGCCATTGACATGATGATGAAAAGTTTGCGCATGATTGTGTAGAATTTTTGATTACCACAAACTTACATGAATTTATGCTAAATCAAATACAAGGGGTGAAATTTTCAAACTTTCATCTGTAAGCAGTGAAATTCATATCAGAATATTTTCACATAGGCAATCCTGAAACATTGTAAACCTGAAACCCATACCTTTGCAATCCCAATGAAAAATACAATTATGTTCCGCGATGAATCCGGCCAAAGGCCAACCCAAAAGATTTTTACTGAAGTCCCGCCAAAATACGATTTCCTCAATCGCCTGCTCACGCTGAATATGGATGAGGGCTGGCGCAAAAAAACGGCTGCCAAGGTTCTGGAAAACAAACCAGAACGGGTTTTAGATCTCTGTTGTGGCACTGCCGATTTAACCATGCATATTGCCAGGAATGCTTCTGAATCAGCCGAACTTTTCGGGCTTGATTTTAGTCATACTATGCTCGAACGTGCAAAAGAGAAAGTTGCTATATTCGGCGAAGGACGGGTAAAACTGATACAAGGGGATGCCGGAAATATGCCATTTGAGGATAATTTCTTCGATGCTATCGGAATATCGTTTGGCTTCCGCAACCTGACATTTGAAAATCCTGATGCGCAATTGCACATCAGTGAAATATTCAGGGTATTGAAACCCGGAGGCCGCTTTGTTATTGTTGAAACCAGCCAGCCTTCGAACAAACTGATCCGCTGGGGCTATCATCAGTATATGAAATTCTTTACCGCCCCCATTGGGGGAATCTTTTCGGGCAACCGGGCTGCATACGATTATCTCGCTTATTCAGGAAATAACTATTGGTCAATTCCCGAATTATCGGATGTTTTGAAAAAAGCAGGGTTCAGCAAAACTACAGGTACGCCATTATTAATGGGTGTTTCTGCCATTATGGTTGCTGAAAAGTAAGAATGCGTAACCCCTATTAGATTATTTTCCTCATCGCAGCCAGCTTCAGAATTATTTCAAGCATTTCGAGATGGCTAACGGTGCTACAGTTTATTGTCAGGTCGAAGAGTTGTTCATTTGGCTCAGCCCATTTCAGGTAATCCCTTATCAGTTTGTAGCGCTTATGGTCAATTGAAGTCAAATCTTTGAGGGTTTCTTCCCGCTTGAGCCCGTTTCGTTTTAATAATGAATTAAGCCGCCACTCTAAGGGAGCTATCATATGAATATGAATCGCGGGATGAAGATCTTTGGTTATGGCTGCCCCTGCCCTACCTACGATAATTGCATGGCCACTTTGCGCTGTATTCATCACAACGCTTGCTAACGTCTGCCTGATTTTGCGGTCGCTTTTGTAATACTTGGTTGACAGAGCATGTAAAACTTCGTCCATCTGGGTTCTGTTAACAGCTCCCGAAATATTAGAGATTTTATCAGGATGCAGATTCAACTCTTTGGCAGCATTGTATATAATCTCCTTGTTCACAATCCGCCAGGGGATTCCGCCCTTGTCCAATTCTTGTTTCAGCATTACCGCTAGCAGATTCGCCTGGCAGCCATATTCACGCGAAATGGTTATAAATGGAAGATTCTTTACCTGTTTTTTTTCATCGGCCTGCTTACGTTCAAAGCTTTCAGCCATTATTTTTAACAATAGATTTTCCATGACTATCTGTTTTTAAACACGTTAAATATAAGGAATTTTATATTGAAATCAAAATTTAAAAACAGTATAAAAGCAAAATCCTGCCCGGCATAAGCCAGACAGGATAATAAATAATTGTGGATTCCTACTTCAACCTGTTGCGTAGAGCTATGGTTTGTTCTTCAAACCCCGGTTTCCCGAGCAGGGCAAACATATTCTTTTTATATGCTTCAACGCCAGGCTGATCGAAGGGATTTACATCGAGAATATAGCCTGAAAGCGCACACGCAAACTCGAAGAAATAGAGCAACTGCCCTATGGTGTTTTCGTTAACCTGGGGCAAACTGATAATGATGTTAGGCACTTGCCCGTCTACATGAGCCAGCAAGGTACCCAGTTCGGCCTGTCGGTTAACTTCATGCAACCTTAGACCGGCAACGAAGTTCAGTCCGTCGGCATCATCATCTTCGAGGGGGACTGCAATTTCACGTTTTGGTTTTTCAATGCTGATTACAGTTTCAAACAGAACCCGAAGCCCTTCCTGTACATATTGTCCCATTGAATGCAGATCGGTTGTAAAACTTACACCTGCCGGGAAAATACCGCGGTTCTGCTTTCCTTCACTTTCGCCATAAAGCTGTTTCCACCATTCGGTGATATAGATAAGGGATGGCTGGTAATT
>DINP01000140.1:0-8061 GCA_002426025.1 Bacteroidales bacterium UBA5537 | reverse complement strand
GCCTGACCATATTTTTGTTCAAGATGCCTGCGCAGGATACGGAAAGCGATGGCTGGCTCGGTAGTAGTTCCTGATTTTGAAATCACGGTAAGTGCATATTCGTGCTTATCCAGAATATCAATCAGATCGGCCAGATAGTCTTCCGAAATATTGTTTCCTGCATACACCACTAATGGCGCTTTGCGCTTTACTTTATCCTGAAGACCGGCAAAATTACTTTGAAGGGCTTCAATTACGGCCCTGGCACCAAGGTAAGAACCCCCAATGCCAATTACCACGTAAATATCAGCCTTGGCAGCAATTTCTTTCGCGTCGGCTTCTATAGAAGTAAGCAGGGCTTCATCAATTTCATCGGGCAGGGAAACCCAGCCTAAAAAATCGTTGCCTTTGCCTGTTTTATTGAGTAAGGCACCCTGATGAAGTAGCAGTTGTGTCTCATAAGCATAAACCGATGACTTTTCGACAAAACCCTCCAGCTTATCAATATTTACTTTAAGATCAATCATATAACAGATTTTAAATTCTTTTTAATTACCCCACAAAGATACAGAAGTCGGCACAAAAAAAATGCAGCCTTGTGGGGAGACTGCATTTTAACACAACAAAACCTATGAAACACTTTACACACACACAAAATATCTAACTGAGTACAACAAGTAGCTGGCAGTAATCAGTAGTATCATTTCGATGAAACAAAATTAATATAGCAAACGGGGTTGCATTGTTAACGAAAACCAACAAAAGTTAAAAGTTGTTAATGCAAAACATCAATATGCAGCCATGCCCTTACCTTTGCATGCATGAACCGCCGGCTTATCCTCTTTATTGCCATACTTGTCAGCTCTGCACTGATTATCCTTACCGGGATACAGGCTTATTGGATCCGCAGCGCGGTGAAGTTGCGCGAAGCCAATTTTCAGCGCAGTGTTGCCGATGCGGTGGGCGAAGTAATGGTAAGGCTCGAAAAAGGTGAAGTGAGCCGGCAGATCAAAAAAAACCAGGAGTACAACAGCCTTTTGCGCACGATTGATTCCCTGGACTATTTACTTTATCTCGAATCTAAAAAACTTGGTATTGAGCCCGACACTGCAGGATTGTTCAATTATCAGCGACAGCAGGAATGGAGCGAGGTTTTTGAAGATAACCAGTGGAAATTAGTGAAGAAATCTGATTCGGCAGCCATGAACTTTCCCGGTTCGGGAAAAGAGAGATCAGGCGACAAAAACCTGAGTGAACGCGCCATGCAATTGAATCGCAAAAAAGCATTTCTACTGAACCAGATGTTTGATGAAATGTTTAATTCGCCCTTCGCCCCCAATATAGAAAGCCGGGTCAGCAAAGGACAAATTGATTCGCTTTTGAAGCAAACGCTGCGCGAAAAAGGCATTAAGGCGAAATATGAATTCGGGGTTTTCAGCGAGAGCCGGAATATTATGGTGATTGAGAAAAACCCCGGAATGCAGAAAGAGTTACTGGAAAAAGGGATGTTCTTCCAGTTGTTTCCCGGAAACGACTATTCACCGCCCGATTATCTGCTCATCTGGTTTCCTGGTCAGACAAAATATTTGCTTGTGCAGATGAGCGGAATGCTGATTGTTTCGGCTGCCCTGATGCTGATAATCATCATCGCTTTTGTGGTGGTAATTATGGCTATCATCCGGCAAAAGAAACTAACGGAGATGAAGAATGATTTTATCAACAATATGACCCATGAATTCAAGACACCAATATCAACTGTTTCGCTTGCATGTGAGGTACTAAACGATCCCGAGGTTAGTAAAACCGATGAACTGGTTTATTCGTATATTGATATTATCAGTCAGGAAAATAGGCGACTTGGGGTGATGGCTGAGAAAATACTTCAGACTGCCATCCTCGAAAAAGGGCAACTAAGCCTGAGAAAGGAAAATATTGATCTGCATTCTGTTATATCAGATGTAATCAGAAAAATCGCCATTCAGGTTGAAATAAGGGATGGCAGTATCACAACTGATTTCAGATCTGAACATCCTGAAGTATTAGCCGATAAAGTCCATATAACCAATGTAATCAACAACCTGCTCGACAATGCCAATAAATACACTCCGAAAAAGCCGCTGATTGTTGTAACAACAGAGGATTGGGATAGTGGTGTACTCATTGGCATAACGGATAATGGTATTGGTATAAATAAAGCGAACCAAAAGAAAATTTTTGATAAGCTTTATCGCGTCCCGACAGGCGATGTGCACAATGTGAAAGGTTTCGGGCTTGGATTGAGCTACGTGAAGTTTATTGTTGAAAAACACGAAGGCAAAATAAGCGTAGATAGCGAACCCGGTAAAGGTTCGACTTTTAAAATCTGGCTGCCCACGGGAGTAGTTAATAACTAACAGGTAATAGTTAATAGATTGCTAGTTTGAAAAACAGGTAAAGTATTGATCAGAATTAATAATAACGGAAATGGAAAAAGAAAAAACAAGGGTTCTGCTGGCCGAAGATGACCGCAATCTGGGAAATATTTTGAAATCGTACCTCGAAGCCAAGGGATATGCTACCAAACTATGTATAAACGGACAGGAGGCGTATGATCTTTTTTCAAAAGAGCAGTTCGATTTTTGTATTGTTGATGTGATGATGCCGGTTAAAGATGGTTTTACTTTGGCAAAAGAAATCAGGATGCACGACAAAAGCATTCCTATTCTTTTTCTAACGGCGAAATCGCTCGAAGAAGACAAATTGAAAGGGTTTCAATCGGGTGCCGATGATTACCTGACCAAACCTTTCAGCATGGAAGAGCTCATGCTGCGAATGGAAGCAATACTACGCCGGTCGGGCCATACACCTCAGGGAGGGAAAATTTTCACAGTCGGGAACTATTCGTTTGACTATAACCTGCAAACCCTGAAATGGGAAGGTGGAGAGCAACGCCTTACTTCAAAGGAGAATGAACTGCTCAGGTTGCTGTGCGAAAATCTGAACGAAGTACTTGACCGAAGCTATGCCTTAAATAAAATATGGCAGGACGACAGCTACTTTAATGCCCGCAGCATGGATGTTTATATCGCCAAACTCCGTAAATACCTAAAAGCTGACGAAAAAGTAGAACTTATCAATGTACATGGGGTGGGGTTTAAATTGGTGATAAAAGGGTAAACCCACATAAGTAAAAAGNNAAAAAGTAAAAAGTTAAAATGCTGAAATTGGCAAGTCTTTAACACCCTCATATTTCTTTCGTTGTGAAATCGAAAACTTTGGTTTACAGATAATCGCTTATTTCTTTTTCTTTTTCCCTTTATTGTATTTCGCTTCATCAAGTTCGGCCTGCTCAACCAGCGATTTCCAGTCGGCTTTCGATTCTGATGTGGCACTCAGGGTCATTTCGTAATCGCCTTTCGTCAGTTCGAGCCTGGCAATATCATTTCCGGTATAAACCTCAATGGCATCAAGCAAATCCTTTTCTTCAGGGCTGCAGAATGAGATTGCAACTCCTCTCTTTTTACCGCGACCGGTTCTGCCGACACGGTGAACATAATTTTCGGGCTGTTCGGGCAAATCGTAATTTACAACATATTCTACTCCGGCAATATCTATTCCACGGGCACTGACATCAGTGGCGATCAGCACTCTTACCAGGCCATCCCTGAATTTCCGCAAGGCCGATATCCTCTCTTTCTGATCCTTATCGCCATGGATGGTGATGCTTTGTATTTCTACCCTTTCCATGGCAGAATAAAGCCTTTCGGCCCTGACTTTTGTCCTGACAAAGACGAGGATTTTACTTTCGGGGTGCATATTAACCAGTCGCTCAAGAAAAAACCTTTTATCGTCCATCGCGATATATGCCACCGAATGGTCAACATTTTTAGAAACGGGGTCTTTGGGCGATATTTGTATGCGGATGGCATCTTTTACCAGTGAATAGGCCAGTTTTTTTATTTCGGCATCAATAGTAGCAGAAAAGAACAGCGTTTGCCTTTTGCGCGGTAGAATTTTAACCAATTGCCTGATGTCGTTAATAAAACCAAGATCGAGCATGTGATCGGCTTCATCCAACACCAGAATCTGTATTTTGTCGGTGGTGATATGACCCTGGCTTACAAGGTCAAACATCCTGCCCGGCGTAGCAACCAGAATGTCAACGCCTTTGGCCAGTCTTTCAATCTGCGGGTCCTGTTCAACACCACCATGCACACACAAGGTTCTTACCCTACTCCCCTTGCCGAGCGAGTTAAAAACATCGGTAATCTGCAAAGCAAGCTCCCGGGTAGGTTCCATCACCATGCAACGGATGCCGTCACCAGCTTCACGGTCGGCAATTAATTTATGCAGGATAGGAATTGCAAAAGCAGCGGTTTTGCCAGTACCGGTTTGAGCAATGGCCAGCACATCCTCACCTTTGAGAACAGGCGGAATGGTTTTGTACTGAATATCTGTTGGCCGTGTAAAACCAGCAATAGCCAGATTCT
Organism: Bacteroidales bacterium UBA5537; assembly: GCA_002426025.1. Taxonomy (GTDB): domain Bacteria; phylum Bacteroidota; class Bacteroidia; order Bacteroidales; family Lentimicrobiaceae; genus Lentimicrobium. The sequence goes on along the minus strand of DINP01000140.1, from coordinate 3,613 downwards.
TTTTTATAACCGGGGCAAAGGAGTAATCTTCAAATCTCATTTCAAACTTGTTTGTCAGGCCGGATGAAGTTGTCAGCAAAACAATTCAATTTCCGGCAAGGCAAAATTAGTTCAAATTGTATTGCACAGGCATATAAATGCCGTTCCATGGATTTAGTGTTTAATGTCGAAGAAATCCCAATCGAGCCCGACAGCAAATTTGGTTCTGAAATCCTGCAGCTTTTTGTGATCGAGCGTAACAGTATTAACTGATTCAACGCCTGTAGCCGCTTTCACGATTTTTCTGCCTTTGAAATCGAGCACCCGGGAATCGCCCGAATGCGGAAGTCCATGCCCATCATCGCCTATGCGGTTTACGCCAACGCAATAAGCGAGATTCTCTATAGCTCTTGCCGTCAGCAGCCACTTCCAAACAGAACTGCGGCTGGCCGGCCAGTTGGCAATGTATAAGACCAGATCATATTCATAAGAACCATCCTTATACCTGTTTTTGCTCCAGACCGGAAAACGCAGATCGTAGCATACCAGTGGCATTATTTTCCAGCCATTCAGGTCAACAATCAATTGCTTTTTACCAGCCGAAAAACGCTGATGTTCGTTGCCCATTCTGAAAAGATGCCTTTTATCATAGGTTTCAAAACTACCATCAGGCCGCATCCAGATCAGACGGTTATAGAACCTGCCTTTTTCAGCTATGGTAATACTCCCTGTTATTACACATCCAAGATTTGATGCAGTAGCCGTCATCCAATCCATTACGATGCCGTTCATTGTTTCGGCCACCTCTGTAGGATCGGTGACAAAACCTGTGGCGAACATTTCGGGTAACACAACCAGATCGGTGCCGCCATAAAGGGGTTCAAGGGTTTTGGCAAAATAAGCCAGGTTGGCTTTTTTATCGGCCCACACAAGCGGAGCCTGAACAATAGTAACCTTTATCGGTGAAATGGCTTTGGGTGATGTCATATATCAGAGATATTATCATGAATAAATGCAATGTAAATCACTTAACAATATTAAGACAGGAGAAGCCAACTAAATCCTGCAAATAACCTCGGCNNGAGGCAATTTTATGTTCTTTGGTTAACCTGATGGCAAAATCAGTCTCCTTTTCGTCGCTGATTCGGCTGTAGTCGAGCAACTGAAAATAAGTTCCACCGGCAGGTACTGATTTAAACCGCGATGCGCCAATCAGCTTCAAAAAAAGATCGCGCTTCTGCTGATAAAAACTACCAAGTTCAAGATAATTCTCGGGATGCTTAAGATAATCTGCCACTGCATATTGCACAGGAGTATTCACCGCGAATACAACGAACTGATGTACTTTCCGGAATTCAGCCGTAAGATTGGCCGGAGCCAGCACAAAGCCGCACTTCCAACCAGTTGTGTGAAATGTCTTACCGAAAGAACCAACAATTAAAGAGCGTTTGGCCAAATCGGGATAAATGCAGGCGCTTTCGTGCTTGTGACCATCAAAAATCAGGTGCTCATAAACTTCATCGCTCAGTACCAGGATGTCGCGATTGGCGGTTAGCTTCTCTAGCTTCTTCATATCGCTTGCTTTCAAAATACTACCGGTAGGGTTGTGCGGCGAATTGATGATAATCATGCGGGTATTGCCCGAAATAAGTGAAGGCAACGTTTCCCAGTCAATGCAGTAATCGGGTTCTTTTAAACTGGCATACTTCACCAATCCACCCTGAAGCTTCACAGCAGGCCCATAACTATCGTAAGCCGGTTCAAAAACAATAACCTCATCACCCGGCCTGATAAAAGCAGTTATTGCGCTGAACAGCCCTTGAGTTGCACCAGCAGTAATGGTAATTTCATTTTCGGGATGGTAGGCCACATTATACTTTTGCTGAAACATGGCTGAAATGCCTTCCCGCAAAGGCAAAATTCCGGGCATGGGAGCATACTGGTTAAACCCCTTTTTCATATAACTGTTAACCAGCTTAATCAGGTTTTCGGAAACCGGAAAATCGGGGAAACCCTGCGAAAGGTTTATAGCATTGTGCTCGCGGGCAAGTGCCGACATAACAGCAAAAATACTGGTGCCGGTAAATGGCAGTTTTGAAACCAGGTTACCTGTGTAATTGTGCATTGCAATAACAAATTGGTGTTGAGCAAAGATAGGAAAAAGTAGTTGCTCTGGTCAGTATTTAGGCTGAATAGAGTTTGAAGGAATCACTTTAAGTTTTCCCTGAAAATCCGTATCTTCGCAATCGTTTAAAACTTAAATATTTGATCATGAAAACAATTGACTCTTATAACTTTACAGGAAAGCGTGCCCTTATCAGGGTAGATTTTAATGTGCCTCTCGACGACTCACTAAAGATTACCGACACCACCCGCATTGACGCCGCACTTCCCACTATTAAAAAAGTGCTGGCCGAAGGCGGTTCAGTTATCCTGATGTCACATTTAGGACGGCCTAAAAAGAATTTTGAAAATAAGCTTTCGCTCAAGCATATCATTCCATATTTAAATCTTGTCCTGAAACTCGATGTTAAGTTTGCCGATGACTGCATGGGCGATTCAGCTAAAACAATGAGTGCAGGATTAAAACCAGGTGAAGTACTGCTGCTTGAAAACCTCCGCTATTACGAAGAGGAAGAGGGCAAACCCCGCCTGCCAGAGACAGCTACCGATGACGAAAAGAAAGCTGCCAAAGCAGCTACCAAAGAGAAACAGAAAGATTTTACCAAACAACTGGCCTCCTACGCCGATTGCTACATCAACGATGCCTTTGGTACTGCACACCGCGCCCATGCTTCCACAGCATTGGTTGCTGCCTTTTTCCCCAACGACAAAATGTTTGGCTACCTGATGAATGCCGAAGTGGGCAGCCTTAATAAGGTGCTGAAAGAAGGCAAAAAACCATTTACAGCAGTTTTAGGTGGGGCCAAAGTCTCAGGTAAAATCCAGATTCTCGATCATCTGCTCGATAAGGTTGATAACCTTATTGTTGGCGGTGGCATGATGTTCACTTTTATTAAAGCCATGGGTGGAAAAGTCGGTAATTCGCTTGTTGAAGACGATTTGCTCGAACTTGCACTTAATACGCTCGAAGGCGCAAAAATGCACGGGGTTAATATTATCCTTCCGGTTGATGCTGTTGCTGCCAATGCTTTTGCCAACGATGCCGAAACAAAACTTGTAAAATCAAATGAGGTTCCCGATGGCTGGATGGGCCTTGATATCGGGCCTGAGTCAATCGCCTTATTTGATAAAGTACTGATGAACTCACAAACCATTCTCTGGAATGGCCCAATGGGTGTTTTTGAAATGCCCAGCTTTGCCGAGGGCACTGTTCAAATAGCCAAATCTATTGCCAATTCTACCCAGAAAGGCGCGTTTTCACTCGTAGGTGGTGGCGATTCGGTTGCGGCTGTCAATAANNGAAGGCAAAGTATTGCCGGGTGTTGCGGCGATAGAAGCATAGTTTGTATCAACTTCTGAAAAATTATAAAACCACCATGCATTGGGTATGGTGGTTTTTCTTGTTAATAAAGATGTTTTGGTAAGAACTAAGGTACAAAGCTAATAATTTGACAATCAACTATTAACACGTATAGCGTAGTTATCATTAGTTCACAAACGAACTATGGGT